>NZ_CP146986.1:600000-900000 GCF_037126175.1 Pseudomonas sp. RSB 5.4
GTGCTGACCACGGAATTCGTCATCGTCGGCCTGTTGCCGGCAATCGCCCGAGACCTGGCGGTGACCATTCCGCAGGCCGGTCTGCTGGTGACTTTATTCGCTTTCACCGTGGCGATGTTCGGTCCATTCTTGACCGCGTATTTCGCCCGTTTCGAGCGGCGCAAGCTATTCATCACCATTCTGATCATGTTCGGTCTGGCCAACACTGTTGCGGCGCTGGCGCCGAACATCTGGGTCATGGCGATCGCCCGGTTGATTCCGGCGCTGGGTCTACCGGTGTTCTGGGCCTTGGCCAGTGAGACGGCGGTGGACATCGTCGGTCCGGATTACGCTGGCCGTGCGATTGCCAAGATTGGCTTCGGCATCGTTTGCGCGACGGTGTTCGGTATTCCGGTGGGCACGTTGATTTCCGATGCATTCGGCTGGCGCAGCGCGTTCGCGATTCTGGCGGTCATCGCTTTCGCCAAGGCCTTGTTGCTGTTTGTGTACCTGCCGAAAACCAGCCTGCACCAGCATCAGGTCAGCTTCGCCTCGCAGTTCAAGATCTTGCGCAACCCGCTGATGATCGGCCATGTTGTGTTGTCGATTCTGGTGTTCAGCGGCATGTTCACCGCCTACACCTATCTGGCCGACATTCTCGAACGGCTGGCCGGGTTCAACGGCACGGTGGTTGGCTGGTGCCTGATGGGCTTCGGTGCGGTTGGGCTGGTCGGCAACTCGCTGGGCGGTCGCGCGGTGGATCGTCATCCGTTGGGCGCCTCGGTGCTGTTCTGCGCGTTCATGATTGCCGGCATGGTGTCGCTGGTGCCGAACATTCACTCGACGGTGGGATTGGCGGTGGCCATGGGCATCTGGGGTATCACTCAGGCTGCGCTGTTCCTGGTCAGCCATGTGCGTCTGATGAAAGCCGCGCCGCAGGCACCGGCGTTTGCCGCTTCGTTGAATATCGCCGGGGCCAATCTCGGGATCGGCCTGGGCGCGATGATCGGCGGTCGGGTGATCGACAGTGCCGGCCTCGGCTTTCTGGGGTTCGCCGCTGCCGGCTTCATTCTGTTGTCGGTGTTCCTCGCCATGGTGTTGATGACGCTCAAGCCGCGTGAAGAGTGCGCGCAGGCTTCATAACGCCGTAAACAGCTCGCGTCGGGCACCTTCGGTAATCGCAACGATGCCGGGGTGCTTGACCTTGCGCTCCACCGAAATGGCATAGAACGACTCGGTCACCGCGTCGGTCTGGCCAATCACTTCGACGCCGTACTGGCGTCTGACTTCATCGGCAATAACGCTCGGACCGATGAAAATCCCGCTGCCCGACTGGCCGAAGGCCTGCATCAGGGCGCTGTCATCGAACTCCCCGACGATTCGCGGCTGGATCTGCTGCTCGGCGAACCAGCGCTGCAAACGGCTGCGCACCACGGTTTCCGCCCCGGGAATCAACAGCGGTGCGCCGTTGAGGTTGCGCGGAAAATCCTCCCCGTATTGCGCCGCAAGTTCTGCGGTGGCGAAGAAACTGATCCCGCATTCGCCAAGCTTCTGGCTGTAGCCCTTGATGTCGAGGTGCGACGGCATGGGGCTGTCGGAGATCACCAGATCCAGACGCTGGATCGCCAGATCCGCCAGCAGGCGTTCGAGTTTGTCCTCGCGGCAGGTGATGCGCAGCGGCTCGTTCAGCTCCATGGTTGGTGCGATCAGGCGATAGACGATGGATTTGGGCACCACATCCGCCACGCCGACGCGAAACAGGATCTGCTGTTCGTTGGGCTGGGCGCGCAGCATCAATTCCAGCTCGCCGCCCAGCTGGAACATCTGCTCGGCGTAGGGCAGGGCCTGACGTCCGGCCTCAGTCAGCTCAAGCTGCCGGCCGACCCGTTGAAACAGTTCAATGCCGTAGGTTTGTTCGAGCAGCGAGATCTGCCCGCTTATGGTTTGCGGCGTCAGGTTGAGTTGCTCGCAGGCACGCACGATGCTGCCGGTCTTGGCGACCACCCAGAAGTAATGCAGTTGTCGGTAATTCAGCATCCGCCGCGTCCCCCTTTGTAGGAGCTGCCGCAGACTGCGATCTTTGATTTTTTCAAGCAAGATCAAAAGATCGCAGCCTTCGGCAGCTCCTACACTAGTTGTCATGGTTCGTTAAAGCCGAAGTATAGCCGCTAAAAATACGAATTTTCCTGAAGTGTTTGTCTCCCTAGAATGCCCAGCCATCGACGGGCGGTCTGTGACCCTGTCTGTTCATTCGAAGGAAAGCCTCATGAAATACACAATCCCTGCATTGATGTTTACGTCTTTACTGCTTATGGCCGGTTGCGATCAGGCCGAGAAAAGCGCTCAGCAATTGATGGGCAAGGCTGCCGAAAGCGCCAAACAGGCAATCGACGATACGCACAAGGCTGCTGAACAGGCGCTCAGTGACGCCACCGGCGGCCTGATCGAGAAAAAAGAAACACCGGAAAAAGATGCGGAAAAATCCGAATCTTCCTCCAAGACCATCTAAACCGTCTTACACAGAGTCAGGACTGACCCATGGAATATCTGTTAGAACTCGCCGCCAGCCCCGCCGCCTGGGTTGCTTTGGCCACACTGGTGGTGATGGAGATCGTGCTCGGCATCGATAACCTGATCTTTATTTCGATCCTGACCAACAAACTGCCCGTTCAGCATCGGCAGAAGGCGCGTCGAATCGGTATCGGCATGGCGCTGATCCTGCGTCTGGCCCTGTTGAGCACCATCGCCTTCATCGTGCAGTTGACCGCCCCTGTGATCGAAATCATGGGTCAGGCGTTCTCCTGGAAGGACATGATCCTGATTGCCGGTGGTCTGTTCCTGGTGTGGAAAGCCACGACCGAGATCCATCACAGCATGGACCCGGCGCCGGAAGACCCGAAAACCGCGACATCGACTGTGACTCTGGGCTTCGCTGCCGCGATCGGTCAGATCCTGATGCTGGACATGGTGTTCTCGATCGACAGCATCATTACCGCGGTGGGCATGACTGAACACCTGCCGATCATGGTAATCGCGGTGGTGGTGTCGGTGATGGTGATGCTGTTTGCGGCTGAGCCTCTGGCCAAATTCATCAACGACAACCCGACGGTGGTGATGCTGGCGCTGGGCTTCCTGATCATGATCGGCATGACGCTGATCGCCGAAGGCTTCGGCGCCCACGTACCGAAAGGTTATGTGTATGCGGCGATGGCGTTCTCGGCAGCGATTGAAGTGCTGAACATGATGTCGCGCCGGGCGAAGCAGAGGAAACTGGCTGAGCAGGCGTAATCGCTGACCAGTCAAAAGCCCCCTGAACCTTTGAGTTCAGGGGGCTTTTTTATGGTTTTTCAGTGCGCGGTCGCGTGGCGTGCGTTGTGCTTTTGCGGTTTCTCGACCGCCACAGGCGGCAGCGGATGATGGTGGCGCCGGGCGATGCGCAGCACGCCCCACAACATGGCGGTGGCCACAGCCAGCCAGCCGGCAATCAGCATTACGATAGTCATGGTCAGGCTCATCAGTGCCTCCTCTTTGCCCTGCATCGGGCACCCACTTTTTCCATTTCAGTCTTTTTCACTGACAGTCTAGTCATTGGCGTGTTTCAAGCTATTGACCAAAGGTCGGTGGTGACCAATCACTTTGCTCTATGTAAGCACTGCATCTGCCGTTTAAGGCTATACCGCTGACCTGTGTCGACCTATGATCGGGGCTTTGCCGGAACAAGATGACCGGCGTCTGAACAGAGAGCGATGATGGGCCAGGTATTTTCTCGAATTCGTGCGGCATTGCTGGTAGCCGGATGCGCGGCGGTGTTGGCAGGGTGTGCGGGCAGTGTGGCACCGCAGGTCAAGCGCTTGCCGGAGCGGGTTGAGCTCAGTGGTACGTTTTATCGCGGCGAGGCTAATCAGAGCGGGCCGCAGGTGTTGGCGAGCCTGTTGTCGCAGCAGGGCATCGTGATCACCCCGGGTTTGCTGGAAAAGCCGCTGCATCTGCCGGGCGCCGAAGACAAGTTGCAACAGAACCTGCAGAGCCTCGCGCGTGAATACGGGATGGTCGTGTACCCGCTGGACAGCAACCTGCCTGCCTTGCTGACCCAGGTCGCGGCTGGCTATCCGGTGATGGTGCGTTTCAGCGAGGGCTCGGCCTTCTGGGCTGAACCGCGTTACGCAATCCTCTCCGGTTACGACCGACGCAAGCAGAAAGTACTATTGCGCGCCGGCATGAACCATCGCGAATTGATGAGTTTCAGTTCCTTTGAGTCGGCGTTCGAGAAGTCGGGCGGCTGGGCGGTGCTGATCCAGAAACCGTCGCAGATTCCCGCCGAAGTCGACCGTCAACGCTGGCTCAAGGCTGCGGACGAGCTGGCGCAGGCAGGGCAGGAGCGTGAAGCTGCGCAAGCGAAAAAGGCGCTGGCAGCACATTAAACTTCCGTTCGTCATCTGCCGGGCACCCTCACGCCCGGCACGCCTCTTAATGATAGAGCCCGAATTGGCGGGTGATTCAGGAGGCGAGCATGGCAGATTCCCCATCCCCCAAAGGCCCGCACTCGAGCGAGCATTCCTCTGGTCACGAGCTGGGCTTCGACCCGGATTCGCCGGACCTCGACGATCCGCAGGTCGATCCGGTTGGCCCCGCGAAGGCGCCGAAGGACGTGGAGTCCGGCGAAGACAGCAAGCGCCCGGCCAAACCCTATGACCCGTTAGCCGATCTGAAACCTTGAAGTGAGGTGCGTATGAGTACCGATTCCAGTTTCGACGATAAACATCCGGACAGTGTGCCGACCACGCCCGAGGAAGAGCTGGACCCCGTGCTGGACCCGGACAGCCCGCTGCGTGATCCGCTGGCGCGGCCTAATGTGATGACACCAGATCCGAGCGCTGGTGACGGCATTCCGGACGACGACAAAATGCCGTTACCCAATGATTGAATAACGGGTATTCAACAGCTGGCTGAATACCTCTGTGGCGAGGGAGCTTGATCCCGCTGGACTGCGCAGCAGGCCTTTTCTTGTTAAAAAAGAAGGTCTGCTACGCGCCCCAGCGGGAGCAAGCTCCCTCGCCACAGTTGAGTGCGTCGTTTTACTTGGAGGCTTCGACCACGCCGCTCTGGCGACCCTTGAGGTTTTTCTCCGCCTTGTATTGTTGCGCCACCGCCGGCACGTTGGTACTCCTGCCGGTTTCCATCCAGCTGCGGATACGGCTTGCGTCGGCGAAGTGGGTGTACTTGCCGAACGCATCGAGAATCACCAGAGCGACCGGACGGTTGCTCATCCGCGTCACCAGCACCAAGCAATGGCCCGCCGGGTTGGTAAAGCCGGTTTTAGTGATCTTGATGTCCCAGTCGGCCTTGTTCACCAGATGGTCGGTGTTGCGAAAACCCAGCGTGTAATTGGGTTTGCGGAACGACACGGTTTTTTCCTTGGTGGTGGTCAACTCGCTGAGGATCGGATGCTTGCTCGCGGCCACCAACAATTTGCTCAGGTCGCGGGCGGTGGAAACGTTGCGTTCCGACAAACCGGTCGGCTCGACATAGTGAGTGTTGGTCATGCCCAGCGCTTTGGCCTTGGCATTCATTGCCGCGATGAACGCGGCATAGCCACCCGGATAATGGTGGGCGAGGCTGGCGGCTGCGCGGTTTTCCGAGGACATCAGGGCAATCAGCAACATCTCGCGACGCGGCAGTTCGCTCTTGAGTTTGACTCGGGAGAACACGCCTTTCATTTCCGGCGTGTGGCTGATGTCGACGTCGACCCATTCGTCCATGTTCTGGTGCGCCTCGACCACTACCAAGCCGGTCATCAACTTGCTCACCGAAGCGATCGGCACGATCACATCCGGGTTGCTCGAATAGATGACTTTATTGGTCTGCAAATCCATAAGCAGGGCGCTGCCGGAGGCGATCTTCAGTTGCGAAGCGTCGCGCGGCGCGGCGGTGGTTTCAGCGGCGTTGACGGTTGGCGTGACGAATGTGCCTGAAAAAGCGAAAAACAGGCTCAGGATCGAAAGACGAATTTTCACGCGGGCGAACTCATAAAGGTTGGATATTCCGTTATTTTGTAACGGGTTATTTCTTAGAAACGGCGCATTTTAGGAGTATGGCTGAAGAACTGTCGATGGTTGTTTGAATGACCTGAAAATCTCGTGAAAAGGCCTGTGAAAAGAGGGGTTTCCGTCGAACGGTTAGAGTTTTTTCTCAGGAACAAAAAACCCCGCACAGGGCGGGGTTCTTTTATTGCGAAAAAACGTCTCAGGCGTGCAGGGTTTCTGCCGCGTAGAGGGTGTTTTCCAGCAGGCAGGCACGGGTCATCGGGCCAACGCCGCCCGGTACCGGAGTGATCCAGCCGGCGCGGGGCAGGGCGGTTTCGTACACCACGTCACCGACCAGCTTGCCGTCGTCCTGACGGTTGATGCCGACGTCGATCACGATCGCGCCTTCCTTGATCCACTCGCCCTTGACCAGACCTGGCTTGCCGGCGGCTACCACTACCAGATCGGCACGACCAACGTGGCCGGCCAGATCCTTGGTGAAGCGGTGCGTGACGGTCACGGTGCAGCCGGCCAGCAGCAGTTCCATCGCCATCGGGCGACCGACGATGTTGGACGCGCCAACCACCACCGCATCCAGACCATAAAGGTCAACGCCGGTGCTTTCCAGCAAGGTCATGATGCCTTTCGGAGTGCACGGGCGCAGCAGCGGAATGCGCTGGGCCAGGCGGCCGACGTTATAAGGATGGAAACCATCGACGTCTTTGTCCGGGCGGATGCGCTCCAGCAGTTTGGAGGCATCCAGGTGCTCCGGCAGCGGCAATTGCAGCAATACGCCGTCGATGGCCGGGTCGTCGTTGAGGCGATCGATCAGATCGGTCAGTGCTTCTTGAGTGGTTTCGGAAGGCAGGTCGTAGGCTTGAGAGAGGAAGCCGACCTCTTCACAGTCTTTACGCTTGTGCGAGACATAAACCTGAGAGGCAGGATCGCTGCCGACCAGGATCACCGCGAGGCCGGGAGTGCGCAGGCCTTGCTGGCGACGCTCGGCAACTCGTTGGGCGATCTGCTGGCGCAGGCTGGCGGCGATCGATTTGCCGTCGATTAGTTGTGCAGTCATTGCGCGTGATTAACCATCGAGAGGGGAAAAAAAGAGAACGCATTCTCGCATGTCAGGCGGTGAGGGCAAAGGCGCTTGGTCAGCAAATTCCCCTAACTCCTTTAATTAAATGAATTTTTTTCAAAAAAGATTTGACGACCTAAAGGTCGCTCTATACTATTCGTCGCACTTGTCGGGCACAGCCTAGCACTGGTTAAGAAGGTCGAGCGGAATTACGGTTCTGCGAAGCTGGAAAGCACTTAGTTTGTAGTCCTCCAAGGGTACAGATTAACAAGGCGCCCGTAGCTCAGCTGGATAGAGCATCCGCCTTCTAAGCGGATGGTCGCAGGTTCGAGTCCTGCCGGGTGCGCCATTAGGCAGCTTTGGCACAAGTAACGCGATATGGTGGGCGTAGCTCAGTTGGTAGAGCACGGGATTGTGACTCCCGTTGTCGTGGGTTCGATCCCCATCGTCCACCCCATATTTCGAAAGGCGCCAGATGTAACAGTCTGGCGCCTTTGCTTTAAAAAGCTTCATCTGCGGATGTGGTGGAATTGGTAGACACACTGGATTTAGGTTCCAGCGCCGCGAGGCGTAAGAGTTCGAGTCTCTTCATCCGCACCAATTAAAGCTTCATTCATGCCGCAGGCCTGATGAAGTTCAGCAAAGAAGTTGAATGGCTTTTTTGTGACGCAATATGGTGGGCGTAGCTCAGTTGGTAGAGCACGGGATTGTGACTCCCGTTGTCGTGGGTTCGATCCCCATCGTCCACCCCATATTTCGAAAGGCGCCAGATTTAACAGTCTGGCGCCTTTTTTGTTTTACGGCTTGTGGTTTGTTGCGCTGGTTTTCGGCTCGAAGGGCAAGGCGTTTCGTCGTGTTCATGGGCTTGCGGCCTGCGTGCCGACCACCGGCCATGTTCGCAGGATCGGCCGTCAGGGAGATGGCTCGCGGTCTCTTCTATATATAGAAGCGGTTGAAGCAGAGCCCTGGCGTGATGGTCTTTATTCATCTTCGGGGTGGAGTGCATTGATGCATTCACACCTATAAATGGCCTGCTGTTTTTTTACCCGTTTTCAGTAGGGTGACTTCTTGAGTTTGACCCACTAGAATGCATGCCCTTGATTCTGGGGTCGGAAACGGCCGGCTAACGTCTGTGCAACGAGGAATATCCATGCAAGTTTCTGTTGAAAATACTACTGCTCTTGAGCGCCGCATGAGCGTCACCGTGCCGGCTGAGCGCATTGAGAGCCAGGTCAACAAGCGTCTGCAGCAGACTGCCCAAAAGGCCAAGATTGCTGGCTTCCGTCCAGGCAAAGTGCCAATGAGCGAAATCAAGCGCCGTTTCGGTGCTGACGCTCGTCAGGAAGCTGTTGGTGATGTCATCCAGTCCTCCTTCTACGAAGCTGTGGTTGAGCAGAAGCTGAACCCTGCCGGTTCGCCTTCGATCGAGCCTAAGTCGCTGGAAGCTGGCAAGGACCTGGAATACGTAGCCGTATTCGAAGTGTTCCCTGAGTTCACCGTTGCCGGTTTCGACGGCATCACTGTCGAGCGCCTGAGCGCTGAAGTGGCTGACGCTGATCTGGACAAAATGCTGGACATCCTGCGCAAGCAGAACACCCGTTTCGAAGTGGCCGATCGTGCCGCTCAGAACGAAGACCAGCTGAACATCGATTTCGTTGGCAAGGTTGACGGCGAAGCATTCGCTGGCGGCTCGGCCAAAGGTACTCAGCTGGTGCTGGGTTCCGGTCGCATGATCCCGGGCTTCGAAGAAGGCCTGGTGGGCGCTAAAGCGGGCGAAGAGCGCGTTCTGAACCTGACCTTCCCAGAGGACTATCAGAACCTGGACCTGGCCGGCAAAACCGCCGAGTTCACCGTGACTGTAAACACCGTTTCCGAGCCAAAGCTGCCAGAGCTGAACGAAGAGTTCTTCGCTCAATTCGGCATCAAGGAAACCGGTCTGGAAGGCTTCCGCACCGAAGTTCGCAAGAACATGGAGCGTGAGCTGCGTCAGGCCATCAAGTCCAAGGTAAAAAATCAGGTTATGGACGGTCTGCTGGCCACCAACCCGATCGAAGTGCCTAAGGCTCTGCTGTCCAACGAAGTTGACCGTCTGCGCGTGCAGGCTGTTCAGCAGTTCGGTGGCAACATCAAGCCTGACCAACTGCCGGCCGAGCTGTTCGAAGAGCAAGCCAAGCGCCGCGTAGTGCTGGGTCTGATCGTGGCTGAAGTGGTCAAGCAATTCGACCTGAAGCCTGACGAAGCCCGCGTTCGCGAAATGATCCAGGAAATGGCTTCTGCTTACCAGGAACCTGAGCAGGTTGTGTCCTGGTACTACAAGAACGAGCAGCAACTGAACGAAGTCCGTTCGGTTGTGCTGGAAGAACAAGTTGTGGATACTGTTCTGCAGAAAGCTAGCGTGACCGACAAATCGGTCTCTTACGAAGAAGCGGTCAAGCCGGTAGAAGCTCCAAAAGCCGACTGATTGTTTTTGCGTTAAGAAGTACACACATAAGCCAGCCTTCGAGCTGGCTTATGCGTATTCAAGACATAACTATTTGGGAGTGACTGCAGAGCATGTTCCGTAATTCGTATATTCAGCAGAACTCTGATATCCAGGCCGCCGGCGGCCTGGTCCCGATGGTTGTCGAGCAATCTGCTCGTGGCGAGCGCGCCTATGACATCTACTCGCGCCTTCTGAAGGAGCGTGTAATCTTTCTGGTGGGTCCTGTAGAGGACTACATGGCCAACCTGATCTGTGCGCAATTGCTGTTCCTTGAAGCGGAAAACCCGGACAAGGACATCCATCTCTATATCAACTCCCCGGGCGGTTCGGTGACAGCGGGCATGTCGATCTACGACACCATGCAGTTCATCAAGCCAAACGTATCGACGACCTGCATTGGTCAGGCGTGCAGCATGGGTGCATTCCTGCTGACGGCCGGTGCTCCTGGCAAGCGTTTCTGCCTGCCGAACTCGCGTGTGATGATTCACCAGCCACTGGGCGGTTTCCAGGGTCAGGCTTCGGATATCGAAATCCATGCCAAGGAAATCCTCTTCATTCGCGAGCGTCTGAACACGCTGATGGCCAAGCACAGCGGTCGTACCCTTGAAGAAATCGAGCGCGACACCAATCGCGACAACTTCATGAGTGCAGAAGCTGCGAAGGAATACGGCCTGATCGACGAAGTCATCAGCCAGCGTCCTGCGTAAAATAAGCAGCTCAAAATAAGGTTGGTCGGCAGGTCCGACCACCAGCGGGCTTGAAAAAGCCCGCAATAGCCTTCATCTTGTGTTGCAAGCCTATCGGATTTGGATCGAACGAATGACTGACACCCGCAACGGCGAGGACAACGGCAAGCTGCTCTATTGCTCCTTCTGTGGCAAAAGCCAGCATGAAGTACGCAAATTGATTGCCGGCCCCTCGGTCTTTATCTGCGACGAGTGCGTCGACCTGTGCAATGACATCATCCGCGAGGAGGTGCAGGAAGCCCAGGCCGAAAGCAGCGCGCATAAATTGCCTTCGCCTAAAGAAATCAGCGGCATCCTTGATCAGTATGTAATCGGTCAGGAGCGTGCGAAAAAGGTTCTGGCCGTAGCGGTGTACAACCACTACAAGCGCCTGAATCAGCGTGACAAGAAGGCTGACGACGTCGAACTCGGCAAGAGCAACATCCTGCTGATCGGCCCGACAGGCTCCGGTAAAACCCTGCTGGCCGAAACACTGGCCCGCCTGCTGAACGTTCCGTTCACCATCGCCGACGCAACCACCCTCACCGAGGCCGGTTACGTAGGTGAAGATGTCGAGAACATCATTCAGAAATTGCTGCAAAAGTGCGATTACGACGTGGAAAAGGCCCAGATGGGCATTGTCTACATCGACGAAATCGACAAGATTTCCCGCAAGTCCGACAACCCGTCGATCACCCGCGATGTTTCCGGTGAAGGCGTGCAGCAGGCCTTGCTCAAGTTGATCGAAGGCACGGTCGCTTCCGTTCCGCCGCAAGGTGGCCGCAAGCATCCGCAGCAGGAATTCCTGCAGGTCGACACCCGTAACATCCTGTTCATCTGTGGTGGTGCGTTCTCCGGTCTGGAAAAGGTTATTCAAAACCGTTCCACCAAGGGCGGCATCGGTTTCAACGCAGAAGTACGCAGCAAGGAAGAAGGCAAGAAAGTCGGTGAATCCCTGCGTGAAGTCGAGCCTGACGATCTGGTCAAGTTCGGTCTGATCCCGGAATTCGTCGGTCGTCTGCCGGTGCTTGCGACGCTGGACGAGCTCGACGAGGCTGCGCTGATGCAAATCCTCACCGAGCCGAAAAATGCTCTGACCAAACAGTATGCCAAGCTGTTCGAGATGGAAGGCGTGGATCTGGAGTTCCGGACCGACGCCCTGAAATCGGTCGCCAAGCGTGCCCTGGAACGTAAAACTGGTGCTCGTGGCCTGCGCTCGATTCTCGAAGGTGTGCTGCTCGACACGATGTACGAAATCCCCTCGCAGTCCGAGGTGAGCAAAGTCGTCATCGATGAAAGCGTGATTGAAGGCAAGTCCAAGCCACTGTATATCTATGAAAACAGTGAGCCGACGGCCAAGGCAGCGCCGGACGCGTAAGCGTCCACACTGCCGGAACAAAGAAGGGGCCTTCGGGCCTCTTTTTTTTATGTCGTTTTTTACATCCGCTTAGCGCTTGTTTTTTTTCAAGGCAGCCCCCATCTTGGTTTCAAGCTTAATTCCATCTGATTACGGCCATATGGCCGCCGTAGAGGCGAAATCATGAAGACAACCATCGAATTGCCTCTCCTGCCATTGCGCGATGTCGTGGTTTATCCGCACATGGTTATCCCGCTGTTCGTGGGGCGCGAGAAATCCATCGAAGCCCTCGAGGCCGCGATGACGGGCGACAAGCAGATCCTGCTGCTGGCCCAGAGAAACCCGGCTGACGATGATCCCGGTGAAGACGCTCTCTATCGCGTAGGTACGATTGCTACTGTGCTGCAGCTGCTGAAGCTGCCGGATGGCACGGTCAAGGTTCTGGTCGAAGGTGAGCAGCGCGGCGCTGTAGAGCGCTTCAGTGAAGTCGACGGGCATTGCCGCGCCGAGGTCTCGCTGATCGATGAAGTCGATGCCGCCGAGCGCGAATCCGAAGTGTTCGTGCGCAGCCTGCTGTCGCAGTTCGAACAATATGTGCAGTTGGGCAAGAAAGTCCCGGCTGAAGTCCTGTCATCGCTCAACAGCATCGATGAGCCTGGCCGCCTGGTCGACACTATGGCCGCGCACATGGCGCTGAAAATCGAGCAGAAGCAGGAAATTCTCGAAATCATCGATCTGTCGGCCCGGGTCGAGCACGTGCTCGCGTTGCTGGATGCCGAGATCGATCTGCTGCAAGTCGAAAAACGCATTCGCGGCCGCGTCAAAAAGCAAATGGAGCGCAGCCAGCGCGAGTACTACCTGAATGAGCAGATGAAGGCCATTCAGAAAGAGCTCGGCGACGGTGACGAAGGTCACAACGAAATCGAAGAGCTGAAAAAGCGCATCGACGCTGCCGGTTTGCCAAAAGATGCCCTGGCCAAGGCCTCCGCCGAGCTGAACAAACTCAAGCAGATGTCGCCGATGTCCGCTGAAGCCACCGTGGTGCGCTCCTACATCGACTGGCTGGTGCAGGTGCCGTGGAAGGCACAGAGCAAGGTACGCCTCGACCTGGCGCGTGCTGAAGACATTCTCGACGCCGATCACTATGGCCTTGAAGAGGTCAAGGAACGCATCCTTGAATACCTCGCCGTGCAGAAGCGCGTGAAGAAGATTCGTGGCCCGGTGTTGTGCCTGGTCGGTCCTCCTGGCGTGGGTAAAACCTCGCTGGCGGAGTCGATTGCCCACGCCACCAACCGTAAATTCGTGCGCATGGCCCTTGGTGGCGTGCGTGACGAGGCGGAAATTCGTGGTCACCGCCGGACCTACATCGGTTCGATGCCGGGAAGATTGATTCAAAAGATGACAAAAGTGGGTGTGCGCAACCCGCTGTTCCTGCTCGATGAAATCGACAAAATGGGCAGCGACATGCGCGGCGATCCAGCGTCGGCGTTGCTGGAAGTGCTTGATCCGGAGCAGAACCACAACTTCAACGATCACTATCTGGAAGTCGATTACGACCTGTCCGATGTGATGTTCCTGTGCACCTCGAACTCGATGAACATCCCGCCGGCACTGCTGGACCGGATGGAAGTCATTCGCCTGCCGGGCTACACCGAAGACGAAAAGATCAACATCGCCGTCAAGTACCTGTCGCCGAAGCAGATTGCCGCCAACGGTCTGAAGAAGGGCGAGCTGGAATTCGACGAAGAAGCGATTCGCGACATCATCCGTTACTACACCCGCGAAGCCGGTGTGCGTGGCCTCGAACGTCAGATCGCCAAGGTCTGCCGCAAGGCCGTCAAAGAGCACGCGCTGGAAAAACGCTTCTCGGTAAAAGTGACAGCTGATCTGCTGGAGCATTTCCTCGGCGTGCGCAAATTCCGTTACGGTCTGGCTGAGCAACAGGACCAGATCGGTCAGGTGACTGGCCTGGCGTGGACGCAGGTGGGAGGCGAACTGCTGACCATCGAAGCGGCTGTGGTGCCGGGTAAAGGTCAATTGATCAAGACCGGTTCGCTGGGCGATGTAATGGTCGAATCGATCACTGCCGCGCTGACTGTTGTACGCAGCCGTGCCAAGAGCCTGGGCATTCCTCTGGACTTCCACGAGAAGCGCGACACCCACATTCACATGCCGGAAGGGGCGACCCCGAAGGACGGCCCTAGCGCTGGTGTGGGCATGTGCACGGCACTGGTGTCGGCATTGACCGGGATCCCGGTACGCGCGGATGTCGCCATGACTGGCGAAATCACTCTGCGTGGTCAAGTGCTGGCAATTGGTGGTCTGAAGGAAAAACTGCTCGCGGCTCATCGCGGCGGAATCAAGATTGTGATTATTCCGGAAGAGAACGTGCGCGATCTGAAGGAGATTCCTGACAATATCAAGCAGGATCTGCAGATTAAACCGGTTAAATGGATTGACGAGGTCCTGCAAATTGCGCTGCAATACGCGCCGGAGCCCTTGCCGGATGTGGCTCCGGAGATAGTTTCCAAGGACGAAAAACGTGAGTCTGATTCAAAGGAAAGAATTAGCACGCATTAATCCGTTTTTGCCTGGGGGGCTTCCTTGACAGCTTTTTAGAGCCCTTGTTATAAAGCGGCTCTTAAGTGTCTGTAGGCCATTCAGCACTGTTTTTGCTTTCACCAAAAAACTTAGAATCATCTCAAAATAGATATAAGGGGACTTAGAGTGAACAAGTCGGAACTGATTGATGCTATCGCTGCATCCGCTGATATCCCGAAAGCTGCTGCTGGCCGTGCGCTGGACGCTGTAATCGAATCCGTCACTGGCGCTCTCAAGGCTGGCGACTCCGTTGTTCTGGTTGGTTTCGGCACTTTCTCCGTGACTGATCGTCCAGCTCGCGTTGGTCGTAACCCACAGACCGGCAAGACGCTGCAAATCGCTGCTGCTAAAAAGCCAGGTTTCAAAGCCGGTAAAGCACTGAAAGAAGCTGTCAACTAAGTTAGTTTGTTTCAGGTTTTTACCCATCCGGGTCGGGGTCAAGCCTGACTTGGCAGCGGAGCGGTAGAGCAGGTCGCTGGAACAGCCGCCTGTTACGCCGGGATCGAGGGTTCGAGCCCTGTCCGCTCCGCCAGTTACGAGAAGGCGCATCCTCGGATGCGCCTTTCTTCTATCCGGATTCTACCCACGCTCCACGGTTGCCTAATTTTTGAAGTTCAACCGTTTCTGGGGGACGCATGCTGCAGAATATCAGGGACAATTCACAAGGCTGGATTGCCAAGACCATTATCGGGGTCATCGTTGCACTGATGGCTTTGACCGGTTTCGATGCCATTTTCAAGGCCACTACGCACTCCAACGATGCGGCCAAGGTCAATGGTGAAGAAATCAGCCAGAACGAGCTGAGCCAAGCCGTTGACATGCAACGTCGCCAGTTGATGCAACAGCTGGGCAAGGACTTCGATGCTTCCTTGCTTGACGAAAAAATGCTCCGCGAGTCGGCCCTCAAGGGCCTGATCGATCGCAAGCTGCTGCTGCAAGGCGCAGAACAATCGAAATTCGCTTTCTCCGAAGGCGCACTGGATCAGGTGATCCTGCAGACCCCTGAATTCCAGGTGGACGGCAAGTTCAGCTCCGAGCGCTTCGACCAGGTGATCCGTCAACTGGGCTACTCCCGTATGCAATTCCGCCAGATGCTGGCTCAGGAAATGCTGATTGGTCAGTTGCGCGCCGGTGTTGCCGGCAGCGGCTTCGTCACCGACGCCGAAGTGCTGGCATTCGCCCGTCTGGAAAAACAGACTCGCGACTTCGCTTCGCTGAACGTCAAGGCCGATCCGGCCGCGGTCAAGTTGACCGACGATGAGGTCAAGGCCTACTACGACGAGCACGCCAAGGAGTTCATGACCCCTGAGCAGGTGGTTGTCGACTACGTCGAGCTGAAGAAGTCCTCGTTCTTTGACCAGGTTGCGGTCAAGGACGAAGACCTGCAGGCGGCGTATCAGAAAGAGATCGCCAACCTGTCGGAGCAGCGTCGTGCGGCGCATATCCTGATCGAAGTCAACGACAAGACGACCGACGCTCAGGCCAAGGCGAAGATCGAAGAAGTCCAGGCGCGTCTGGCCAAGGGCGAGAAATTCGAAGCGCTGGCCAAGGAGTTCTCGCAGGACCCGGGTTCGGCCAACAATGGCGGTGACCTCGGTTTCGCAGGTCCTGGCGTCTATGACCCAGCCTTCGAAAAAGCCCTGTACTCGTTGAACAAGGACCAGGTGTCCGAGCCGGTGCGTACCGATTTCGGTTACCACCTGATCAAGCTGCTGGGTGTTGAAGCGCCGGAAGTCCCGACCCTGGCCAGCCTGAAAGACAAGCTGACCCGCGAGCTGAAGACCCAGCAGGTCGAGCAGCGTTTCGTCGAGGCGACCAAGCAACTCGAAGACTCGGCGTTCGAAGCGTCTGACCTGGCTCAGCCCGCGGCCGACCTGAAACTGACCGTGCACACCTCCAAACCGTTCGGCCGGGAAGGTGGCGAAGGCATCGCAGCCAACCGTGCTGTGGTGGCCGCTGCGTTCAGCCAGGAAGTGCTGGAAGAAAATGCCAACAGCACCGGCATTGAGCTGGATCCGGAAACCGTGGTCGTGCTGCGCGCCAAGGAACACCTGAAGCCTGAGCAACTGCCGCTGGAAGCTGTCAACACTGCTATTCGTGCCCAGCTGACCAAAGAGCATGCCAGCGCTGCGGCCAAGACCAAGGCTGAACAGTTGATCGCCAGTCTGCGTGATGGCAAGACTCCGCTGGACAAGGCGGTTGATGGCCAGAGCTGGAAGGTTGTGACGGCGGCGACCCGTGCTCAGGAAGGCATTGATCCGACTGTGCTGCAGGCGTTGTTCCGCATGCCGAAACCGGCGGCCAAGGACAAACCGACGTTCACCAGCGTGACCTTGCAGGACGGCAGTCTGATGATTGTGCGTCTGAATGGTGTCAACGAGGCGGTGGCGCCGACTGAAGAAGAGAAGGCTCAGTACCGTCGCTTCCTCGCGTCGCGTGAAGGTCAGCAGGACTTTGCGGCGTTTCGTAAGCAGTTGGAAAGCCAGGCTGATATCAAGCGGTATTGATGTTTGACTGAGTGGTAACAGGAAAGCCCTGACCTTATGGTTGGGGTTTTTTTTGGACTTTGGTTTTTGGGCTTGGCGGCCTTTGGGCCGACCATGTTCTTGTGGATTGGGTGAATATCCGGTTCTTCGGGTGCTGCGGCTGGCGGTTTCGCCCTTACGGCGAGTCACTTTGGCAAACGCCCCAAAGTAACCAAAAGTCTGGGCCCCGGCGTTCGGCCCTCGCTTAGGCTCGGGTTCCTTCGCTCCGGGATTCATCCGGGGGCATCGCCTACGGTTTGCTTCGCTGCACCTCCTCTCGATGTGTTCGACTGCGTCGAACGGTCGCTGCGCTCCCACCCCCGGATAAATCCCTCCACTCAGCCTGCCGATGGGGCCGGCACGGCAAGATCAAGAGCTTTCGGCGAGCTGACACTCGGCCATTTGAGTGGGGCGGCTTCGCCGCATGCGGGGCACGCTTCCTAAACTGTAGGAGCCAGCCTGCTGGCGAAGGCGGCCTGACAGCCGACCAACCTCTTACTGATGTACTCGGCCCCACTGTGGGAGCGGGCTTGCTCGCGAAGGCAGCCTAGCAGCCACCCACTCCCTCACAGTCCCAATCAAGCCAACCCATTCCCCCGCGCCCTGAGTGCCGCATACAAAGTCAAAACCAGCAACCCCACAACAATCCATGGAAACGCGCCAACCCCCAGATTCCCCAGCAGTAATCCCCCCACCAGTCCACCGCCGGCGATCCCGACATTCCACAGCGTTACCAGCATCGACTGCGCCGTATCAGCAGCCTCTCCAGCGGTTTTCGCCGAAGCGGTCTGCAGCAGCGAAGGCATCGCGCCGAATGCCAGGCCCCACACGGCGACGGCGATGTAGACCACGGTCGCCGATTCTCGCCACAGGCCCAAGGCGATGGCGGAGAGCATGAACAGCAGCGTGCTGATCAGTACCAGCTCGCGTAGCCAGTGGTCGATCAGGCTGCCGACGATCCACAGGCTCAGCACTGAGGCGAGGCCGAACACCAGCAGCACCCGGTCGATATCGCTGGCCAGTCCCGACGGTTGCAGGAACGGTGCGATGTAGGTGTACAGCAGGTTGTGAGCAACCACGTAGGACAGGGTCACAAACAGTACCGGTCGCACGCCGGGCAGGGTGAAGACCTGACGCAGGGGCAGTTGTTTTCCTACGCGCTCGCCGGGGAAGTCCGGCACTTGCCAGTGCACCCAGATCACCAGCAGCAGCGTCAGTGCGGTCATGATCGCGAAGCTCAGGCGCCAGCCGACCATCGTGCCGAGCAACGTTCCCGCCGGGATGCCCAGCGACAGTGCAAGCGGCGCGCCCAGCATGGCGACGGTGATGGCCCGGCCTTGCAGGTGGGGCGCAACCATGCGGCTGGCATAGCCTGCCAGCAATGCCCAGAGCAACCCGGCGAAGACCCCGGCCAGCAGTCGTGCGATCAAGGTCAGCCAGTACAGCTCTGACAGGGCGGTGATGCTGTTGGCGATGGCGAAGCCGCCGATGGCTGACAGTAACAATGGGCGCCGGCGCCAGCTGCGGGTGGCGATGGTCAGCGGAATGGCGGCGAGCATCGAACCAATGGCGTACAGCGTGACCAGTTGGCCGACCAGCGCTTGCGAGACATTCAGCCCAGCGCTCATCTGTGGGAGCAGGCCGGCGGGCATGGCTTCGGTCAGCACGGTGATGAAGCCGGCGGTGGCCAGGGCCAGCAGGGCGCCGAGGGGCAAGCGTTCGGGTTCTTCAAGTGCAGTGTCGGGGCCTGGTGAGGCGAGTTGTGCGTCGTTCATGAGTCAGCGTCCATGTGCCGAAGGGGATGAAGGCCATAGGCTAGGACGCTGCGCATTGGAGAAAAATGGGTTACGGTTCCGAACATATCGGACACGGATGTCGTGAATGGGAGGAGTGGAATGGACAGCCTGGGCAGTATTTCGGTGTTTGTGCAGGTTGCCGAGACCCGCAGTTTTACCGAAGCGGGGCGGCTGCAGGGCGTTTCGTCTTCGGCGGTCGGCAAAAGTATCGCGCGGCTGGAGACGCGACTTGGCGTGCGGCTGTTTCATCGCACGACTCGCAGCATCACCCTGACCAGCGAGGGCGCGCTGTTCCTCGAGCGCTGTCGCAAGATTCTCGCCGAGGTGGAAGCCGCCGAGTTCGAACTGTGCAATTCCGCGTCGCAACCCCATGGCAAGTTGCGTATCAGCCTGCCGCAGGTGCATGGGCTGGTGATGCCGGTGATGAACGAGTTCATGGCGCTGTACCCGCAGATCGAGCTGGATCTGGACCTGACCGATCGCATGGTCGATGTGGTCGAGGAGGGCTTCGACGCAGTGATTCGCACCGGCAAGCCTCGGGATTCACGGCTGATGGCGCGGCCCTTGGGCGAGTTTCACATGGTGCTGGTGGCTAGCCCGCTTTATCTGCAGCAACGTGGCATGCCGCAGATTCCGGCCGATCTGGCGGATCACGCCTGTTTGCGGCATACCTTTCATGCCACCGGCAAGCTGGAGCCGTGGCCGTTGATCCGCGAGGAAAGCGCACTTGAAGCGCGTCTGCCGACCCGACTGGTCAGCACCTCTATCGAAGCTGTCAGCCATGCAGCCATTGCCGGCATGGGCATCGCCTGCCTGCCGGACTTCATGACCCATGAGGCAGTGGCGCAGGGGCGCTTGCAACGGGTGCTGGATGCTCAACTGCAACACGTCGGTCAGTTCTGGGTGTTGTGGCCGTCGAGCCGCCATGCAACCGCCAAATTGCGGGTATTTATCGATCATTTATCGACGCGGCTTTTTCCCGACGCTCATCCTCGGTAAAGTTGTAACTGTTTTAAGACACTAATCCGTGCGCCGCGGGGCCGCGATCTGTTGCACAATACGCCCCGGACCGTTTTCCCTCAGGATGTTTAATGTTGATTTCAACTCCCATGCGTGTCGTTGGGTTGGCGCTGTTGTTGACCGCTGTGGCCGGCTGTTCGAAAGACAAGCCGATCTATGAGCATGAGAATTTCGACGATTCCGGTACGTATTCTCGCAATTACCCGGTTGCCGATGTCGCCAGTTGCGAGGCGGCCCGTCGTGCGCTGCTCAGCCAGGGCTACATCATCACCAGCAGCGACCCGAAACTGGTCAGTGGCCACAAGAGCTTCCAGCAGACCGGTGAAACCCATCTGGAGATCAGCTTCAACGTGGTGTGCGCCGAAGATGGCAGTGCCAAGCACCATGCCACAGTGTTCGCCAACGCCTTGCAGGATCGCTACGCGCTGAAGAAGACCAACAACTCCGCCAGTCTCGGAGTCGGCGTGTTGGGTTCGGTGTCGATGCCGATCGGTTCCTCCGATGATTCGATGGTCAAGGTCGCCAGTGAGACCGTGACCTCGCAGAAGTTCTACGAGCGATTCTTCACCCTGGTCGAACTGTTCCTGCCGGCGGATGCGAAGAAGGCCGCACACATCGAAGAAAAACCCAAGACCGACCTCGGCGTGCCGGAGCCGAAGCCTGCCGCTGTAGCGCCGGCTACCCCGGCACCGGCGGTAGAGACAACGCCTGCACCGCCGCCAGCCGGGATTGTCGAGCCAGCCCAGACCACCGCGCCGGCAGCCCCAGCAGCGACCCCGGCGCCGGCCCCGGTTGCACCGACGCCAGTGGGTTCCGAACCCGTGGTGCCGCCTGCGGAGCCCGCGCCGATCACCCCGGCACCGAGTGCTGAACCTGCTCCGGCTACCGAAACGATCACGCCGCCGGCCAACCCGACCAATATCCCGCCGCCGTCCGAGCCGATTCCGGCAATGCAATAAGCTGCGCGCAGCCCTCCTGTGGGAGCGGGCTTGCTCGCGAAAGCGGAGTGTCAGTCAATGTATATGTCGATTGACACTGCGCTTTCGCGAGCAAGCCCGCTCCCACATTTGTTTTGTGGTGTACTCAAATCTCGTTACATTCCCCCGACAAAAATCCCGCGATAAATTCCTGACCACCTGCTACGTTTTATTTCATGAAGGAAGGGTTTCACTTTTCCTTCACACGGGCACGTTATGCTCGAAGCACTGGTCAGTTGACCGGGCTATTTTTCAAGCGAGCAGCAGGGGGATGACACGATGGATGACTATCAAGAAGAACTGCTCGAATACCAGGCCTTTGAACTCGATCAGCCAGAACCGGCAGAAGACGCCACCGAGCTGTAAGGCGTCAGGCGGTTTTGCGGTGACTGCGGCGAAACTCGCCAGGGGTCTGACCGCTCCAGCGTTTGAAAGCGCGCTGAAACGCCTCGGCTGAAGCAAAGCCCAGCAGGTAGGCAATTTCGCCGAACGCCAGTTCGGTGTCGCGGATGTAGGTCATCGCCAGATCACGGCGGGTGTCATTGAGGATCGCGCGAAACTGCGTGCCTTCCTCGGCCAGTTTGCGCCGCAACGTCCAGGTCGGCAGCTTCAGACGCGCCGCCACTTCTTCCAGGTCGGGTTCCCGGCCACCATTGAGCAACGGCCCCAACAGCTGAGTGATGCGTTCACGCAGACTGCGGGTGCGGGTCAATTGCTCCAGCTCCCGTTCGCACAACGCGAGCAAATGCTTCCAGGTGCTCGGGCAGTGCTCCGGGTTGCGCTGAGCGAGGCTGGTGAGGCTTAAGCGCAGTTGATTGCGTTCGGCGCCGAACTGCAGCGGACAGTCGCCCAGCACGCTGTAGGCGTCGCGATAGGTTGGCTCGTCAAATTCGATTTCGATGCGTTCCGCTCGCAGTTGCTCGCGGCCGACGCTGGACAGCTGATGCAGCCAGCCAGCGATGATTGAATCCACCACAAAGCGGTTATAGGCGTTGTACGGGCTGATCGAATAGAAGCGCAGCCAGGCGCCATTCGCGTCTTCATGAAAACTCGACTGTCCGCGATAGTTGGAACCGTACAACGGCTCGAAGCGGATCAGGCAACGGGCGGCCTCGCGCACGGTCGGCGCCTGAGCGGCGGTGACCCCGGCGAGCCCAGCCTGACTCAAACGACTGAGCAGACCCATGCGCAAGCCAAGTGCCGGGTCGCCGGTCAACTGAATCGCGCTGTGCCCCAGACGCATGTAGCGCGGGATCGACAGCCGCGCGCCGGCTTCGGCCAGTCGAGCGGCGTCCAGCCCGTATTGTTCCAGCAGCGGTTGCGGGTCGACGCCATGGCTGCGCACGGCATCGGCAAGGCTGTGGACGAAGCCAACCGACAGATCCCCAAGGCGCATCGGCATTGGTTTCATGGCTTACAACCAGATGTTCAGCAGACGCGCACCACGGGCTTCACCATCGGCGAATTGCTGGCCGTTGCTGCTGAGGAAGCTTTGTCCCGAACCAGGCTTGTCCCAGAACTGGCCGCGCAGGAACACACTCATCCCAGCAATCGCGCGACTGCTCGGCGGCTGCGCGGTCAGCGTCAGGCGATGCCAGGCCTGACCCTCACTGATTTCCCCGGGCTTGAGGCTGACCGAACCCGCTGTGCTCGAACCCTTGTAGCCGGCCCACGGCTGATTCCAGGCGTCGTGACCGACGACGAAGGCGGGCACCGCCACCAGTTGCGCGCCTTGCTCGTCGAGTCGGCGATAGTTGTCGGGGTACCAGCTGTCGCTGCCGATCAGCACACCCAGACGCCCGGCCGGGGTCTCGATCACGTTGATCGCATGCTCGTCTTCGCTATTGATCACGTCACGCTGTTCGAAGATCGGGTGCATCTGCCGCTGGGGCTGGCCCAGCGGCACACCATCACGGCCGAACACCACGCTACTGTTGAACAGCGCGCCGCTGCCGGGCTTGAGCTGGCCGTCGCGGATGCTCGGTTCGGGCAAGACGATAGAACCGGCCACCAAGGTCACGTGGAATTCTTTGGCCAGCCCGCCGAACAGCGCCTGGTAATCCTTGGCCATGACTTTGGACTTCATGCGCAGGTGCGCGTCGTCGAGGCGATTTTCGCCCTTGGCAGTGAGCCAGGCGCGGGCGAACAGCAACGGATTGCTCGCCGCCAGCCAGTTCATCGCTTCGACGAGAGTCGGGGCCTGGTACAGCTCGTCTTTCTCGCCGCTGATCATCAGCCATGTGCCGACATGCTCGGGCAGGACGACTACGGTTTTTTCGTTGAGCAATCCTTGATCCTGCGCTTGCTGCAGATAGGCCGCGAATTTGCGGTGCAGGCGCTCGGGGCTCTGGTAGTCGGTAGGGAACAGTTCCGGCTGGATGCCCAGCAGATTGCCTCGATCAGCTGGGGTGCCCTGATCGACCGCCAGTTTGATGCGCAGGTCCGACAGGTAATGCCCCGCCGGCCGGTCCGCCGCCCACATGGCGTAGGTGCTCAGGGCGGCAACGATGGCCATGGAGAAAAACAGATACAGAAGTTTGCGCATGAAAACCAACAACAGCCGGGTACAGGGTGTGGCGACTAGGGTAGGGCGCATGCCGGCGCTTGCCAAGGGGCGCTGCGCATTTGGATCAATAAGTTGTCAGTTTCGGTCATTGAGTGACAGCAGTGCGACTCTTAGTCTGTCGAACATGACTGACGGGGGACGCAGAGCTCCCGCAATTTCCGTGATCGCCCGTTGTGGAGTTACCGATGACCGCCCATTACCCGCACCTGTTGGCCCCGCTGGACCTGGGATTCACCACGCTGCGCAACCGCACCCTGATGGGTTCGATGCACACTGGCCTCGAAGAAAAACCGGGCGGCTTCGAACGCATGGCGGCGTACTTCGCCGAGCGCGCCCGGGGTGGTGTCGGCCTGATGGTCACCGGCGGTATCGGCCCGAACGATGAGGGCGGCGTGTACTCCGGCGCAGCCAAACTGACCACCGAGGAAGAAGCGCTCAAGCACCGCATCGTGACCCGCGCGGTGCATGAAGCGGGCGGCAAGATTTGCATGCAGATCCTCCACGCCGGGCGTTATGCCTACAGCCCGAAACAGGTCGCGCCGAGTGCGATTCAGGCACCGATCAACCCGTTCAAGCCCAAAGAGCTGGACGAGGAAGGCATCGAGAAACAGATCAGCGATTTCGTCACCTGTTCGGTACTGGCGCAGAGCGCCGAGTACGACGGCGTGGAAATCATGGGCTCGGAAGGTTATTTCATTAACCAGTTCCTCGCCGCGCACACCAACCACCGTACCGACCGCTGGGGTGGCAGCTACGAAAACCGCATGCGCCTGCCGGTGGAAATCGTCCGTCGTGTACGTGAAGCGGTGGGCCCGAACTTCATCATCATTTTCCGCCTGTCGATGCTCGATCTGGTCGAGGGCGGCAGCAGTTGGGAAGAAATCGTGACCCTGGCCAAAGCCATCGAGCAGGCCGGCGCGACCATCATCAACACCGGCATCGGCTGGCACGAAGCACGCATTCCGACCATCGCCACCAAAGTGCCGCGCGCCGCGTTCAGCAAGGTCACCGCCAAACTGCGTGGCTCGGTGAGCATTCCGCTGATTACCACCAACCGCATCAACACCCCGGAAATCGCCGAGCAGATCCTCGCTGAAGGCGATGCCGACATGGTCTCGATGGCGCGGCCGTTCCTCGCCGATCCGGACTTCGTCAACAAGGCCGCGGAAGGTCGCGCCGATGAAATCAACACCTGCATCGGTTGCAACCAGGCGTGCCTCGATCACACCTTCGGCGGCAAACTCACCAGTTGCCTGGTCAACCCGCGTGCCTGCCACGAAACCGAGCTCAACTACCTGCCGGTGCAGCAGATCAAGAAGATCGCGGTGGTCGGTGCCGGCCCTGCCGGTCTGTCCGCCGCGACCGTGGCCGCCGAGCGCGGGCACCAGGTGACGTTGTTTGATTCGGCCAGCGAAATCGGTGGCCAGTTCAACATCGCCAAGCGTGTGCCGGGCAAGGAAGAGTTCTTCGAAACCCTGCGCTACTTCAAGCGCAAGCTGCAGACCACCCATGTCGAGGTGTGCCTGAACACTCGCGTTGACGTGGCGAAACTGGTCGAGGGCGGTTACGACGAAATCATCCTCGCCACCGGCATCGCGCCACGTGTGCCGGCGATTCCGGGTGTCGAAAATGCCAAGGTGCTGAGCTACCTGGACGTGATCCTCGAGCGCAAACCGGTGGGCAAACGCGTGGCGGTGATCGGCGCGGGCGGTATCGGTTTCGACGTCTCGGAATTCCTTGTCCACCAAGGCGTGGCCACCAGTCTGGATCGCACCGCGTTCTGGAAAGAGTGGGGCATCGACACGAATCTGGAAGCCCGTGGTGGCGTGGCCGGGATCAAAGCGGCGCCGCATGCACCGGCCCGTGAAGTGTTCCTGTTGCAGCGCAAGAAAACCAAGGTCGGCGACGGTCTGGGCAAGACCACCGGCTGGATTCACCGCACTGGCCTGAAGAACAAGCAGGTGCAGATGCTCAACAGCGTCGAATACCTGAAGATCGACGACGAAGGCCTGCACATCCGTATCGGCGAAACCGGCGAGCCGCAAGTGCTGGCAGTGGACAACATCGTGATCTGCGCCGGCCAGGATCCGCTGCGTGAGCTGCAGGACGGTCTGGTGGCGGCGGGGCAGAACGTGCACCTGATCGGCGGCGCCGATGTGGCGGCGGAGCTGGATGCCAAGCGCGCGATCAATCAGGGTTCGCGTCTGGCTGCTGAACTCTAAGCCCCACAAATCTCCAATGTGGGAGCGGGCTTGCTCGCGAAAGCGGAGTGTCAGCCAATACACATGTCGACTGACACGACGCCTTCGCGAGCAAGCCCGCTCCCACAGTAGATTTGTGGTGTTCGCAGAATTTATGCATGGCGCGGAGCCTGTAGGAGTGAGCCTGCTCGCGATGGCGTCCTGTGAGCGATTAGAATGCCGGCTCAGTCCAGAATGATCATTCGGCCATGCTTCTTCCTCCCGCCAACTGGCTACCCCAAGCCCCCCTCGAACGACTTCAGCTCGACTGGCTCAGCGCCGCCGGTATCGAGGTCGCCATCCTGCGTCTGGACCGGATCGACCCGCTGGTCAGTGGCAACAAGTGGTTCAAACTCGTTGAGCACCTCAAGGCCGCCGATCGCGCCGGGGCGCGAGGCATCATCAGTCTTGGTGGCGCGCATTCCAATCATCTGCATGCGCTCGCAGCGGCGGGCAAACGTCTGGGCTTCAAAACAGTCGGCCTGTTGCGCGGGCATCCGCAGCAGACGCCCACGGTTGCAGATTTGCAGGCGTTCGGCATGCAACTGCACTGGCTGGGGTTTGGCGGCTATCGGGATCGGCATGCGCCGGGGTTCTGGCAGCCGTGGCAGACACAGTATCCGGACCTTCATGCGG
Organism: Pseudomonas sp. RSB 5.4; assembly: GCF_037126175.1. Taxonomy (NCBI): domain Bacteria; kingdom Pseudomonadati; phylum Pseudomonadota; class Gammaproteobacteria; order Pseudomonadales; family Pseudomonadaceae; genus Pseudomonas; species Pseudomonas sp. RSB 5.4. The sequence goes on from NZ_CP146986.1 coordinate 626,006, forward strand.
TGCCGGAGGGCGGCGGCGGATTGCCCGGGGCGCTCGGTTGTGCGGCGCTGAAGGCGCAGGTCAACGCGCAATTGGCCGGATTGGGCTGGAGCGATTATCACGGCTGGTGGCTGGCCTGCGGCACCGGGACGACGTTGGCAGGGCTGGTGCTCGCCGAGGCGGGAGAGCATCCGGTGTACGGTGCGCTGGCGGTGCCGGAGGATCATGGCGTGGCGCCGCAGGTTGAGGCGATTGTTCAGGAGGCGGGGCAGGTTGCGGTGGACTACGCGCTGTTCGACGCGAGCCGGGGTGGTTTCGCCAAGGTTGATGCACAGTTGCTTGAATTCATCGACAGCACTGAGCGCAGTAGCGGCGTTCCGCTGGAGCCGCTGTACACCGGCAAGGCGTTATTGGCGCTGAAGCAGCAGGTTGAAGCGGGCAGGTTCGAGCACGGCACGCGGCTGATCTTCGTGCATACCGGCGGCTTGCAGGGGCGCCGCGGATTCAGTTCCTGCAGTTGAACTTATGTGGCGAGGGAGCTTGCTCCCGCTCGGCGGCGCAGCCGTCGCAAGTCCAGCGACAGTGTTCTGCCTGACTGTCCGCATTTTCAGAATTTGGGTCTGCTGCGCAGCCCAGCGGGAGCAAGCTCCCTCGCCACAGGGCATGTCACTGAACCAATGTTCAATTGCGCTTGGGCATCATCCGCAACAGGGTGTTATCGCCGACCACATAATGGTGATACAGCCCCGCCAGCGCATGCAGGCCGATCAGCCAGTAGCCGATGTTGCCGATCAACACGTGCCAGTGTTCCACCTGCTTGGCGAAAGCCTTGTCTTCATTGACCAGCAGTGGCAGATCGAAGCCGTAGAACATCACCTGATGCCCCTCGGCGCTGGTGATCAGCCAGCCGAGGATCGGCATGCTGATCATGAACAGGTACAACAGCCAGTGCATCACCCGCGCCAGCAAGGTCTGCCATTGGGGGGACGCCGGGAAGATTTTCGGTGCCGGGCCGATGCTGCGGGCCACCAGACGAAACCACACCAGCACGAACACGGTCAGGCCGAGCATGTAATGCACTTCGCGAATCAGCGAGCGGCCGCCACTGCCCTTGGGAAAGATCCCGCGCAACTCCATGCTGGCATACACCAGGATCAACAGGACCAGCATCAGCCAATGCAGCAGCACGGACACGGTGCTGTAGCGGGATTCGGAACTTGTCCACGGCATACGGTATTTCCTCACGGATCAGAGTCGCTGCGTGCCGTTCTTGTGCGACGGCATGCTTTAACTGTAATCCGCTTTGACGGATTTGCCTGATGCTGATCGGTCTTTTAATGCGCTGAATCAGGTGTTGTGCTGCTTTTTCATAAAAAAACGCCAGTGTCACGAAGACACTGGCGTTTTTTCTTTTAACGCAGCGGCGATCAGCTCGATTGTGGCATTTCACCGTTGGCCAGGCGCTTGTTGATATCGGCAATCACTTCCGGCAGGTCGCTGATGGTGTCGATCATGTAGTGCGGACGCGAATCGGCGAACAGCGCGTGAATGCGTTTGCGTTCACTGGCCAGTTCGTCGCTACCCAATGCACGGTAGCCCGCGTAATCCAGGCCCAGCGCGTTGCCCGAGCAGATCAGCGCCACAGTCCACATCCCGGCGCGACGGCCTTCGAGGATGCCCGGCACGGTGTCGTCGATTTTCACGCAGGCGCCGACGTCGTCGATGCCCAGGGCGATCACGTTGGCCAGGGCCTGGGCCGGCCATGGACGGCCATTTGGTACTTCGTCGGTGGCAACCACGTGGTCGGCGACGTAGCCATTAGTGGCAGCGAGGGCCACGACCTTGTCCATCACCTGTTTCGGATAGCCGGAGCAGGAGCCGATCTTGATCCCTTGCTGGCGCAGGTTGGCGATGGTTTCCAGTGCGCCGGGAATCAGCGCCGAGTGTTCGGCGATCTTTTCGATCTGCAATGGCATAAAACGGTTGTAGATGGCGGTGACGTCGTCATCGGTCGGGGTGCGGCCGAACGCTTTGCGATAACGCTCGGCCACTTGCGGCTGATCGCACAGGGTGCGGATGTGGTCCCACTTGCCCATGCCCATCGGGCCACGCGCCTCTTCGATGGACACCTGCACATCGAATTCGGCGAAGGCTTCGACGAAGATCTGCGTTGGCGCGAACGAGCCGAAATCGACCACGGTGCCGGCCCAGTCGAGGATGGCGGCTTGCAGTTTGCTTGGGTTCGTGTAGTTCATGGCAATCAATTCCTGAGTTGGCAATACGGTTCAAAACTGTGGGAGCGGGCTTGCTCGCGAAGGCGTTGTGTCAGTCGACATTAATGTTGAATGTTCAACCGCTTTCGCGAGCAAGCCCGCTCCCACAGGGGGATTAGGGTGTTGTTCAGATCTCGAGGACTTCCATCTCGCGCAGCACTTCACCCACTGCCGCGACGGCCTGGCGCATTTCGTCCGGGCTGACGTGGCCGATGCAGCCGACGCGGAAGGTTTCGACCTGAGTCAGTTTGCCGGGGTAGAGGATGTAACCCTTGGCCTTGACCCGTTCGTAGAAGTCCTTGAACTGGTAGCGCGGGTCCTTCGGGGCATGGAAGGTGGCGATGATCGGCGCCTGGATCGCCGCCGGCAGAAAGCTGCGCAGCCCGAGCTTGCCCATCTCTTCCATCAGCGCCTGGCAGTTGGCGGCGTAGCGCGCATGGCGAGCGGGGAGGCCACCTTCTTCGTTGTATTGCAGCAGCGCTTCGTGCAGCGCCGCGACCACGTGGGTCGGCGGGGTGAAGCGCCACTGACCGGTCTTCTGCATGTAGCTGTGCTGGTCGTACAGGTCCATCGCCAGCGAGTGCGAGTTGCCGGCGGCTGCGGCCAGTGATTGTTTGCGAGCAAAGACGAAACCCATCCCCGGCACGCCCTCCAGACACTTGCCGGAGGCGGCGATCAGCGCGTCGAACGGCACTTTTTGCGCGTCCACCGGCAGTGCGCCGAACGAGCTCATGGCGTCGATGATCAAGCGCTTGCCGTGTTGCGCAACGACGTCAGCGATCTCCGGCAACGGGTTGAGGATGCCGGTGCTGGTTTCGCAGTGAATCAGCGCAACGTGGGTGATGTCGCCGTCGGCGCGCAGCAGACGATCGACGTCGGCGGCGGTAGTCGGTTCGTCTTCGGCAGTCTCAAAGGTGCTGAACGAGCGGCCGAGCACTTCGCAGATCTTCGCCAGACGCTTGCCATAGGCGCCGTTGATCAGCACCAGGACTTTACCGTCACGCGGCACCAGGGTACCGATGGCAGCTTCGACGGCGAAGGTGCCGCTGCCCTGCAACGGCACGCAGTGGTGAGTGGCAGCGCCGTTGAGGATCGCCAGCAGTTGCTCGCAGAGGCTGGCGGTCAGTTGATTGAAGCGGTCATCCCATGACCCCCAGTCGACCATCATTGCCTGGCGGGTGCGCGCCGAGGTGGTCAACGGGCCGGGAGTGAGCAGGATGGGGGCGGCAGTACTCATTCGTGTGTCCTCGCGAAAGCGCTGTGGGATGAAGCTACGGGGCATACGTTGCAATTCGCCGCTGCATCAATCAAATTGTTTGTTGTTATGCCAGCCATCAGTGAGGGTTATTCATGAATCTGTTCCAGCTGCGTGCCTTCGACGCCGTGGCCCGGGAAGGCAGCTTCACTCGCGCCGCTGCGCGCTTGTTTATCAGCCAGCCGGCGGTCACCGGACACATCAAGGCGCTGGAGGAGCACTACCAGATCACCTTGTTGCGCCGTACGGCACGCCGGGTGGAACTGACCGAGGAGGGCACCAAACTGGCGGCGATCACCCGCGCCATGTTCGGTCTGGCCGAAGAAGCGCAGACCATGCTTGAGGCCAACCGCCAGTTGCTCACCGGGCGTCTGGAGGTGGCGGCGGACGGTCCGCACATGGTCATGCCGATGCTCGCCAGCCTGCGCGCACGTTATCCGGGGATCACGGTGAATCTGCGTCTGGGCAATGCGCAGGAAACTCTCGCCGCGCTGCTATCCGAGCATGCGGACGTGGCGGTGCTGACCGAGGTCGAACCGCGCAAGGGCCTGCACCTGCAAGCCTTGAGCGAATCGCGGATCTGCGCGCTGGTGCCCGCCGGGCATACGTGGGCGCAGCGTGCTGGCGAACTAAAACTCAAGGAGCTGGATCAGGTGATCATGGTGCTGCGCGAGCCGAGTTCGATCACCCGGCGCACCTTTGATCAGGCCTGCATGCAGGCGGCGGTGCATCCGCGAGTGTTGCTGGAGCTGGACAGTCGCGAGGCGGTGACCGAAGCGGTGGCGGCGGAGCTGGGGGTAGGTGTGGTGTCTTCGGTGGAGGTCAGCCATGACCCGCGGGTAGTGGCGATTCCGATTGTCGGGGACGGGTTGGTCAATCGGCACATGATCGGGTGCATGGAGCGGCGGCGGGAGTTGCGCTTGATTCAGGCGTTCTTTGGTCTGACGACAGTCTGACAATTCGCGGCGCGTCATTCGCGAGCAAGCTCGCTCCCACAGGTATTGTGGCGTGTACATAATGTGTGAACGACCGAGAACCCTGTGGGAGCGAGCTTGCTCGCGAAGGGGCCAGACCTGTTTACGCAAGGCTCTCGCGCACCATATCGAGAAACGTCGCCACCACCCGCCGCGAACTCTGCTCACGCAAGCACACCAGCGTCTCGGTCAATCGCCGGGTGCAATCGGTAATCGGCAACGCGCAGACTCGCGAATCCGCGCCAAACTCCGCCGCCGACACCACCCCCACACCAATTCCCACCACCACCGCCTCACGCGCGGCTTCCCGGCCCTCGACCTGAATCGCCGGGCGAATACGGAACCCGGCGCGGGCCATTTCTTCTTCCAGGGTCTGCCGGGTCACCGAGCCGTGTTCGCGCAGCACCAGCGGCGTGTCGTCGAGATCGGCCAGGCAGATCGACTCACGCTCGGCCCACGGGTGATGGCGCGAAACGAACGCCACCATCGGGTCGTTGCGCAGTGGCACGCACAGCAGGCGCTCATCAGTGACATCGCGCCCGAGCAGCGCCAGATCGGCCTGATAGTTGAACAGGCGAAACAGCGATTCATCGGTGTTGCCGGTTTCGATCTTCACGCTGATCCCCGGGTAGCGCTCGCAAAACCGCGCGATCTGCGGCAGCACATGCACCGGCGCATCCACTGCCAGAATCAGGCTGCCGGTTTGCAAGGCCCGGGAATCCTGCAGCAACTCCTGTGCCTCAGCCTCGATCACAAACAGCCGTTGGGTAATCGCCAGCAGACGCTCACCGAGATCGGTCAGGCGCACCGAACGCTTGTTGCGGTGAAACAGCAACACGCCAAAGCGTTCCTCGAGTTTGCGCACCTGGTCGGAAATCGCCGGTTGTGTGAGAAAAAGCCGTTCGGCGGCTTTGGTGAAGCTTCCGTGGACAGCCACGGCGTGAAAGGCTTTGAGCTGGGCGTGGGACACCGACATGCAGCCTCCAGTAACAAGCTGAGCTTATGTGTGAAATACGATAAATCGATTTTATTTATTAAACAGTAATTGCTTTGATCCGCTCACGCCATCGCTGCCTGTCTGTTCGGACAGCAGGGTTGGCGATGAGCCTGTGCGTGCAACAACAGGACTCATCTGACCGCTATCGCCATCAGGGATGGGGCGCTGGCGCCGTGCTCAACAATAAAAAACACAGGCGTTTACTTAACGATTCTGCCGGCACACTCACACCCTGAGGTCAGAACCACAATGAACAAGCACATCGGCACCATTGCGCGTTGGCGCATGCAGATTTTCGCTATCACCTGGCTCGCGTACGCCGCTTTCTATTTCACCCGCAAAGCGTTTTCGGTGGCCAAACTGGGCATCGCCGAAGACCCGACGTTCATGCTCGACAAGATGGCCATGGCCAACCTCGATGCGATCTATCTGGCGGCCTACGCCATCGGCCAATTCACCTGGGGCATGCTCGCCGACCGCTTTGGCCCAAGGGTTGTGGTGCTCGGCGGGCTGTTGATTTCCGCGGGTGCGGCACTGGTGATGGGCAGCTTCGCCACGCTGCCGATCTTCGCCACTTGCATGTTGATTCAGGGCCTGGCGCAGTCCACTGGCTGGTCCGGGCTGTGCAAGAACCTCGGCAGTTTCTTCCCCGCCGAACAGCGTGGGCGGGTACTCGGTCTGTGGAGTTCCTGCTACGCGTTTGGCGGTCTGGTGGCCTCGCCGTTCGCCGGCTGGTGGGCGTATACGCTGATGGGCACCTGGCACGCGGCGTTCATTTCCAGTGCGGCGGTAGTGGCGGCGGTGGCGGTGCTGTTCTTTATATTCCAGCGCAACAAACCGGAAGACGTCGGCTTGCCAGCGGTGGAGCCGGAGCCGGAATTGAGTGCGGCAGAGACCGAAGCCAACAGCAAACTCAGCGTCTGGGAGCCGTTGAAGGAAATCCTGCGCAATCGCACGGTGCTGGTGCTGGGCCTGGCTTATTTCATGCTGAAACCGGCGCGCTACGCGATTCTGCTGTGGGGCCCGGTGATTGTCTTCGAACAGATGCCCAGTGTCGGCAAGGTCGGCGCGGCGATCATTCCCACCTCGTTCGAACTGGCCGGTCTGCTCGGGCCGATCATGATCGGCATGGCCTCGGACAAACTGTTCGGCGCCCGGCGCATGCCGGCCTGCGTCCTCAGCCTGCTGGCCCTGACCGTGACGTTGGCGCTGTTCATGGGCGCGTTGCACACCGGCAGCGTGATGCTGGTGGTGGCGCTGCTGTTTGTCATGGGCCTGACCCTGTACGGGCCGGACTCGATGATCAGCGGCGCGGCGGCGATCGACTTCGGCAAGGCCAAGGCCGGTGCCACCGCGGCCGGTTTCGTCAACGGCTGCGGCTCGGTCGGCGCAGTGCTCGGCGGATTGCTGCCGGGCTACTTCGATTCGGTGACGGTGTTCATCGTCTTCGCCGGCTGCGCATTGTTCTCGGCGCTGGTGCTGATTCCGCACTGGAACAGCCGCCCGGTCGGGGTGATGGAACCGCGCGCGTCCATCCCCAATTGCCCGCTGACCATCAAACCCCTGCGTAACTGAAACCCTTGCCTCGCGGCCTGCTGCGGCGCTCGCGGCAGGCTGTATCGTGGCCATCTGACTGGAGAATCCCATGCGACCGTTTTGGCTCGAACAGGCCTTGCAGGCCGATCCATCCGCAACGTGCCTACCGCTGCAAGGCGAAGTGCGCACCGACGTGTGCATCGTCGGCGGCGGCTACACCGGGTTGTGGACGGCAATCATGCTCAAGCAGCAGAACCCTGAACTCGATGTGCTGCTGATCGAAGCCGACATCTGCGGCGCCGGTGCCAGCGGGCGCAACGGCGGTTGTGCGTTGTCGTGGTCAGCCAAGTATTTCACCCTCGAGCGGCTGTTCGGCGTCGAGGAGGCGGTACGTCTGGTCAAGGAATCCGAGCGCAGCATCCACGCCATCGGCGCGTTCTGCGAACAGTACGGCGTCGAGGCCGATTACCGTATCGACGGCACGCTGTACACCGCTACAAACAAGGCGCAGGTCGGCTCGACTGACGCAGTGATCGCGGCGCTGGAGCGGCAGGGCATCAACTCGTTCAGCCAGCGGCCGGTGGCCGATGTGCAGCGCATGGCCGGTTCCAGCAAGCACCTGGAGGGCTGGTTCTCGCCGGCAGCTGCCAGTGTGCAACCGGGCAAACTGGTGCGCGGCCTGCGCCGGGTGGCGTTGCAGCTCGGCGTGAAGATCCATGAAAACACTGCGATGACCGGCCTGGAAGAAGGTCGCCCGGCGCGTATTCACACCGCCGGCGGCAGTGTGATTGCTGACCGGGTGGTGCTTGCGATGAACGCGTGGATGGCCCGCGCGTTCCCGCAGTTCGAGCGCAGCGTGGCGATTGTTTCCAGCGACATGCTGATCACCGAGCCACGCCCGGATCTGTTGCAGGACATCGGTTTGACCAGCGGCGTCACGGTGCTCGATTCGCGGATTTTCGTGCACTACTACCACAACACGCCGGACGGCCGGATCATGCTTGGCAAGGGGGGTAACACCTTCGCTTTTGGTGGGCGGATGTTGCCGGTGTTTGATCAGCCGTCGCCCTATGCGGATTTGCTCAAGCGCAGCCTTGGGGAGTTTTTTCCGGCGTTTGCCGAGGTCAAGGTCGATGCGACCTGGAATGGGCCGTCGGATCGCTCGGTGACCGGGTTGCCGTTTTTTGGCCAGATGAGTGCCAGTGGCAATGTGTTTTATGGTTTTGGTTATTCCGGCAGTGGTGTCGGGCCGTGTCACATGGGCGGGCAGATTCTCGCTTCGTTGGTGCAGGGGCTTGATAACCCTTGGACCCGTTCGCCATTGGTGAATGGGCCGCTGGGGTATTTTCCGCCGGAGCCGATTCGTTATCTGGGGTCGTTGATGGTGCGTAATGCGATTCGGCGCAAGGAGCGGGCTGAGGATCATGGGCGGCGGCCGCGGCATCTGGATGTGCGGTTGGCGAGGTTTGCGGCGGCGGCGGGGAAGGCTGACAAGGGGTGATTGGGGGGCTTTGATTTATGGGGGCATATCCGTTGTTGCGGTAACGGCCTCCTAAGGTTCCGCCCTTACGGCGGGTCACTTTTGGCAAACGCCCCAAAAGTAACCAAAAGGTCTATGCCCTGACGTTCGGCCCTCGCCTGGGCTCGGGTTCCTTCGCTCCGGGATTCATCCGGGGGGCAGCGCCTACGGTTTGCTTCGCTGCACCTCCTCTCGCTGTGTTTGGCTGCGCCAAACGGTCGCTGCGCTCCCACCCCCGGATAAATCCCTCCACTCAGCCTGCCGACGGGCCCTGAGATCAAAAGCTTTACTCGAGCTAACGCTCATTGTGTTAAGTGGGGCGGCTTCGCCGCATGCGGGGCACGCTCTCTGAGCTGTAGGAGCCAGCCTGCTGGCGATGGCGGCCTGACAGCCGACCATTCTCTAACTGAACAGACTTATTCCCACTGTAGGAGTGAGCCTGCTCGCGATAGCAACCTTCCAGCCAACCAGGTTCCGGCCGCTGTACTCATTTCAATCTCTGCGGCGCTTACGGATCGGCGCCATGGAGCAGCCAATCGAGCAACAGGCTGCTGTCGCGCGGTGGCGGCGTTTGGGTCGGTGGCGCGGGCCGCGGGTTGGCGAGGCAGAGGATCGGTCGATCCGGGTCGCTGTCGAGGAAGCTCACCCACACTTCACTGCCGGCGCGGGGTAACTGGTGGGCGGCGAGTTGGCCGGCGCCGGTCAGCGCGATCGGCAGCCACAGGCATGCAGACTCAGCGGTCTGCGTCGGCCAGAGGCTGACGCCGATGCGCCCGCGATCGTCCAGTGGCGCTGGCTGGCCGGGCGATCCCAGCACTTGCGCCAGGTGATAGCCGCCGATGTTCGGACGTGGCTGTGCCAGAGGCGGGCGGAAATCGCTCGACCAAGGCAGGGCAGTAAAGTCGTTTTGGTAGCGATGCACACCCGTAGTCGGATCAAGAATCGAAGGGTGCTGACCTTGATGGTGCAGTTCGGTGATCAGCCATTGTTCGTTGAAGGCATTGATCGGGTGCCCGCTGATCTGCAGCAGATGGCCGCTGCGCAGTGCACTGCAATCGCAGCTGCCCCGGATCGTGCGCGACTGGCAGCGTTGGCGCTGCAGGTGACGACGGCTGCGTTGTTCGGCGTGGCGCTGTTCGCCCGACAGGTTCAACGGTGTGAGCGCGGGCACGGGGTGGTTGGCCGCGTCTGCGGCGCTGATCTCCTGGCCCCGGTTGCGAATGCTGTGCGCGGCCATGACGGGTGTCGCGTCATGGCGTTGCAACAGGGTGCTGATGCGCGGTGGCGGCGTGTCGTCGGTCACGGCAAACGGCACGGGCAATGGTTCCTGCGGCAGGCTCAGGTTGTCATCGGCAAACACCACGACATGCCCCTGCGGGCGATGTTCGAAGTGATAGTGAATGCCTTCCTCCTCACACAGTCGTTGCATGAAGGCCAGGTCGCTTTCCTCGAACTGAAGGCAAAATTCCCTTGGTGGGTATTGGCCGACGCTCATCTCGATCCGGTAACTGTCCGCCGGCAGTTCATGTTCGCCGAGCAATTGCGCGAGGATCGTCGGCACACTCGCTTGCACGAAGACCCGGCGCCGCGGCGACTGCTCCAGACTCAGCAGATGCGGGACCAGCGTCAGCCGGTAGCCGATACGGTGGCTGGCGCGATGTTCGCAACTGACGCTGTGGATCAGGCCATGAATCCCGTGATCGACGCCCAGACGCAGGAACGCCGGTTGGCGCAGCAGGCTTCCCGGCGGCAGGGCGGGGGCCAGGCCGATCACGTCAATCTCGAAACGAAAAGGCTGATTCAGTGCCTCCTTGCCGCTGAAACGCAGCACCGGCAGGCACAGTTGGCCGTCACTCAGGGTCAGGGTGAAAGGGCTTTCCTTGTCATTGAGCATTCGTACGGGCTCTGTGGGGCAATACGGACGGCAGAGGGTACGAAAACGCGAGCACGAATGGTCATGGCTAGTGTGGTTTTCAGAATCGCCCTACAAGGTGTGGTGAAGATGTCGATTCAACAATGAATATTTTTGGTCGATTGCCAACTTTAGGCCGTATAAACTTGGCGCCACGCGTCGGCCAATAGATGTCTCGGCGCCACAGATCAAGAGAGTGAGTAATGGGCGCACAGTGGAAGGTTAAACACAAAGAAGCGGCAGCCAACGCCAAGGGCAAGATCTTCGGCAAACTGGTGAAAGAAATCACCATCGCTGCCCGCAACGGTGCCGATACCGCCACCAACGCACACCTGCGTCTGGTGGTCGAACAGGCCAAGAAAGCTTCGATGCCCAAGGAAACCCTGGACCGCGCCATCAAGAAAGGCGCCGGCCTGCTGGGCGAAACCGTGCAGTACCACCGCGTGACGTACGAAGGTTTCGCGCCGCATCAGGTTCCGTTGATCGTCGAGTGCGTCACCGACAACATCAACCGCACCGTCGCAGAAATTCGCGTGGCCTTCCGTAAGGGCCAACTGGGTGCTTCCGGTTCGGTGGCCTGGGATTTCAACCACGTCGGCATGATCGAAGCTGCGCCGGACACCCCGGACGCCGATCCGGAAATGGCCGCGATCGAGGCCGGTGCCCAGGACTTCGAACCGGGCGAAGAGGGCGCGACCCTGTTCCTGACCGATCCGACCGACCTCGACGCCGTACAGAAGGCCCTGCCTGAGCAAGGTTTCACTGTGCTGTCGGCCAAACTCGGCTACCAGCCGAAGAACCCGGTCAGCGGCCTGAGTGCCGAGCAGATGGCTGAAGTTGAAGCGTTCCTGGAAGGCCTCGACAACCATGACGATGTGCAGGACATGTTTGTTGGTCTGGCGGGCTGATCTGTTGCAAAGATAACTGTGGCGAGGGAGCTTGCTCCCGCTCGGCTGCCCAGCAGTCGTTGTTTTTGGGACGGCTTTGCCGTCCAGCGTGAGCAAGCGCCCTCGCCACAGGATTTGCGTCAGTTACAGCTTTTCCAGCACCTCGATCACTTCGCTGAACCCCGGTCGCGCCAGCACATCCGGCTGACAGCAACGCTGTTCCAGCGCTTGCAGCCGCTCGCGCCGCTCATCGCTCAACCCTGAGTCGATGCGCGCCAGCAATTCCCCGAGCAGAATCCCGAACGCCCGCACTTCGATGCGTTGCAGCGCCCGGGTTTCCGGGTTGTCGGTGGTGGCATGGAACGACGCCGCGCCGAAATCCCCCAGCAAGCAATCGCCCTGATCGTTCAACAGAATGTTGTGGCCGTAGAGATCGCCGTGGGTGATGCCCTGTTGATGCAGGTGTTCAGCCGCCGAAGCGATGCCTCGGGCAATGTTCAACGCCACCTCTTCACTGAACCGGCAATCCTCGGCATACACATCCCGCGAGCAACTGGCCAGGCTTGGCAATGCCGCGAGGTTACGGAAGCTCGGATCGATCAGTTGCATCACCAGGCCATGTTGGCCGTCAGGATGATCGTGAATGCGGCCCTCCACGCGAATCAGGTTCGGGTGCAGGCCGGCGGTGATGCAGGCGTTCATCTCGTGCAGCGGCGACCCGTCGCTGGTCATTTCACCTTTATAGAGCTTCACTGCGACCGCCACCTGCGAGCCGTCGGCGCGCTGCCACAATGCCCGGGAAATCACCCCCGAAGCGCCTTCGCCCAAGCGTTGCTCCAGACGCAGCGCCGACCAGTCGATCAGCGGCGTGGCTTCCAGCGCGGCGGCGTCGGCTTCGGTTTCCAGCGGATTACCGGCATAGGCCAGCCAGGTCAGGCTTGGCAGGGTCAGCAACCATTGCGGCAGTTCGCGCAAGCGGTTGGCGGCGATGCGGATCAGCTCCAGACGGTGACATTGGCTCATGGAGGCTGGCAGCGTTTGCAGGCGATTGCCGGCCAGCAGCAGTTTTTGCAGGTAAGGACGCTCACCCAGTTCGGTCGGCAGGGTTTCGATGCAGTTGTCGGTCAGGATCAACCAGCGCAGCAGCGGCGGCAGTGCTGCGCCCGGCACGTGGCTGATGCGGTTGGCCTTGAAGCCGATCATCGTCAGCGCCGTGCATTGGCCGACACAGGCTGGTACCTCGGTGAAGTGGTTGTCCGAGCAGAACAGAATGCGCATTCGGGTCAGGCGATGCAGGTCGTCGGGCAGGCTGCTCAAGGCATTGCCGCTGAGGTTGAGTACCTCCAGCGTGTCGGCCAGCTCGAAAATTTCGCGGGGAAACTCGGTCAGACCGCAAGACAGATCAAGCCGGGTAATGCCCGACAACTCGCCGGCGCGCAATTGAGCAAGGGTGTGCATGTAGGTGTTCACTGTCCAGGGAAAGAAGCGCCGAGCGCTCGGAATGGGCGACATGATAGCGGCAAAGCCGGAATTTGCACTGATCTGAACCTGGACAACACCCTGATCCTCGGTGGGAGCGGGCTTGCTCGCGAAGGCGTCCTGTCAATCAGTGATTTGTCAGAGACACTCCGCTTTCGCGAGCAAGCCCGCTCCCACAATGGTGATCAATGGGCTCAGTGGATTTCCTGCAACTGCCCCAAACGGCTGCGTGTGCGCGCCAGGTCGATGGCATTGCCGCCGAGCGCCTCGCGCAGTGGCAAGCGGCTAAGCAGAGTCAGGTGTTTGTCCTGGTCGTAGAGTACGTCGATCAGGTTGATGAAGCGTTGTTGCGCGGCAATCGAGCACTCATCCAGTTCCGGCAGATCATCGATGATCCAGCGGTCGAAGCGCCGACACAGTTCCAGATAATCCATCACCGCCGTCGCTTGCTCACACACATCGTTGAACGTGAAGCCGACGGTGCGGCCCTCGCACAGACGTGCCTGAAAGTGCCGGGTGCCCACCGGCAAGGTAATGGCCGGCGCACCCTGCGGCGGCAGGTTCAAGGCCTGGCGCTGGGTCGTGGTGGCCGGCCACACATAGTGGCCTTGAGTGAACAACTGATGCGCATGATTGCTCGCCTGACTGCGGTAATCGTGGGGGCCGCCGACTTCCATGACCTGCATTCGCGCGTTGATCAAATCGATCACCGGTTTGAAACGCGCGTGATAGAGCGGGTTGGGCAGCAAGCCTTCCGGCGGATAGTTGGAGGTTACCAGCAACAGAATGCCGCGCTGGAACAAGGCCTTGAATAGGCGGGTAATGAGCATCGCATCGCCGATGTCATGCACATGAAATTCGTCGAAACACAGAACCCGACAATCGTCCAACAGCTCGTCGAGGGTGACGGCGAGGGCATCGTCCTGTTCGCGATGGTCGAACATGCCCTGATGCAGCCGGGCGAAGAACGCATGGAAATGCACACGCTGCTTCTGCGTGGTCGGCAGTGCCTGGAAAAAACCGTCGAGCAGCCAGCTCTTGCCGCGTCCGACCGCACCATGCAGGTACAGGCTCGGCGGCGTTTGCGCGCTGGCGCCGAACAACAGGCTGGCCTGCTGTGCCATGCAATCAATCACCCGCTGCTGGCTGTGGCTGAGGGTGTAACCCTGACCATGGGCCTTTTGCCGGAAGTATTCGTGGATCGAGCGGGCAATGGCGTCATGCCCGGCGTTGGCTGGCCTGCCTTTGGCGAACCAGCGGCGCAACGCCGACCAGCGCGGGGCCAGTGGCGATCGTTTGGGCGCTCGAGAGGGCACTGTGCAGTCACTCCGTGTTCATCAGACCGGCGCCCGGGAGCGCGGCGACGTAGTGTAACCAGAGGCTGCGCCGAGCTTCCATCGCGGTTCGTCGACTGTGGGCGATAACTGAACAACTTTGTGCGGGGCGTATAGCTTTTTTCAGCGATGTAATTCGCCGTGTTGCCAAACTTTCGAAACATATCCCGGCAGATCCATGGATCCAATCGACTGGCGGATTCGTCGACCGTTGCTAACCTGAAACACAGTAACGTCATCCGGGTGTTCCCTCACAAGGAATGAGGCAGTGATTACACGTGTGGTGGTGGCCCTGCTCGGGTGGCTTGGGGGCTCGGTATACGCGGCGGAGCTTCAGGTCGAGGTTCGCGTTGACGTGCAGCGCGGTTGCCAACTGATCGGCCAGCAGCGCGAGGCGGGTATCGAACAACTGGGCGTGCTGGATTTCGGCAGCACGGCGCGCCTCGATGATCCGGCCGGGCCACTGGGTGCGGCGCTGACCAACCAGCGCTTGCCGCGCCTGGAGTGCAACCCCGACACGCCGTATCAACTGCGTGTCGACGGCGGTCTGCATGGCGGGGTCGGCGAGGTTCGCTACATGGTGGGGGCGGCGGGGAGCCAACCGATTCCTTACCGGCTGTATCAGGACGCGGCGCGGCGGGTGCCGCTGGTGGTGGACGTGCCGGTCAGCGGTCGGGTGCCGGACACCGGAACGGTGGAGCTGCCGCTGTATGGGCGAATCGAGCACTTGGCGCAGGTGCCACAGGTCAATCGGTATTCGGATCTGGTCAAGGTCACCGTGACCTGGTGAGTGCAGGATTTCAGGCAATCCGCTGGAGGCGGGTTGCGCAGGGAAGGGGCGTTCAATGATGGACGCGAGTTTCGCAGGCATCCTGAAGGAGTAGGAAGGGCGCAATGACAGGCAAACACTGGATGGTCATCGCCACGGCTACGCTGCTGTTGCTCGCTGACGACGCACAGGCGGCGGTGAGTGGGCAGATACATGCGCGGCTGATCCTGATTGCCGGGTGCGAAGTCACCAACGGATCCAGTCCTGGAACCCCGGTCGGCAATCTCGGCTCCCTCGATTTCGGGCTGCAGGGGCCGACTTGGACTGCGCCGATCAAGGCCAGTCTCGACGCTGACAGCAGCGGCAGACTCAATGTTGCCTGCAACCCATCGGTCACCGGTTTCACCGTCACCATCAACGGTGGTACCCACGGTGATGGCAATACCCGGCGCCTGAGCAATGGTCGCCAGACCATCCCTTATCAACTCTATCTGGATGCTTCCGGCAGCCAGAGCTACAGCATTGGCCAACAGCACAATTTCGCTGTCACCAGCGGTGCGCAGATACCCATTCCGGTATTTGGCTCGGTGGTGGCGAATACCCGCGCGGTTCCGGCAGGGGTCTATACCGACACCCTGACGGTGACGCTCGACTGGTAACCCCGTAGAGGACGGACACCATGCGCAAGTTTGCATCAAGGATAGGTTTGTCATTGCTCGGCCTGACGCTGGTTTCCAGTGCCAATGCCGCCACCACCGTTACTGGCCAGATCACTTCCAGCCTGATCCTGACCAGCAGTTGTCAGGTCAACGGAGCCGGGGGCACCACCGGGTTGAACTTCGGTGCGTTGAACTTCGGTACCGCCAACAGCCTGTTCACCACCGCCACCGGACAGGTGTTGGGCGGTGGCGGCGGAGCGCTGTCGATTCTGTGTTCCAGTGGTACCACACCTACTGTCACGGTAGGCGCGGGTGCCAATGACGGAAAATCGACGGGGGGCGCCAGGGCACTGTACGACGGCGTCGCCAATTACGTGCCGTACGACTTGTACACCGACTCCGGGTTCTCGACGCTGCTGCCTGTCAACGGCACGATCAATCTGGCTCCCAGCACCGGTACGGCGCAGACGGTGAATATCTACGGTCAGGCCAAAGGCAAGGCTGGTTTGCCGGCCGGAACCTACATCGACACCATCGCCGTGCAACTGACGTTCTGATGCCATGCGCCGTCAGCTCTGCGCCGCGCTGCTCCTGCTCTGTGCGGGCAGTGTGCCGCTGCCGCTGGGGGCGGCGACCAGCCAGAGCTTTCAGGTCAGCGCCACCATCACGCCGGGGTGCCTGGTGGTCGGCGGGGTGTCGAATTACGGCGGGCTGAATTTCGGTTCGCACTCGGCCCTGGCCACTGGCACGGTGCAAGTCGCACTGACCGGGGGCGTGCAGCTGCAATGCACGCCCGGAGTGACATTGAACATGAGCGTCGATGGCGGCCAGTACAACAGCAGCGGCCGCCATATGCAGATCAACAGCGGCAGTGCGCGGGTGGCTTACGCGCTGTTTCGTGATGCGGCTTACAGCCAGAGCCTGGGCATCGGTCAGAGCGTGGCGGTGGCCTATAGCGATGCGAACAACATCAGCCTGCCGATTTACGGTCAGGTGCAATTGCCGGGCAATCAGCCTGGGGGGACGTATAGCGACGTGTTGCAGGTGCAACTGTCGTGGTGAGACGACGTTTGGATGGCCGACAAGGAGCAGGTTCATGGGGGCAGTTACGTCACAGCATTGGGTTGTACGGTGCGCGATGCTGGCACTGGTCATGCTCGGGGGTGGCAGTGCGCAGGCCGCCAGTTCGGTGTTGATCTGGCCGATCGATCCGGTGCTGGAAGCCGATCAACAGGCCAGTGCGTTGTGGCTGGAAAACCGTGGCACGGAAACCGCCAACCTGCAGATCCGTGTGTTCGGCTGGAGCCAGAGCGGCTTTGAGGAGCAATACCAGAACCAGCGCGACGTGATCGGCAGCCCACCGGTGGCGAAGATCGAACCGGGGCAGAAACAACTGGTGCGTCTGACCCGAACCAAGGATGTGCCACCGGGGCAGGAACTGGCCTACCGGATCATCATCGACGAAATCCCTTCCGCTCAGCCGCCGGCTGCCGAGGGCGGCAAAACTGCGGCGGCGATCCGCTTCCAGATGCGCTATTCGGTGCCGTTGTTTGCTTACGGCGCGGGGCTGTGGAGCAAGGAGGACAGCACCCGCCCGCGTGATCCCAAAGGTATCGGTGTGCCGCAGCTGAGCTGGCGCACGGTGGCGGTGGACGGTCGGCCGTACGTCGAGGTGCGTAACCAGGGCGCGGTACACGCACGGCTGACCGACGTGGCGATCAAGCAGGGTGGGCAAAGCAAGCCATTGGCCGAGGGGCTGCTGGGGTATGTGCTGCCGGGCGCGGTGATGCGCTGGCCGGCACCGGGGCCGTTGGCGAGCGAGTCGGCGTTGCAGGTGCGGGTCAATGGCGGGGCGCAGGTGCAGAGCATTGCGCCGGGACGCTGAACAAGGAGCCAATGCCGAGGACTTTTGTGGCGAGGGAGCTTGCTCCCGCTGGGTTGCGAAGCAGCCCCAAGTCAGGCGCGCGCGCAGTGTCAGGTAGTCCGCATAAACACTTCTGACGACGGCTGCGCCGCCGAGCGGGAGCAAGCTCCCTCGCCACAATGAATTGCATCGTGTCGTCAATAAACCAGAGAAAGATAACTGGCTCAGGCAAGCGTGGCATCAGGAGGATCAAGTCCATTGACGGACGTAAAGCGTGTATGAGCCCGGGATGGGCTCGTCGTATTCAGCGTCCGTTGTGGCTCATCGGCGGCGCCTGTTGCCTGATGTTCGTTCAACCATCCGGGGCCGGTGAATTGCCGCCGCCTCCCAGCGGCATGGAGGCCGTGAGTGATGCACAGCTGTTTCTGGAATTGGTGGTCAATCAGATGAATACCGGGCGGGTGGTGGCGGTGCAGCAGCGCGATGGGCGCCTGTTTCTGCCGACCAGTGCGCTGCAGGAAACCGGCATGAAGCTGCCGGACAATGTGGGGGCTGAAGTCGATCTCGACAGTCTGCCGGGCTTGCACAGTGATTACGACAGCGTCGGCCAGCGCCTGCTGCTCGATGTGCCGCCGCAGTGGCTGCCAGAGCAATTGATCGGCAATCGGCAGAACTACCCGCGCACCCCGGCGCTGAGCAGTTTTGGCGCGCTGCTCAACTATGACCTGTACCTCAATGACACCGACGATGGCGGCACCTATCTGGCGGCGTGGAACGAGGTACGGCTGTTCGACAGCTGGGGCACCTTGTCCAACACCGGGCAATACCGACGCACCTTGTCCGGCGATGCCGCCAGCACGCTGAACAACGGGTATCTGCGCTATGACAGCACCTGGCGCTATTCCGATGACGAACGCATGCTCACCTACGAGGCAGGTGACGTGATCAGCGGCGCCTTGCCGTGGAGCAATTCGGTGCGTCTGGGTGGTGTGCAGTTTTCCCGGGATTTTGCCGTGCGCCCGGACCTGGTGACCTATCCGCTGCCGCAATTTGCCGGTGAAGCGGCGGTGCCATCCTCCGTGGACCTTTTCATCAACGGCTACAAGTCCAGCAGCACCGATCTGCAACCGGGGCCGTACACGTTGACCAACATTCCGTTCATCAACGGTGCCGGCGAAGCCGTGGTGGTGACCACTGACGCGCTGGGTCGGCAGGTCTCGACCACGGTGCCGTTCTACGTCACCAGCAGCCTGCTGCAAAAAGGCCTGAGCGATTTCTCGGTGGCCGCCGGTACCTTGCGCCGCGACTACGGCTTGAAAGATTTCAGCTACGGCACCGGGGTATCTTCCGGCAGCCTGCGTTACGGCGTCAGTGACAGCTTCACCCTGGAAAGCCACGCCGAAGCGGCTGACTCGCTGACCCTCGGCGGGATTGGCGGCAACTTGCGCCTGGGCAATTTCGGTGTACTCAACAGCGCGGTCAGCCAAAGCCGCTTCGACGGCGACGGCGGCCAGCAATTGAGCCTCGGTTATCAGTACAGCAGCCAACGCTACAGCTTTTCCTATCAACGCCTGCAACGTCGCGACCAATACGCCGACCTGAGCGTGATCGACAGCCCTTACATCAGCCTCAGTCGGCGCAGCGAGCAGGCGACCCTGAGTGTCAGTCTCGACCGCTGGGGAAGCCTCGGCGCCGGTTATTTCGATGTGCGCGCGGCGGACGATTCGCGCACGCGTCTGCTCAACCTGAGTTGGAGCAAACCGCTGTGGCGCAACAGCAGCGTCTATCTGTCGGCCAACCGCGAGATGGGCGACAGCAACTGGGCGGTGCAGGCGCAACTGGTGATCCCGTTCGATCTGCGCGGCAGCCTGGCGATCAGCAGTGAACGCAGCAAGACCGGGCAGAGTCAGCAGCGGGTCAATTACAGCCGCTCGGTGCCGACTGAGGGCGGAGTCGGCTTCAATCTGGGTTACGCCAAGGGTGACGGCGCGGATTATCGTCAGGCCGACGTGACCTGGCGTCTGCAATCGGTGCAATTGCAGGCCGGTGTCTATGGCACTTCGGAGGCTGAAACCCGCTGGGCCGACGCCAGTGGCTCGCTGGTGTGGATGGACCGGCAAGTGTTCGCCGCCAATCGCATCGATGACGCGTTTGTAGTGGTCAGCACCGACGGTTTCGCCGATATTCCGGTGCGCTACGAAAACCAGCAGGTCGGTCAGACCGATAAAAACGGTCACTTGCTGGTGCCGTGGAGTAGCGCCTACTACCGTGGCAAATACGAAATCGATCCGCTGAATTTGCCCGCCAACGTGCGCAGCCCCAATGTCGAACAGCGCATTGCCGTTCGCCGTGGCAGCGGCTATCTGCTGGAGTTTCCACTGACGCGGGTGGTTGCCGCGAGCATCGTGCTGGTGGATGCGCAGCAACGCGAACTGCCTTTGGGGGCGGGGGTGCTGCACGAACAGAGCGGTACGCGCACGGTGGTGGGCTGGGATGGTCTGGTCTATCTGGAAAACCTGCAGGCACAGAATTCGTTGCAGGTGACACTGGCCGACGGCAAGACCTGCAAGGCCCGATTCGACGTGGATACGCAGCAAAGCCAAGTGCCGCTGATCGGCCCGCTGGTGTGCCAATGATCGGTGCCCGAGTCTGCCTTTGTCTGGCGTTGCTGCTGCCGGGGGCGGCGCAGGCCCTGTGCTCGGTGGTCAGCACCACGCCGGCAGCGTTCGGTTCGATCAGCTCGATTGCCGTGCGCACCACGACGCAGCCCAGTTCCACGCTCAACGCCGGGTTGAGTTGTACCGGTTCGCTGCTGTCATTGCTGACCAGCAACGATCATTTCTACGCCACCATCACTTCGACCCAGAGCGGCTTGCTCGGGCCGACCGGCGACGTCATCGGCTACACGATCTACGCCAACAACAGCACCAGCTATCCGGTGACTCGCGGCACCGCCTATGACTTCGCGCGCAACGGCATCATTGACGCCTTGGGACTGCTCAATGGCACGACCCCAAAAACCGTGCCGCTGTATCTGGGCACGACCATTGGCAGCAACGTCGCCGCCGGGGTCTATACGGAAACCCTGAGCATTTTCTGGAGCTGGAATTACTGCTCCGGGATCGGTATCGGCAGTGTTTGTCTGGGGCGCGACATCAATAGCGGTACCGCGACGTTGACCGTGAACCTGACCGTGTCCAACGACTGCACGATTACCGCGCCGAACATTGCCTTCGGCAGCGCACCGGTGATCAGCGCCTTTACCCCGGTGACCGGGCAGACGATCAATCTGGCCTGTACCAAGGGCAGTGCCTACACGGTCGGTTTGAGCGACGGGCAGAATCCGGTCAGTGTCGGCGGGCGACGACGGATGATTTCCGGGAGTAATTATCTGGCCTACGACATCTTCAAAAGCGCCGGCAACACTCGTTGGGGCAGTGTCGGCAGTGCGCGCCGGTCGAGCACCGATGCCGAGGTCAATCCCGGCAATGGCTTGGGCACCGGCAGCCAGATCTTCAACTACAACGCTAAAATCTACACCGACCAGACCACGCCGCCGGCGGGGACGTATCTGGATAATGTGGTGCTCGATGTCGGCTTCTGAATCAGGCGATGACCCCCTTGTGGGAGCGGGCTTGCTCGCGAAAGCGGTGTGTCATTCAACAATGTTGTCGACTGATCTGCCGCTTTCGCGAGCAAGCCCGCTCCCACAGGGGTATACAGCAGAATCAGAAAGGTTGTGATTGCTTGAGCACCTGCGCCGCCGGCGAGTCCGTCGGGCTGACCAGCGCATAGTTGTATCCGCCACCGGACCAGTAATCGGCCTGCAGATCGCCGTCGCTGCGGCTGCCGCGTGGCAGGAAGGTGTTTTCAGGTCCCGGTGGTCGCACGTAGAAACTGATCTTGTGGCCGCTGCGATCCTCATACACCACCATCGCCGCCGGGCCTTCATCGGTGCTGAGCAGACGACCGCTGACCGGCTCAAAGCCGGCGGATTTCAGATCCGGCAAGCGACTGGCCCGGGTGAAATAGCGGTCGAGCCAATGCTGCATGTCGCCCTCACTGGCAACCTTGTAGTCCGCCGGCAGAATTCCCTGTTGGGCAATCAATCGATAGGCCTGCAAGGCATCGGTCATCGGTAGCGTGGAAGAGCGTACGAGGGTCATTTCCCGCGCCTGCCAGCCACTGAAACCGCCGATGCCGATCGCGATCAGCAACACCGCCGCGCTGGCCAGATGACGTCGCGACTGACGCTTGAGACGCTCGCGGATCAGCGCCGGTTCAAGCGCCGGATTGGCCGGTTGCTGCAATGCACCACCGAGTGCCGCGCGCAGTAGCTGGGCGTCGTGCTGCCAGGCGCGAACCTGCGCCGCCTCTTCCGGATGATTGACCAGCCAGGCGTCGAGTACCCGCCGGTCGTCCTCGTTGAGTTGATGGTCGACGTAAGCGTGCAGGTCACGCTCACTGGGAGGCATGCTGATCATTTGAGTATCCGCAAAGAAGGGCTGCTGATTTCGCCGTCGCTGAGCTGGCGCAGGGCCTGGCGGGCGCGGGACAGGCGCGACATCACAGTGCCGGTGGGGACGTTAAGGATTTCGGCGACTTCCTTGTAGCTCAGGCCTTCGACCGAGACCATCAGCAACAAAGCGCGTTGCTCGGTGGGCAGACGATCGAAGGCTCGCAAGGTGGATTGGGCGATGACTGTGCGTTCGGTCGAGGGCTCGGCGTCGTCGCGACCAGTAAAGAATTCGAGCATTCGCGCATAACGGCGTGAGCGCCGATGGGCGTCGAGAAACTGCCGATAGAGGATCGCGAACAGCCATGCGCGCACATCACCCTCGGCGCGTTTTGCGCCCCAGCCGGACAGGGCCCGCTCGAGGCTGGCCTGTACCAGATCGTCGGCGCTGCTGCTGTTGCGGGTCAGTGACACGGCAAAGCGGCGCAATCTGGGAATGATTTCTCTCAAATGTTCGTCGAATTCGCTCATGAATTTCTGCTAGTCACTACGCTGTGGACTAGGGAGACGTCTGCCGTTCGAGGTTATTCCACGTTCGGAAAAATAAATACCGGGCCATGGAATAAATCCCGATGGGGTGCGTCTTGCTGATTCTTCCTACTTGTGGCCGATGGCCCTGGAGTTATTCATGGTTGATCGCACTTCACCGCCGGGCAGGCCGCCGCGCCCGCCCTTGAGTGCCGCGAGCACAGTGTTGCGCCTGACGGCGATTGCCGTGGTCGTTGCCGCTGTCGCCGGGGCGTTTGCCTACGTGCACGGTAATCTTGACCCACAACGTCTGACGCCCAAGGCGCTGGTCGATGTACTGGAAAAAAATAACGGCGTGCATCCCGGGTTTCGGCGCAACCACGCCAAGGGCGTGTGCGTGATCGGGCATTTCGAGAGCAGTGGCGAGGCGCGGGCGTTTTCTGCCGCGCAGGTGTTCAGCGAGGCGCAGACCCCGGTAGTCGGGCGCTTCGCCTTGCCGGCGGGGAATCCCTACGCCCCGGACACCAGTGTGCCGATCCGCAGTCTGGCGCTGCGTTTCACTCAAGCCAATGGTCAGCAATGGCGCACCGGGATGAACAGCATGCCGGTGTTCCCGGTCGGCACTCCCGAGGCGTTCTACCAACTGCAGCAGGCACAGTCGCCGGATCCGGCCACAGGTAAACCGGATCCATCGAAAGTGCCGGCATTCTTCGCCGCCCACCCGGAAGCCGTGCCGTTTCTGACCTGGGTGAAGACCGCCAAACCGTCGGCCAGCTATGCCACTGAAACCTACAACAGCGTCAATGCGTTCTATCTGGTCAACGCCAGTGGGCAGAAGCAGGCGGTGCGTTGGAGTGTCACGCCACTGGCGCGTGATGCCGCCGGAGCCTCGGCGCCGGAAGGTGCGGATTTTCTCGAGAAGGATCTGGTGCAGCGTCTGGCCGAAGGGCCGCTGCGCTGGCAGCTGAATATCACCCTGGCCAACCCCGGTGATCCGGTGAATGACGCCAGCAAAACCTGGCCCGAGGGCCGCAAGGTGATCAACGCCGGCACGCTGGTGCTGGAGAAAACTCAGCCGCAGCTCAGCGGCGAATGCCGCGACATCAACTACGATCCGCTGGTGCTGCCGGCTGGTATCGAAGGCTCCGACGACCCGCTGCTCGCCGCGCGTTCCGCCGGTTATGCCGATTCCTATCTGCGGCGTACCAGTGAAGTCAGCCAATTGCCCGCCGCCCGTCAGGAGGCTCGCCCATGAGCACGCAACCGACTCATTTCGCGCTGTTGGCGCGGCTGCTGCACTGGCTGATGGCGCTGATGATCATCGCCATGTTGTTCATTGGCGCCGGCATGGTCACTTCGGTTTCACAGCGGCATGAATGGCTGATTCATCTGCATAAACCTCTTGGTATCGCGATTTTGCTGCTGGTGGTCGTGCGCCTGTTGGTACGGTTTTCTACCCGACAGCCGCCGCTGCCGGCCGATCTGCCGGGCTGGCAGGTGATGGCGGCCAAGGCTTCGCATGTGTTGTTGTACGCGTTGATGCTGGTGCTGCCGGTGCTCGGTTGGGCGATGATCAGTGCGTCGGGTGAGCCGGTGATGCTGAGCAATACCCTGCAATTGCCGTCGATCCTGCCGGCCGATGCGCAAGTGTTTGCCCTGCTGCGCAAGGCGCATGGCTATCTGGCGTACCTGTTGTTCCTGACGGTGCTGTTGCACCTGGCGGCGGCGCTGTTCCACGGTTGGGTGCGCCGCGACGAGGTGCTCGACAGCATGTTGCGCGGTCGCGATCGCGATTAACCCGCTTGTGTGGCGCACCGCTGGGGGGCGCCACTTTTCAGGGTCAACCACCAATAACCCAGCGCCACTGCATTGATAGCGGCGCCAAGCAGACACACGCCGGTCCAGCCAGCCCAGGCGTACATCGCCGTCGAGGTAATCGAGCCCAATGCGCTGCCGATCGAATAGAACAGCATGTAGCCGGCGGTGAGGCGGCTTTGCGCTTCGGGACGCACACTGTAGATCATGCTCTGGCTGGTGACATGCACGGCCTGCAAGCCCAGATCGAGGGTGATCACCCCCAGCAACAGCGCCCACAACGAGGACTGGGTGAGGGCGATCGGCAGCCACGAAGCGAGCATCAGCAGCAGCGACAGACCACTGACCCATTGGCCGAGGCCGCGATCAGCCAGATGTCCGGCACGCGCGGCGGCGAGTGCACCGGCGGCGCCGGCCAAGCCGAACAGGCCGATTTCACTGTGCGACAACGACAGCGGCGGAGCGGCCAGCGGCAGTACCATCGGCGTCCACAGGACCATGGCGCTGGCGAAGGTCAGCAACGCGAGAATTGCCCGTTGGCGCAGCACCGGCTCTTGCCGGAACAGACTGAACACCGAAGCGATCAGCGCGCCGTAACGGCTCGCGGGCTGCGCGGCTTCATCCTTGGGCAATACGCGCAACAGCAGCAGCGCCATGAGCAGCGTCAGACCCGCAGACAGCAGATAGATCGCGCGCCAACCCGCCAGATCAGCCATGGCCCCGGCAATCGTGCGAGCAAGCAGAATGCCGACGACGATGCCACTGGTGACCACGCCGACCACGCGACCGCGCTGCGCCGGGATCGCCAGTGTCGCGGCGTACGCCACCAGCACTTGCGTCACCACCGCGAGCAAGCCGGTCAGGGTCATGCCGAGCAACAACCACACGCTGCTGGGCGCCAGCGCGATCATCAACAGCGCGGCGGCCGAGAGCAGGGTCTGGGTGACGATCAGTCGGCGTCGGTTGAGCAGGTCGCCGAGTGGCACCAGTAACACTAGACCGATGCCATAGCCGATCTGCGTCAAAGTGATGACGATGCCGATGGTGGCTGGCGACATGGCGAAGGCCTCGGCCATGGCGTCCAGCAGCGGCTGCGCGTAATACACGTTGCCCACGGCCAGTCCACAGGCGATGGCGAACAGCAGCACCACGCTGCTTTTGAGGGGTTGAGATTGCATGCCCTTATTCCTTTTTGGGTTTCAAATTAAAACCAGAATCACGTTAAGCATTCTGGTTTTAATTTGCAACCTTGTTGGTCGTGGCGTTTGATTGCGCAAAAAAAAGATCGCAGACAAAGCTGCGATCTTTGGGTGGAGCGGGGGAGGGATCAGCGCAGGGTGTCGACCATATCGGCGATGGTGGTCAGCACATCCTTGCCCAACTGTTTCGAGCGCTTGCCGGACCAGCCCGTTTCTTTGTTCGGATGGTCATCGTGATCCTTGAAAGGCATTTCCAGGGTCAGCGACAGGCAGTCGTATTTCTGGCCTACAGCGTTGCAGGCCAGGGTCATGTTGGCTTGGCCCGGTTCGTCGCGGGTGTAGCCGTACTTGGTCTGGAAGTCTTTGGTGGTGTGTTTGAGGTGGGTGCGGAAATGCTCTTCGAGCTTCTCGATGCGCGGCGTGTAACCCGGGTTGCCTTCACAACCGGCGGTGAACACGTGGGGGATTTCCTCATCACCGTGTACGTCGAGGAACAGATCGACGCCGTACTTTTCCATTTGCTGCTGTACGAAAAGTACTTCGGGGCTGACCTCCTGACTGGCGCTCTGCCAGGCACGGTTCAAGTCCTGGCCAATGGCGTTGGTGCGCAGGTGACCGTGGAAGGCGCCGTCCGGGTTCATGTTCGGCACCAGATACAGGTCGGCACTGGCGAGCAGCGTGTTCAGCACGGGATCGTCGTGGCGTTCCAGGCGCTCGATCACGCCTTCCATGAACCATTCGGCCATGTGCTCGCCCGGGTGCTGTTGCGCGATGATCCAGACTTTGCGCTGACCTTCGGCACCGCTGCCCTTGCGTAGCAGTTGAATGTCACGACCCTCGACGCTCTTGCCGGTGGCCAGCAGTTCGGTGCCGGCCTTGGTCAGCGCCTGCTCGATCAGCCAGTCATGACGACCGCGGCTGTAGGGTTCGAAGTAGGCGAACCAGGCATGGGTTTGCTCGGCTTCGAGGCAAAAGCGCAGGCTGTCACCTTCAAAACTGGTGGGAATGCGGAACCAGTTGACGTGGTCGTAGGAAGCGACGGCCTGATAGCCGGTCCAGGCTTTGTTGTAAGAGGACTGGCTGGCGTTGACCAGGCGAAACCAGTGTTCCTGATGAACATGCAGGCCGCTGGCCTTGAAGTGGAACCACTGAAAATGCGCGCTGCGGGTATCGGGGCGAATGGCCAGAACCGGGTTGAGCGGATTGGAGATGTCGATGACTTGGATGTTGCCGCTGTCGAAATTGGCGCTGATGTCGAACGAAGATTTGGCCACGGTCATATCGATTCCTGAATATGATTTTTATGGCGGCTACTTTACACGCAAGACTGGAGGGAAACCGAGGGAAATTGCGGCTTGCGGTGGGGGGCGTCTTCCATGACGCGCAAGCAGCTTAGAGACTGTGCAATTGATTCTCAAGTGCTAATTGTCATTGGTTTGCCCCAATCCGGCCGGGCTGAGCTTGCCAAGCGATATTCTTTTGATATTATCCGCGCCATCGAATTTGCAGCATCCAAAGACTTCATTAGCCTGAAGCCATAAGCCCGAACAACGGGCAAAAAAAAGACCCGGCAAAAAGCCGGGTCAAAAACCGTGATTAGCCTGATGAGGAGATAGTTCAGAGACCGACCTAAGGTCTCTGTTCCATCGACTGATCTCGCGACCAGTTGCTTGCAATAATAATCATTATCATTTGCAAGTCAAACGTTTTTATCTGCGCGATTGGAAAATTCTTTCCTGTCCGTTCGTTTCTCGTGTTCTTCAGAGCTGCTCGCCATCAATTGAATGATCGACCATCGCTCGCGCCATATCCACCATATGCACCACCGAAAATGCCAGGTCACGGCTTGCGCCTTGCAGGTTTTCGGCTGCCTTGAAGGCGGTGGCGGCTGCGCAGCGCAGCAGATCCGAGGCGTGCACCAGAGCCTCTTCGCCACTGAGGTGGCGTTTCACATCGAAAAAACGCTCGTCGACTTCGGGTTCTGACACAGCTGGTTTCAAGTAATAGTCCAGTGCTCGCTGCGCTGCTGCGTTGCCCTGAGGGGAGGTGAACGTGGTGTCCATTTGCAGGTCGGGCAAGTCTTTACTGCTGATATTCATGGTGAAGGGTCACTCCTTGTTCGATTGAAAGTCCGTGCTTTCAGCATAGTACGATGCGTAGTTGTGACCAGAATTTAAATACTACAATATGTGTTTTGCCGGCCGAAGGCGGGCCGAGTAAGGTGCCGCACATGGATAAATGGATTGAGTTGGTCAAGGCCAAGATGAGTGAACTCAAAATCACTCAAACAGAGCTCGGAGAGCGCGTCGGCATGTCCCAGGGCGGGATCGGCCATTGGCTGAACAAACGTCGCGAGCCGGGCATCACGGAAATGAACCGCGTGTTGCAGGCGCTGGGCATGGACTTCCTGGAAGTGGTGCTGGTGATTCGCGAACCGCAGGAAGTCGACGATGACGAGATGCCACTGGCGCAGAAGTACAACCCGTATTTCCGCTATCCGGTCAGTGACTGGCACACCCCGTGCGAAGTGCGTGAGGGTGCATCCACGACTTACGCCGCGACGCCTGACAAGCAGCGTTTCGAACTGACGGATTATCACGCCCGTGGCGCGGCGTTCTGGCTGACGGTGACGGGAAATTCGATGACCGCACCTTCGGGCCAGAGCATCGCCGAAGGCATGTTGATCCTGGTCGATCCGGAAGTGGAAGCGGTGCCCGGCAAACTGGTGATTGCCCAGTGGCAAGGCTGCGATGAAGCGATCTTTCGCAAGCTCGACGAAGAGGGCGGCCAGCGTTACCTGGTACCGCTCAATCCGACCTGGCCCAAGGCTCTGTTGACCGACGAGTGTCGAATCATCGGCGTGGTGGTTCAGGCTACGGCGCGTTTCTAGTCAGATCGATCCTCGTTTTGCGCAGGATCGATCTCCCATTTACACGGCTTCCAGTTCAACCAAAGCGCTGCCTTCGCCGACCATTTCACCTTCCTGGCAATACAGCGCTTTGATCACTCCCGCATGGGGCGCGCGGATGCTGTGCTCCATCTTCATCGCTTCCAGCACCACCAGTTGCGCACCGGCTTCGACCGACTGCCCGGCCTCCACCAACACCCGCACGATGCTGCCGTTCATTGGCGCGGTCAGACCGCCCTGATGGCTGTGGCTGGCGTCGACGGCGCTGATCGGGTCATATGCCTGAATGCGCCGCAACTCGCCGTCCCATTGCAGGTACAGCGAATCGCCCTGACGAATTGCCCGCAGGACACGGCGTACGCCATCGTGCTCGACCACCAGTGCTTCACCGGACAGTGTGGCGTTGCCTGAGCTATTCAGTGTCAGTGCCCGATCCTGGCCCTCGCAGCTCAAATGCAAAGTGACTTCTGCCGGCAGACCGGCGCGCAAACCATTGTTCAACGCCCACGGCGACCCCGGATCATCCGCCCGAACAGTACCCGGCAAACTCTGCGCGAAAGCCTGCGCTGCCGTATTCCAGAACCCATCACTCAGTTCACCCGGAGCCGGCAGCAGCGTTTCCTGATAACGCGGAATAAACCCGGTATCCAACTCCGCAGCGGCAAATGCCGGATGCGCAATGATCCGCCGCAGGAAGTTGATGTTGGTCTTCAAACCGCCAATCGCGAACTCATCGAGCATGCTCAACAGGCGCAGCCGCGCCTGCTCGCGATCCTCGCCCCAGGCAATCAGCTTGCCGAGCATCGGGTCGTAGAATGGCGAAATCTCGTCACCTTCTTCAACCCCGCTATCAACCCGCCGCCCCGGCCCTGCAGCCGATTCGCGGTAAAGCTCCAGACGCCCGGTGGCGGGCAGGAAATCATTCGACGGATCCTCTGCATACAGCCGCACTTCAATCGCATGACCCTTGAGCGGCACCTGATCCTGGGTGATCGGCAACGCTTCACCACGCGCCACACGAATCTGCCACGCCACCAGATCGAGGCCAGTGATCGCTTCGGTGACCGGGTGCTCGACCTGCAGGCGCGTGTTCATCTCCATGAAGAAGAATTCGCCGCGCGCATCCAGGAGGAACTCCACGGTTCCCGCGCCGACATAACCGATCGCCTGCGCCGAACGCACAGCCGCTTCGCCCATGGCCCGGCGCAGTTCCGGGGTCAGGCCCGGGGCCGGGGCTTCTTCGACGACTTTCTGGTGCCGGCGCTGGATCGAGCAATCACGCTCGTTGAGGTACAGGCAGTTGCCGTGCTGGTCAGCGAACACCTGGATTTCCACATGGCGCGGTTTGAGCAGGTATTTCTCCACCAGCATCCGCGAATCGCCGAACGACGACTGCGCTTCACGTTGTGCCGAGGCCAGAGCTTCGGCCAGTTGGCTGACGTCCTCGACGACTTTCATGCCTTTACCGCCGCCACCGGCCGTGGCCTTGAGCAGCACCGGATAACCAATGCGTGCGCAGGCCTCGCGGAAGGTTTCGAGATCCTGCGCCTCGCCGTGATAGCCCGGAACCAGCGGTACACCGGCGGTTTCCATCAGCGCCTTGGCTGCGGACTTGCTGCCCATCGCGTCGATGGCCGAGGCGGGCGGACCGAGGAAAATCAGTCCGGCCTGTTCAATGGCACGGGCGAAGCCGGCGTTCTCCGACAGAAAGCCGTAACCCGGGTGAATCGCCTGCGCGCCGCTGGCCTTGGCCGCCGCGATCAGCTTGTCGATTTGCAGATAGCTGTCGGCGGCTTTGCTGCCGCCGAGATCAACGCGGATATCCGCTTCGCGGCTATGCCGCGCTTCGCGGTCGGTGGCGCTGTGCACGGCGACGGTGGTCAGGCCCAGCGCCTTGGCGGTACGCATGACCCGGCAAGCGATCTCGCCGCGGTTGGCCACCAGCAGGGTGGTGAGAACAGGTGCGCTCATCAACGCGGCTCCTTGGTGGTGGTTGCGGCTTGCCAGCTCGGCGCACGTTTTTGCAGAAAGGCGCGCAGGCCTTCCTGGCCTTCGGGGCTGACGCGGATGCGCGCGATGGCGTTTTCGGTGTAACGGCGCAGGGCCGGGGTCAGCGCGCCGTTGCCCACTTCGCGCAGCAGATCTTTACTGGCGCGCATCGCGGCGGGGCTGTTGAGCAGCAGGTTGTCGATCCATTGTTCGACGGCTTGATCAAGCTCGGCGGCCGGGTAGCTTTCGGACAACAAACCGATTTCCCGCGCCCGCTGCCCACCGAAGCGCTCGGCAGTCAGCGCATAACGACGCGCCGCACGTTCGCCGATGGCCTGCACCACGAACGGACTGATCACCGCCGGCGCCAGACCAATGCGCACTTCCGACAGACAGAATTGCGCATCGTCGGCGCCGATCGCCATGTCGCAGCAACTGATCAGCCCCAGCGCACCGCCGAACGCCGCACCCTGCACCACGGCCAGGGTCGGGATTTTCAGCTTGGCGAGGTTGTACATCAGCTCCGCCAGTTCGCGAGCATCGTCCAGATTGGTGTGGTAATCGAGTTCAGCCGATTGCTGCATCCACGCCAGATCGGCGCCGGCGCTGAAGTGCCGGCCACGCCCGCGCAGCAGAAGGAAACGCAGGCTGGCGTCGCTGGCGACCTTGTCCAGTGCGAGGATCAGTTCGCGGATCATTTCGGCGTTGAACGCGTTGTTCTTTTCCGCACGATTGAGCCACAGGGTGGCGAAACCCCGTGGATCGTTGTGTAGTTCGAGGGTGTTGAAGTCGCTCATATTCTTCCGTCTCCACGGTTTCTGTGGGAGCGGGCTTGCTCGCGAAGACGGTCTGTCAGTTGCGGATACGTCGACTGATACACCGCTTTCGCGAGCAAGCCCGCTCCCACAAAAAAGCATCACATCCGGAACACGCCGAAGCGGCTCGGTTCGATAGGTGCGTTCAACGACGCGGACAAAGCCAGGCCCAGCACGTCGCGAGTCTGCGCCGGGTCGATAACGCCGTCGTCCCACAGCCGTGCGCTGGAGTAGTAGGGGTGCCCCTGCTCTTCGTACTGATCGAGGATCGGTTGCTTGATCTCGGCCTCCTGCGCGGCGCTGAAGGTCTGGCCGCTGCGTTCGGCCTGCTCGCGCTTGACCTGCACCAACACGCCCGCGGCCTGTTCGGCGCCCATCACGCCGATGCGCGCATTCGGCCACATCCACAGGAAACGCGGATCGTAAGCGCGCCCGCACATGCCGTAGTTACCGGCGCCGAAGCTACCGCCGATGATCACGGTGAATTTCGGCACTTTGGCGCAGGCCACGGCGGTCACCAGTTTCGCGCCGTGCTTGGCGATGCCGCCGGCCTCGTATTTCTGGCCGACCATGAACCCGGTGATGTTCTGCAGGAACAGCAGCGGAATGCCGCGCTGGCAGGCCAGTTCGATGAAGTGCGCGCCTTTCTGCGCGGCTTCGGCGAAGAGGATGCCGTTGTTGGCGAGGATCGCGATCGGGTAGCCATGCAAGTGCGCAAAACCGCAGACCAGCGTGGTGCCGAACAGCGCCTTGAATTCATCGAACACCGAACCGTCGACCAGTCGTGCAATCACTTCGCGTACGTCGAACGGTTGCTTGGCATCGGCCGAAACCACACCGTACAACTCGTCGCTGGCGTACAGCGGCGCAATCGACGTGCGCTGCTGCACCTCGCCGAGTTTGCGCCAGTTGAGGTTGGCGACGCTGCGGCGGGCGAGGGCGAGGGCGTGTTCGTCGCTCTCGGCGTAATGGTCGGCGACCCCGGAAATCTTGCAGTGCACATCGGCACCGCCAAGATCTTCAGCGCTGACCACTTCACCGGTCGCGGCTTTCACCAGCGGTGGGCCGGCGAGGAAGATCGTTGCCTGATTGCGCACCATGATTGCTTCGTCCGCCATCGCCGGCACATAGGCGCCGCCCGCGGTGCACGAACCCATGACCACGGCGATCTGCGGAATGCCCATGGCGCTCATGTTGGCCTGGTTGAAGAAGATCCGGCCAAAGTGCTCGCGATCCGGGAACACCTCGTCTTGACGCGGCAGGTTGGCGCCGCCCGAGTCCACCAGATAGATGCACGGCAGGCGGTTCTGCTGGGCGATGGTCTGCGCGCGCAGGTGTTTTTTCACGGTCAGCGGGTAGTACGAGCCGCCTTTCACCGTCGCGTCGTTGGCGACGATCATGCACTCGACACCTTCGACCCGGCCGATCCCGGCAATCACGCCCGCGGCGGGAACGTCTTCGCCATACACCGCGTGCGCGGCGAGCTGGCTGATCTCGAGAAACGGCGAGCCCGGATCGAGCAGGCGGTTGATGCGTTCGCGCGGGAGCAACTTGCCCCGCGAGGTGTGACGTTCCTGGGCTTTCGCGCCGCCGCCCTGCGCCACTTGGGCGAGCAGGGTGTGCAGCGCGTCGACCTGTTCAAGCATCGCCGCGCTGTTGGCGGCGAACTCCGCTGAACGGGGATTGAGCTGGGTATGCAGGATAGCCATGTGCAGCTCCGTTTTAGCGGGTTTCGTTGAACAGTTCGCGGCCGATCAGCATGCGCCGGATCTCACTGGTGCCCGCGCCGATTTCGTACAGCTTGGCGTCACGCAGCAGGCGCCCGGCCGGGAATTCGTTGATGTAGCCGTTACCGCCGAGAATCTGGATCGCATCAAGGGCCATTTGTGTGGCGCGCTCGGCGGTGTAGAGGATCACCCCGGCGGCGTCCTTGCGCGTGGTTTCGCCACGCTCGCAGGCCTGAGCGACTGCATACAGGTAGGCGCGGCTGGCGTTGAGCTGGGTGTACATGTCGGCGACCTTGCCCTGGATCAGCTGGAATTCGCCGATGCTCTGGCCGAACTGCTTGCGGTCGTGGATGTACGGCACGATCAGGTCCATGCACGACTGCATGATGCCGGTCGGGCCGCCGGAGAGCACGACGCGCTCGTAGTCGAGGCCGCTCATCAACACCTTCACGCCGCCGTTGAGCACGCCGAGGATGTTTTCTTCCGGCACTTCGACGTCATCGAAGAACAGCTCGCAGGTGTTGGAACCGCGCATGCCGAGCTTGTCGAACTTGTTGCTGCGGCTGAAGCCTTTCCAGTCGCGCTCGACGATGAACGCAGTAATGCCGTGCGGGCCTTTTTCCAGGTCGGTCTTGGCGTAGATCACGTAGGTGTTGGCGTCAGGGCCGTTGGTGATCCAGGTCTTGCTGCCGTTGAGCACGAAGCGGTCGCCGCGCTTGTCGGCGCGCAATTTCATCGAGACCACGTCGGAACCGGCGTTCGGCTCGCTCATGGCGAGGGCGCCGACGTGTTCGCCGCTGATCAGCTTCGGCAGGTATTTGCTTTTCTGTTCGTGGTTGCCGTTGCGGTTGATCTGGTTGACGCAGAGGTTGGAGTGCGCGCCGTAGGACAGTGCCACCGAGGCCGAGCCACGGCTGATTTCTTCCATCGCCACCACATGCGCCAGGTAACCCAGACCCGCACCGCCGTACTCTTCCGGCACGGTGATACCCAGCAGGCCCATGTCACCGAATTTGCGCCACATGTCGGCGGGGAACAGGTTGTCGCGGTCGATCTGCGCAGCGCGTGGGGCGATCTGATCGGCGACGAAGGACTGAACCTGATCGCGCAGCATGTCGATGATTTCACCGTGGGCGAAGTTCAGGGATGGGTAGCTCATGGGTCACCTTTTGGCTTTTTTATAGGGTGGGGAGGGCGGTCAATGGCTCTCACCTTTACGTTAACGTAAGCCTGTGGCGAATGGCTGTCAATCACCCTTTACGTTAACGTCAACTTGAGCGAGAGTAGGGGCAGGTCAAGATTGAAAGCGGAGTGCTTTTGGTGGGAGCGGGCTTGCTCGCGAATGCAGTGGTCAGCCTATACATCTGGCGACTGATCCTCCCCATTCGCGAGCAAGCCCGCTCCCACCCGAAGCAAAATCCCGGTAAACCCACTAATAAAGACAATAGGGGTCGTCATGGATCAACCCAGTGCAAACCCGCAGCGCAGCTACACCCGTGGTTCCCAGGACAAAGCCTTGCTGGCGATGACCATCGGGCAGAAGTTCGACCAGACTGTCGCGCAACACCCCCACGGCGAGGCGCTGGTGGTGCGTCATCAGCAGTTGCGCTACTCCTGGCAGCAACTGGCCGATAGTGTGGATCTGCACGCCAGGGCCATGCTGGCGCTGGGTTTGCAGGCGGGGGATCGGCTCGGTATCTGGGCGCCGAACTGTGCGCAGTGGTGCATCACGCAAATCGCCACCGCGAAGATCGGCGTGATTCTGGTCAACATCAATCCGGCCTACCGCAGCTCCGAACTGGAATACGTGCTCAAGCAGTCCGGTTGCCAGTGGCTGGTCTGCGCCGGCGCGTTCAAATCCTCCAACTACCACGCCATGCTGCAAGGGCTGGCGCCGGAACTGGCAGAGCAATCC
The DNA here is from genome assembly GCF_037126175.1 of Pseudomonas sp. RSB 5.4. Classification (NCBI taxonomy): domain Bacteria; kingdom Pseudomonadati; phylum Pseudomonadota; class Gammaproteobacteria; order Pseudomonadales; family Pseudomonadaceae; genus Pseudomonas; species Pseudomonas sp. RSB 5.4. The sequence continues at coordinate 660,795 of NZ_CP146986.1, forward strand.
ATCGGCCAGTTGCGTAGCGAAAGCCTGCCGGATTTGCGCGGGGTGATCAGCCTCGATGCGCAGCCGCCATCCGGCTTCCTGCCGTGGTCGCAACTGGCCGATCTGGCGAGCAGTGTTTCGCCCGAACAATTGCGCGAACGCAGCGACAGCCTGCACTTCGATCAACCGGTGAACATCCAGTACACCTCCGGCACCACCGGTTTCCCCAAGGGCGCGACCCTCAGTCACTACAACATCCTCAACAACGGTTACATGGTCGGTGAAAGCATCGGCCTGACCCCGAGCGACCGCCTGGTGATCCCGGTGCCGCTGTATCACTGCTTCGGCATGGTCATGGGCAACCTCGGCTGCATCACCCACGGCAGCACCATGATTTATCCCAACGACGCGTTCGACCCGTTACTGACCCTGCAAACCGTCGCCGAAGAAAAAGCCACCGGCCTGTACGGTGTGCCGACCATGTTCATTGCCATGCTCGATCAACCGCTGCGCGGCGAATTCGATCTGTCGAGTCTGCGCACCGGGATCATGGCTGGCGCGACTTGCCCGATCGAAGTCATGCGTCGGGTCATCAGCGAGATGCACATGAGCGAAGTGCAGATCGCCTACGGCATGACCGAGACCAGTCCGGTGTCGCTGCAGACCGGGCCAAACGACGAACTGGAATTGCGCGTGACCACCGTCGGCCGTACCCAGCCACAACTGGAAAGCAAGATCATCGACGAGGCCGGCAACCTGGTGCCGCGCGGCACCATCGGTGAGCTCTGCACCCGCGGTTACAGCGTGATGCTCGGCTACTGGAACAACTCGCAAGCCACAGCAGAAGCCATCGATGAGGCAGGCTGGATGCACACTGGCGATCTGGCGAGCATGAACGATGAGGGTTACGTGAACATCGCCGGGCGCAATAAGGACATGATCATCCGGGGTGGCGAGAACATTTACCCGCGTGAGCTGGAGGAGTTTTTCTTCACCCACCCGGCGGTGGCGGATGTGCAGGTGATCGGCATTCCGTGCTCGCGTTACGGTGAGGAAATTGTCGCCTGGATCAAATTCCACCCCGGCCACAATGCTTCCGAGCTGGAGTTGCAAACCTGGTGCAAGGAGCGCATCGCGCACTTCAAGACGCCACGGCACTTCAAGTTCGTCGAAGAGTTTCCGATGACGGTGACGGGCAAGATCCAGAAATTCCGGATGCGTGAGATCAGTATCGAAGAACTGAAAACAGTCGAGCGGTAAGCACAATCCCTGTGGGAGCGGGCTTGCTCGCGAATGTGGAGTGTCAGGCGACAAATTTGTACCTGATACACCGTATTCGCGAGCAAGCCCGCTCCCACAATGGAGATAGAGTATTTTCAGGAATCACAGAAAGCACAAAGGGGAGCCGAAGCTCCCCTTTAATTTTGTCGTCGCGTGCTCTTTCTTATTATTGAGGGGCGGTCTGTTGTTGTTTTTGGCAACCGTGGCCCTTTACCGCTGTTTTTGGCGACCCCCATCCGGGGTCAAGAGCAAACGTATTTTTTTGAGCGCTGATCTGCTTTCTCGTTAAACGATCCAACCGATTCGGGAGCTACCTGAAGGTAGTTTTATTGTTCTCTGCCCGGTTGCGGGTCACTCCTGAGAGCACCCTGAAAAGCACACCTTCTCCAAAAAAATCTGTTAGCTGCGTCTCTGCCGTGTTGTTTTTGTTATGTCAGAGTCGGTACGTCTTATTTTTATTGGTTTGCTGCTTTTTATTCTTGTTATGCCATAGAGATAGCAGAAGCCGTGCCAACTTTTAAAAACCCTTATAAATCAATGGTTTGAGTTTTTTGAAGGATTTTTCCTTCAGGGCAAACCAGACAATTTGTTTCCGTGTTACTCGTCTATGCCCACGTTTCGGACACAGCGGTAACACCTTCGCCCTCACTGTGCGCTGCGAGCCTTGGCGACACGCGAACCGCTCGGACGACCGAGCACCGCACTGATCTGCTGACCCGCCGCAATCAAGGCGTCCAGGTCGATACCGGTCTTGATGCCCAGACCATTGAGCAGGTACACCACGTCTTCGGTGGCGACGTTACCGCTCGCGCCTTTGGCGTACGGGCAGCCGCCGAGGCCGGCGATAGAGCTGTCGAACACCGCGATGCCTTCCAGCAGGCTGGCATAGATGTTGGCCATCGCCTGGCCGTAAGTGTCGTGGAAATGGCCGGCGAGTTTTTCCCGTGGCACTTGCGCCGACACCACTTCGAACAACCGCCGCGTGGCGCCTGCGGTGCCGGTGCCGATGGTGTCGCCGAGGGACACTTCGTAGCAGCCCATCGCGTACAACTCGCGGGCGACCATCGCCACTTGTTCCGGCGCGACTTGACCTTCATACGGGCAGCCGAGCACGCAGGACACGTAACCGCGCACGGTAACGCCGTGCTGTTTCGCGGCTTCCATGATCGGTGCGAAGCGCGCCAGGCTTTCGCTGATCGAGCAATTGATGTTGCGCTGCGAGAACGCCTCTGAAGCGGCGGCGAACACCGCCACCTCCTTGACCCCGGCAGCGAGCGCGTCTTCAAAACCGCGCAGGTTCGGCGCCAGTGCGCCATAGGTCACGCCGGGCTTGCGCTGGATCTGCGCGAACACCTCGGCGGACCCGGCCATCTGCGGCACCCATTTCGGTGAGACAAAACTGCCGACTTCGATATAGCCAAGGCCGGCGGCGCTCAGGGCGTCGACCAGTTGCACCTTGTCAGCGACGCTGATCGGTTGGGCTTCGTTCTGCAGGCCATCGCGCGGGCCGACTTCGATCAGGCGTACTTGGGAGGGGAGGGACATGGGTTGACCTGCTCATTTTCGGAATTACATGAGGTCCCTGTGGGAGCGGGCTTGCTCGCGAAGGCGGTGTATCAGATACAAAATTTGTCGCCTGACACTCCGCCTTCGCGAGCAAGCCCGCTCCCACAGGGAATGAGTTGTGGCTGATTACTGCGCTACTTGCTGGCTCTTGAGTGTCTGCTCCAACGCCTGCACACAGCGCTCTTCAGCGGTATCGAGTTCCAGTTTCATCTGTTCGATGTCGAGCAACTGCTGCTCGAGCTGTTCGCGGCGTTCGCTGATTTTCGCCAGCATGCTGTTGAGCTGTTTGGTGTTACCGCTGGATGGGTCGTAGAGTTCGATCAGTTCGCGGCATTCGGCCAGCGAGAAACCGATGCGCTTGCCGCGCAGGATCAGTTTCAGGCTGACCTTGTCGCGTGGCGAGTAGATACGTTCCTGGCCTCGGCGCTCAGGGCTGAGCAGGCCTTGTTCTTCATAAAAGCGGATCGCCCGGGTGGTGATGTCCAGCTCGCGCGCGAGGTCGGAAATGCTGTAGGTCTGGCTGCTCATGAAAGCGCTCGGAAAAAGGTCTTGGCGCTAAGCTAATGGCGAGTTGACGTTTACGTCAAGGTTCAAAATGTGTGGCGCGAGTGCTGGCCTCTTCGCGAGCAAGCCCGCTCCCACACTCGGTCGCGTTCCATCTGGTGGTACGCGGTCGTATGTGGGAGCGGGCTTGCTCGCGAAGAACGATAACGCGGTTGCCAGCCTTACACCTTATCGAGCTTCTTCTCATGCGCCGTCACCTGCTGGCACAACTCGATCATCTGCTCGCGCATCCAGCGGTTCGCCGGGTCCTGATCGGTGCTCTCGTGCCAGTACAGGTGGGTCTCCACCGGGGGCACGTCGTTGACCGGCAGATTGAATGCATGCAAGTCATTACGCCGGGCGAAACGCTCGGGCACGGTCATCACCATGTCGGTCTGCTGCATCACCTGCGATGCCATCAGGTAATGCTGCGAGCGCAGGGCGATCTTGCGCTGAATGCCCATTTTGCCCAGCGCCAGATCGACATAACCCAGACCGCTGCGGCGGCTGGAGATGTGAATGTGAGTCAGCGACAGGTAATCATCGAGACTGAGTTTTTCCTTGCCCGCCAGCGGATGGCCCTTGCGCATCGCACAGACGTAACGGTCTTCCATCAGCTTGACGTGGCGCACCTGCGGGTCGGTGTTGAGCGGTGCATCCACGGCGAAATCCAGACGTCCGGCGGCCAGTTCCTTGGTGGTCTCGCGGCGTTTGGACAGAAAGCTCTCGATGATCACCGTCGGCGCCAGACGCCGCAAACGCTGGAACAGCGGCGGCAGAATCACTGCTTCAGTGAGGTCGGTCATGCTGATGCGATAAGTCTTCACCGCTTGGGCCGGATTGAAAATCCGGCTCTCCTGCACCGACACCCGCAGCAACGACAGCGCGTTGCGCACCGGGCCGATGATGTTCTGTGCCATCGGCGTCGGCACCATGCCCTGGGCGGTGCGCACGAACAGCGGATCGTTGAAGGTCTCGCGCAACCGCGCCAGCGCGTTGGACACCGCCGGCTGGGTGATGCCGACAATCTGCCCGGCGCGGGTGAGGTTGGCTTCGGTGTAAATCGCGTCGAAGACGATGAAAAGGTTGAGGTCGACCTTACTCAGATTCATAACGCGGCTTCTCTTGTTCTAGGGGCTGACGATCAGCGGATCATATATCGGTGATGAATGTTTATACACGCCGAGAATAGGCTAGGTAAATTATCAACGCTGTTCTAGCATCGATTGCATGATCTGAACAACCTCTGCCCATAGAAGGTAATTGCTCATGGATTTCGCTTATTCGCCCAAGGTGCAAGAACTGCGTGAGCGCGTGACCGCGTTCATGGACACTTACGTTTACCCGGCCGAAGCCGTGTTCGAACGCCAGGTTGCCGAGGGTGATCGCTGGCAGCCGACCGCGATCATGGAAGAGCTCAAGGCCAAGGCCAAGGCCGAAGGTTTGTGGAATCTGTTCCTGCCGGAATCGGAACTCGGCGCCGGCCTGACCAACCTGGAATACGCCCCGCTGGCGGAAATCATGGGCCGTTCGCTGTTAGGGCCGGAGCCGTTCAACTGCTCAGCGCCGGACACCGGCAACATGGAAGTGCTGGTGCGCTACGCCAATGAAGAACAGAAACAGCGCTGGCTCGAACCGCTGCTGCGCGGCGAGATCCGCTCGGCGTTCGCCATGACCGAGCCTGACGTGGCCTCGTCCGACGCCACCAACATGGCCGCCCGCGCCGTGCGTGATGGTGATGAATGGGTGATCAACGGCAAGAAGTGGTGGACTTCCGGCGCCTGCGATCCGCGCTGCAAGATTCTGATCTTCATGGGCCTGAGCAACCCTGACGCACCGCGCCACGCCCAGCACTCGATGATCCTTGTGCCGGTCGACACCCCCGGGGTGAAAATCGTCCGTCCGCTGCCAGTTTTCGGTTACGACGATGCACCGCACGGCCACGCCGAAGTGCTGTTCGACAACGTGCGGGTGCCGTACGAAAACGTTCTGCTCGGTGAGGGTCGCGGTTTTGAAATCGCTCAGGGTCGCCTTGGCCCAGGACGGATTCACCACTGCATGCGGTCGATCGGCATGGCTGAACGCGCACTGGAATTGATGTGCAAGCGTTCGGTGAGCCGCACCGCGTTCGGCAAACCGCTGGCACGTCTGGGCGGTAACGTCGACAAGATCGCCGACTCGCGGATGGAAATCGACATGGCGCGCCTGCTGACCCTGAAAGCGGCGTACATGATGGACACCGTCGGTAACAAAGTGGCGAAGAGCGAGATCGCACAAATCAAGGTCGTTGCGCCGAACGTGGCCCTGCGGGTGATTGACCGGGCGATCCAGATTCACGGCGGAGCCGGGGTCTCCAACGATTTCCCGCTGGCCTACATGTACGCCATGCAGCGCACCCTGCGCCTGGCCGACGGCCCGGACGAAGTGCACCGCGCGGCGATCGGCAAGTTCGAGATCGGCAAATATGTGCCGAAGGAGATGTTGCGGAGCGGTCATTAAGACCGCGTCGCCGGCTTCGCGAGCAAGCCCGCTCCCACATTCGACCGCATTCCGACTGGAAGAATGCGATCAAAAGTGGGAGCGGGCTTGCTCGCGAAGGGGCCCATGCATCCAGCACACCTGCATCAGGTTCAGTACACCCAAACCTCAACCCGCCGATTCTTGATCCTGCCTTCATCCGCGCTGTTCGTCGCCACCGGCATCTGCGCGCCAAACCCGCGTACCTCGCGCAGCACCACGCCGTTTTTCACAAGTTCGCGGCGCACCGCCATCGCCCGCAGCTTCGACAGCAGATCGGCCCGTGCCGGATCGTCTTTCTCGTCACCAAACCCCACCAGCGTCACTGCGCGCTCAGTCTTGTCGTGGCGCTTTATATAGTCGAGCACGCGCGCCAGATCCTGCCGTGCCTTGTTGTCCAGATTCGCGCTGCCTTCCTCAAAGCGGAAGTTCACCGTCAGACGCTGGGCGTGACGGCTGAGGGATTGATAACCCTCGGGCATCAGCACATTCGGCGTGACGGTCATGGCACGCACGGTCTGGCTGATGAAACCATTGGCCGCGACGATCTTCTGGCCCTGTGGGCTTTGCGCAAAGGCCACCAGTGCCGACGCCCAGGGATTCTGGTTGCTGGGCGGTAGATAAAAGAACAAGCGGCGGGACAGCGGATAGTCTTCCGTCGCGATCAGACTATTGAGCGGCAACATCGATTGCGATGCGCCATCGGCGATTGCCACGGCTTTGGCCTGGCGCACGTAAGGCAGACCGATAAAACCGATACCTTGCGGATCGCTGCTCACCGCATCGGACAATTGCTCGCTGGATTCGAAGCGTTTCGCAGTGGAACTCAGACTTTTCCCACGACGGCCCAGCACCAGTTCCTTGAACGTGTCGTAAGTGCCGGACTGATCATCCCGCGCATATAAATGAATCGCACCGCCGCGACCGCCGAGGTCTTCCCAGGTTTTCACCTCGCCAGCGAATATCCGCGCCAGTTGCTCGGTGTCCAGTTGCTGCAGCGGGTTGGCGGGATTGAGAATGATCGCCAGGCCATCGATGGCGATCACCTGTTCGGCGGCGGGACTTTTCAGGTCGCCGAGAAATTGCAGGCCCAGCAGTTCGCTGTCCTTGATTGGACGGGAGGAGGCGGCAAGGTCGGCGCTGGCGGTTTTCAGTGCAGTGAAACCGGTGCTGGAACCATGGGCGGCGACTTCCACCACCACCCGTTTGCCCTCGGTTGTCTGGCCGACGATGTGTTGTTCGTTGGCGGTATCGGGGTTTTCGCGGTGGATTTTCAGCAGACCCTGGTCCTGCAGAAAACCTTCGACCAGCGCCGGGCCGAGATCGGCGCCGATGGTGTTGGAACCCTGAATACGTAGCGCCGGGCCGTTTTCAGGGATGGGCAGGGCGGCGGCACTGACCGTCAGCCATGCACTCGACAGAAAAGCGAACAGAACACGCAGGGTCATGCCGGCACCGAATCAGGCCAAGGGGATTGCCGGGGAGATTAAGTCAGGTGCATGACCAAAACATGACAGGGATCCAATGTAGGAGTGAGCCTGTGGTGAGGGGATTTATCCCCGATGGTTGGCGAAGCCGACCCAAAATCTTCATTTCGATCTACTAGAGACGACTGGGGCCGCTTCGCAGCCCATCGGGGATAAATCCCCTCACCACAGGCTCACTCCTACAAGGATCCCTTAAAGCTTGAGATCAGCTCAATTCCAGCCAGATCGGCGCATGATCCGACGGTTTTTCCATCCCGCGCAGTTCATAGTCCACGCCTGCATCCTTGACCCGTGGCAGCAAGCCATGGGAAGCGAGGATCACGTCGATGCGCAGGCCACGCTTGGGCTCATCTTCAAACCCACGGCTGCGGTAATCGAACCAGCTGAACATGTCGGTCACGTCCGGGTTCAGGTGGCGGAAGCTGTCGGTCAGGCCCCAGTTTTTCAGGCGGGCCATCCACTCGCGCTCTTCCGGGAGGAAGCTGCATTTCCCGGTTTTCAGCCAGCGCTTCATGTTGTCCGGACCGATGCCGATGTCGCAGTCTTCCGGGGAAATGTTCACATCACCCATCACCACCAGCGGCTGTTCGTTGTGGAACTGGCTTTCCAGCAGGGTTTGCAGGTCGCTGTAAAAGCGTTGCTTGGCCGGGAATTTGGTCGGGTGGTCGCGGCTTTCGCCTTGCGGGAAGTAGCCGTTCATGATGGTCACCGGCACGCCATTGGCGTCGGCGAAGGTGCCCCAGATAAAGCGGCGCTGCGCGTCTTCTTCATCGGTGGCGAAACCTTTGTGAATGGCAATCGGCTCTTTGCGCGAAAGCAGGGCGACGCCGTAATGGCCTTTCTGGCCGTGGAAATAAACGTGATAGCCCAGCGCCCGCACTTCTTCCAGCGGGAACTGGTCGTCGTGGACCTTGGTTTCCTGCAGGCCGATCACGTCCGGCTGATGCTTTTCGATCAGCGCTGCCAACTGATGCGGACGGGCGCGCAGTCCGTTGATGTTGAAGGAAACAATCTTCATGGTCGGCAGTCCTGGCAAAAGGGCGATGCTAGCTGACATGTGGGATGGGGGCCAGTGTGGGGTGGGAGAAATCATTTTTGTCTGCCAGATAGATGTTGTCTGAACCGGCCTCTTCGCGAGCAAGCCCGCTCCCACAGGGGAATGCATTCCAAATGTGGGAGCGGGCTTGCTCGCGAAAGCGGCAGTCGAGTCGATGAAGAGCCTGGCTTGGGCTATACCTGTGGGGAACTGCGCCACCCGCAAAAGGTTCGTACCAACAAGAGCGCAGCCATTTGAGCCGCGCCCCGGGGGAGAATCACCGTCATGCCTGAAACCCAGACCGCCATCGCCGACATCCACATGCTCGACCGCGGTTACTCGCGCGAAGCCCGATCGCTGCTGTATCAGGCCTATCGCCACGAGCCGACTTTCGGCTATCTGTTCGAAGCCGAACGGCCGGGCTACGAGCAACGCGTGCGGGCCACGGTGCGTGAGTTGGTCAAACAGCATTTTCTGCAGGATCTGCCGGCCATCGGCCTGCTGGTCAACGACCGTTTGATCGGCATCGCCCTGATCGCGCCGCCGCAGCGTCGTCTTGGGATTACCGAGAGTTGGGCGTGGCGCTTGCGCATGGTGCTCAGCACCGGTTTTCGCTGCACCCGGCGCTATCTGGAATATCACGATGCGGTGGCCGCCTGCGTACCGAGCGATTCGGTGCACATGCTGCCGCTGCTGGGGATTCATCCGCAGTTTCAAGGCAAACACTTCGGCGAGCAGTTGCTGACGGCGGTGCACAACTGGTGCGCAGTGGACGAAACCTCGCAAGGCGTGGTGCTCGACACCGGCAACCCGCGTTACCTGGAATTCTACAAACGTCAGGGTTATGAGGAGATTGGCGAAGTTGCCGTCGGCCCGGTGCGCGAGCACGTGTTTTTCCATGCCAATCCGCAGGTGTTACAAACTGCAACGGCTTAGCCATAGAACTTTTTCGGAAATTTCCTGTTCTATCACGCTCCCAAGCCCGTGATAGCATCCGCGCCTATGAAGTTTCCAGGAAGATTTACCAGTGGCGTGCTCATGCTGTTAACCAGCTGCGCGGCGCTGGCGCAAAGTGAATTGGACGTGCGGATCAAACCGTCCAACGATGAACTTAAAGCCAATATAGAAGGCTATATCGGCAGCCTCGGCGACCGTGACGAAGAAGCCTTGCTACGCTTCAGTCGCGGGGCTGAAGAGCAGGCGCGCAAAGCTGCCCAGGCGTTGGGCTACTACCAGCCGCAGATCGACAGTGACGTCAAAGGCGGCGAAAAACCGCGCCTGGTGCTGAACATCGATCCCGGTGAGCCGATACGCCTGCGCAACGTCACCGTGCGCGTCGACGGGCCTGCCGCCTCCCTCAAATCCTTTCGTGTGCCGAGCAGCGATACGCTCAAGTCCGGCGCGGTGCTCAACCATGGGCGTTATGAAGACGCCAAACGCCTGATCCAGAATCAGGCCTCGCGCTTCGGCTTTTTCAGTGGCCATTTCACTAGCCAGAAACTCCTGGTCGACCCGCGGGCCGGGGTGGCCGACGTTGAATTGATCTACGACAGCGGCCCGCGTTATGCGCTGGGCAAAGTCAGTTTCGAGGGCGACACACCCTTCGACGAAGACCTGCTGCAACGCATGGTGCCGTTCAAGGCTGGCGACCCGTATGACTCCGAGCTGATCGCCGAACTCAACCGCGACCTGCAATCGAGCGGCTATTTCGAAGGCGTGCGCGTCGATGCGGCGCCGACGGCGGCGAAAAACGACGTGATCCCGGTCGACGTCAAACTCGACACCCGCAAACCGCGCACCATGGGCCTGGGCCTCGGTTATTCGACCGACGTCGGCCCGCGGATCAAGGCCAACTGGACCCGCCACTGGGTCAACCCGCAGGGCGACAGCTATGGCTGGGAAGCCGAGTTGTCGGCGCCACGGCAGAACGTCGGGCTGTTCTATGACATCCCGCTCGATCCACCGCTGACCGACAAGCTGCGCTGGGCCGGTGGTTACCAATATGAAGACATCGACGGCTCCGACACCCTGAGCAAGCTGCTGACCTTCGGTCCCGAATGGCACAGCAAGTTGCCCAGCGGCTGGCAGCGGGTCATCTCGCTGAAATGGCAGCGTGAGGAATATCAGCTCGGTGACGACTCCGGTCTCAGTACCTTGTTGATGCCCGGTATCAGTTATTCGTACCTGAAAAGCGACAACCGCATCGACCCGCACAACGGCTATCGCCTGACCTTTGAAAGCAAAGTGGCGAAGGAAGGTCTCGGCTCTGACAACAATCTGCTGTATGGCACGGCGTTGATCAAAGGCCTGACCACCGTGTTCGACAACCACCGCTTCCTCGGGCGGGTGCAGGTCGGCGGCAGCGCCACCAACGGTTATAACTCGGTGCCACCGTCGTTGCGCTTCTTCGCCGGTGGCGACCAAAGCGTGCGCGGTTACGACTACCAGAGCCTGTCCCCGAAAAACTCCGAAGGCGACCGCATCGGTGGTCGCTACATGGTTGCCGGCAGTGTCGAGTATCAATATTCGATCGCCGAAAAATGGCGGGTCGCGACCTTCGTCGACCAGGGCAACTCCTTCAACAAACTCGAACTGCCGAACCTCAAGACCGGGGTCGGTATCGGTGTGCGCTGGGTCTCGCCGGTGGGGCCGATCCGCCTCGACCTGGCCCACGCGCTGGACGACGACGGCGGCATCCGGCTGCACTTTTCCATGGGGCCTGAGCTGTGAAGCGTGGTTTGAAAATTACCGCTCTGGCGCTGTTGGCGCTGGTGTTATTGATCGTACTGAGCATCAGCGCGGTACTCGGAACGCAGGCCGGCAGCCGTTGGGCGCTGGGCCTGGTGCCGGGTCTGAGCGTGGAGAATTTCCAGGGCCGTCTCGGCGGACAATGGAGCGCCGACCACCTGCTGTGGCAGCAGGGCAGCAGCCGGGTCGAACTGAACCGGCCGATCTTCGCCTGGTCGCCGCTGTGCCTGACCCGCATGACGCTGTGCATCGAACAGCTCAAGGCTGATCAGGTGATCCTGCAATTCCCGCCGAGTGAAGAAACCAGCGAGAGCGGCCCGATCAAACTGCCGGATCTGCAATTGCCGGTGGCCATCGAACTGGGTGACGTGCAGGTCGGCAGCCTGCTGTTCAACGGCAGCGAGCAGCTCAAGGGCCTGCAACTGGCGGCGCACTGGACCGCCCAAGGTATGCAGATCGATAGCGTGAAACTGCAGCGCGACGATCTGAGCCTGAACCTCTCCGGCCTGCTGCAACCGACCGGCAACTGGCCGCTGAACATCACCGGTGACCTGACCCTGCCGTCTCCGGGCGCAGGCCCATGGACACTGGCGTTGAAAGTCGACGGCGATCTGCTGAAAACCCTCAACCTGCATGCCGACAGCCGTGGCTACCTCGACGGCCAGTTGAGCGGCGAGCTGCAGCCGCTGGCAGAAAACCTCCCGGCCAGGGTGCGCATCACCTCCGAGGCATTCAAACCGAGCGCCGATCTGCCGGACACTCTGCAATTCAATCAACTGGTTTTGACCGGGGAAGGTGACCTGAAAAACGGTTACCAATTGCTCGGCAACGCCACGCTGCCCGCCGAAAAAGGCCCGGTGGCGTTGCTGCTCAAAGGCAAGGTCGATGCCAGCGGCGCGCAGATCGCCGGCCTCGACCTCAGTGCCAACGACAAGCAAAGTCTCAAACTCACCGGCAGCGTTGACTGGAGCAAGGGCCTCAGCGCTCAGGCCAACATCAACTGGCAGGATTTTCCGTGGCACCGGTTGTATCCCGAGATTGACGAGCCGCAAGTCGCCTTGCGCACCTTCACTGGCGAAGTCTCCTACACCGATGGCCAATACCTCGGTAACTTCGCCGCCGACCTCGATGGCCCGGCGGGGGCGTTCAGCCTGAGCAGTCCGTTCAGTGGCAGCCTGAAACAGATCGCTTTGCCGCAACTGAAAATGCAGGCCGGTCAGGGCAAGGCTGAAGGGCATGTGAACGTGCAATTCGCCGACGGCATCGCCTGGGACACGGCGCTGGATCTTTCGGCGCTGAACCCGGCGTACTGGGTCGCGGAGTTGCCGGGCACCCTGGCCGGGCCGCTGCGCAGCAAAGGCGAAATGAAGAACGAGCGCCTGAGCCTCACCGCCGACCTCGACCTCAAGGGCAAACTGCGCGGACAGCCGGCGGTGCTGCAAGCCAAGGCTGACGGCGCCGGTGAACAGTGGAATCTCAACGCCCTGCAAATCCGCCTCGGCGACAACAGCATCAGCGGCAAGGGCAGCCTGCAACAGAAACTCACTGGCCAGATCGACATCAAACTGACGCGTCTGGCCCAGCTCTGGCCGCAGTTGCGCGGGCAGGTCAACGGTCAGGTCAATGTCGCCGGAACGCTCCAGGCGCCGCAAGGCAAGCTCGAGCTGCAAGGTTCGCAACTGGCGTTCCAGGACAATCGTCTGCAAAGCCTCAACCTCGACGCCACGCTCGACAGTGCGCAACGGGCGAAGATCGACTTGAAGGGCAGCGGCATTCAGGCCGGCGATACCAATTTGGGCGTGTTGACCGCCAGCGCCCAAGGCGACATCAAGCGCCAGAAACTCAACCTCGACCTGCTCGGGCCGAAGCTCAAGCTGGCCCTCGGTCTGGACGGCAATCTGGACAACGGCAACTGGCGCGGTCGTTTGGCCAGCGGCGATATTCAGGCCGGCGGCCAGGACTGGAAACTGCAGAACCCGGCCAAACTGGAGCGTCTGGCTGACGGCAAGATCAACTTCGGCGCGCATTGCTGGATGTCCGGCAATGCCAGCCTGTGCGGTGAAGACCAGCGGCTGCTGCCCGAACCGAAACTGCGCTACCACCTCAAGCAGTTCCCGATCGAAAGCCTCGCACAATGGTTGCCGAAAGACTTTGCCTGGCAGGGCAAGCTCAACGCCGATCTGCAACTGGATCTGCCGGCCAGCGGCCCGAACGGCGTGGTCAGCGTCGACGCCAGCGGCGGCACTTTGCGCATGAAGGAAAAGGATCAGTGGCTGGACTTCCCGTACCAGACCCTGAAGCTCACCAGCAAACTCACACCGAAGCGGATCGACACCGATCTCAATTTCGTCGGCGGCAAGCTCGGTGAATTGATGGTGCAGGCGCAGTTGAACCCGGTCGCAAAGAACAAGCCGTTGAACGGCTCGTTCCGGCTCTCCGGCCTGGACCTGTCGGTGGCGCGGCCGTTTGTACCGATGGTCGAGAAACTCACCGGGCGCCTGAACGGCAGCGGCACGATTTCCGGCGGGCTGCTGGCGCCGCTGGTCAACGGCACGGTGAAACTCAGCGACGGCGAAGTCTCCGGCGCCGAGCTGCCGATGGAACTCAAAGACCTGCAACTGCAAGCAGTGATTGCCGGCGAGTCCGTGCGTCTGGACGGCGGCTGGAAAAGTGGCAAGACCGGGCAGGGCAGTCTGAACGGCAACGTCGCCTGGGGTCAGGCGCTGATGGTCGATGTGGCGCTCAAGGGCACGCAATTGCCGGTCACCGTCGAGCCGTATGCCAAGCTGGAAGTGGCGCCGGATCTGAAAATCTCCATGGCCGGCGACGAGCTGAAGATTGCCGGCAAAGTGCTGGTACCCAGAGGCGAAATCACCGTCCGCGAACTGCCGCCCTCCACGGTTAAAGTCTCCGATGACACGATCATCGTTGGTGCGCAGACCGAAGAGGGTAAACCGCCGATGGCCATGAAGATGGACATCGACGTGGTGGTCGGTGACGACAAACTCAGCTTCGCCGGATTCGGCCTGACCGCCAACCTGCAAGGTCATGTGCACATCGGCGACAACATGGACACCCGTGGCGAGCTGTGGCTCAACGACGGCAAATACCGCGCCTACGGCCAGCGCCTGACGGTTCGGCGTGCACGGCTGTTGTTCGCTGGTCCCATCGACCAGCCGTATCTGGACATCGAAGCGATCCGCCAGACCGATGACGTGATCGCCGGTATTCGTCTGAGCGGCAGCGCCGAGCAGCCGACCACGCAAATTTTCTCCGAGCCGGCCATGAGCCAGGAGCAGGCGCTGTCGTATCTGGTGCTCGGTCGTCCGTTGAGCAGCAACGGCGAGGACAACAACATGCTCGCCCAGGCTGCACTTGGCCTCGGCTTGATGGGCAGTTCCGGGGTCACCAGCAGTCTGGCCAAAGACCTGGGGATTCAGGACTTCCAACTCGACACCCAAGGCAGCGGCAACACCACCAGCGTGGTCGCCAGCGGCAATATCTCCGAGAAACTCAGCCTGCGTTATGGCGTCGGTGTGTTCGAACCGGCCAACACCATTGCGCTGCGTTACAAGCTGAGCAAGAAGGTTTATCTCGAAGCGGCCAGCGGTGTCGCCAGTTCGCTGGATATTTTCTATAAGCGCGATTTCTGAAAGCGTGGCCAATGGCCGGGTCGTGACGCTGCGATCCGGTTTTTTCAGGATGTATTAGACTCACCGAACCCTCAAAACCTTGCCGGTTGCGCCTATGGTCCGCTTGAGTATGGTCTTGCTCGGTAATGACTTTGTCCGCAAGCGTTGGTCAGCACTGGCGCTGACCGGCATTGTCTGGGGCGCGGCCGGGGTGGCGATCTTCATCGATGCGCTGGACGGTGTGCTGTATTTTCCGCTGCATGTCTTCGGCTATCTGCTGTTGCTCGAGGCCCTGATCATTCTGTTGGTGCCGGCACCGCAGACCGGCACCGCCGCCGCTTTGCGCAAGGCCCGCGGTCTGGCGTTCCTGCTGCTTGGGCTGCTGATCGTCGACCGGCAACATGTCGCCAGCCTGATTCTGGCAGTGCTGTTCGGTGTGGCGTTTCTGCTCGATGGCGGCTTTCGGCTGGCGGCGGCGGTGGTGGTGCGCTTTGTCGGTTGGCGATTGTCGCTGCTCACCGGATTGTTCGAAATCACCTTTGGCCTGTTCATCCTTGAACCGTATCCGACGCTGTATAAGGGCACGGTGCCGTTCTGCATTGGCATGAGCATCTTTCTTTCGGGCTGCGCGTTGTTGCGCCAGTCACTGCGCTTCAAGCACCAGCCACCGTTGGCGAGTCCGGCCTCGGTCGGTGGGCCGGCCCCCAGCACCGCGCTGGTGATCCATGTCTGGACACCCAGCGGCACCGTTGATGACACTCTGGTGCGCAACCGCCTGCTCAATCGTTATATCGCCGCGGTCGACATCAACGGTGTGATTTCTGCCGGCCACGCGGCCCTGGAATGCGGCCCGGACATTTACATCAGCCATTACCCGCTGGATGACATCGATCGTTCGGCGGGGGATTTCGTGCGATTGCTGCGGGCGACGCCGAACAATGATGTCGACGGCCGGTTCCTGCCTGACTATGCGGGTGAGGTGGCGGACTGGTGTCCGTCTTCGGTTCAGGTCAGTTTTGCTCATTACGACGCCCGGCGACTGCAGGCGTTCTGGAGCGAATACCGGCAGAACAGCACGTACAACCTCACCAGCCGCAACTGTTCCAGTGCCGTCGCCCATAGCCTCGAAGCGGCCCTTGAAGGGGCGATGAATCGCGGGCATTCGAGCATGTTCGACTTCGCCCGAGTGATCGTCAGCCCCGAGTTCTGGGTGGCGGCGCAAGTGCGCAAGCGCGCCGAAGTTATGGCTTGGACGCCCGGTCTGGTGCTCGACTATGCACTCGCGCTGCATGCCGCGATCGAGCCCGCACCGCCGGGCTGGCACAGCATGTATGCGGTGATCAAACGCGCTTGCGGTTATGCGCTGACGGCCTTGCGCGGGCGTGAAGTGCATCCCCTCCAGCCGCCATCTGTGCATCCTTCCGACAAATCCTGACCGACGTTACACCCAGTCGCTGCCTTCGCGAGCAAGCTCGCTCCCACATTGATCCATGTATGCATGAGATCCCTGTGGGAGCGAGCTTGCTCGCGAAAGCGTCAGTGCGGGCAACACAAAAACCCAGTCCACTGGTCAACTAATTACAAAGCAACCTAACTATTACGTTGACATTCGCTGCCTAGGCAGTAACATCTCGACATACATTCACTGCCTAGGCAGTTATTAGGTGAGCACATGAAGCACTTCACCCCGGACGAATTCAAGCATTGCCATCTCGGCCTGTTGCTGGGCCGTGCCGCGCTGCTCAAGGACAAGATCATCGACACCCACATGGACCCCCACGGCATCACCGCCGCGCAGTTCAAGGTGTTGATCATCATGGCCCAGTACGGCGTCGATACTCCGGCCGAGCTGTGCCGGCATCTGTCGCTGGACAGCGGTTCGATGACACGCATGCTCGATCGTCTGGAACAGAAAGGTTTCCTGGCTCGCCAACGCAGCGAAGGCGATCGCCGTCAGGTGCAGCTCAAACTCACCGAGCAGGGCCAGCAACTGGCCGATCGTCTGCCGCACATCGGCGCCGATGCAATGAATGAACTGGCCGGCGCCGTCACTACGGACGAGTTGAAGACTCTGGAATACATCCTCAAGAAAATCCTGCTGGCCGCCGGTGACCCGATCACCATCCAGCGCTTAGGTGAACACAATGAGCAGTAAAACCTTGCGCAGCAGCCTGACCCTGGTGCTGTCGGCGATGATCCTCGCCGGCTGCGCCAATTACAGCGGCCTCGACACTCAAGGCAAAAACCTTGATGCGAAAAGCCTGAAAGTCGGACAGTCCCTCAACGGTGTGACCCTGTCGCCGGCGGCATGGCCGAAAAGCGACTGGTGGACCAGCCTTGGCGACCCACAACTCGACGGTCTGATCCGCGAAGCCCTGCATGACAGTCCGGACATGCAGATCGCCGAAGCCCGAGCGCATCAGGCCAGCGCCGCCGCTTATGCTGCCGATGCCGAGCGTTACCCGACCCTCGACGCCAGCGCCGGTATCAGCCGTTCGCGGCTGGCTAAGGATCAGGATCCGCTGGGCAAGGGCGATGCCTATGCCACCGTGCGCAATATCAGCGCCGGTTTCAATTACAACTTCGACCTGTGGGGCGGCCAGCGAGATGCCTGGGAAGCCGCACTCGGTCAGGCCCGCGCTGCCGAAGTCGACCGTCAGGCCGCGCAATTGACCCTCGCCGCCGACGTGGCCCGGGCCTACAGCGATCTGGGACAGGCGCACATCGTCTACGACCTGGCCAACGACGATCTGAAACGCACCAAACAGATGCTCGATCTGAGCCAGCGCCGCTTGAGTGCCGGGATCGACAGCCAGTACCAGTTCCAGCAAACCCAGAGTCTGGAAGCCAGTTCCGAAGCCAGCCTGATCGATGCCGAAAAGCGCTTGAACAGCGCGAAAATCGCCCTGGCCGTGCTGCTCGGCAAAGGCCCGGATCGCGGCAACGAAATTGCCCGGCCGAAAGTCCTGCAAGCCAGCGCCGTGGCCGTGCCGTCGGTATTGCCGGCGGAACTGCTCGGTCGGCGTCCGGATCTGGTCGCTGCGCGCTGGCGCGTAGAGGCGGCGAGCAAAGACATCGACTCGGCGAAAACCCGCTTCTATCCCAACCTGAACCTTACGGCGTCTGCCGGTGCCGAATCCTTGTTGGGTGACGCAATGTTCGGGTCGGCCAGTCGCTTCTTCAGCATCGCCCCGACCATCTCGGTGCCGATCTTCGACGGCGGGCGCCTGCGCGCCAACCTCGATGCGCGCGACGCCGATTACGATCTGGCGGTGGCGCAGTACAACAAAAGCCTGGTGAAAGCACTGGGTGATGTCAGCGACACGATCAACCAGTTGCGTGACATCGGCCGGCAGATCGGGGCGCAGCAACACGCCACCGAGATTGCCCAGGACTCTTACAACACCGTCGTCCAGCGTTACGGTTCCGGCATCGGCAACTACCTGGACGTGCTCAGCATCGAGCAGCAATTGCTGCAGGCCCAGCGTCAGTTGGCCAACCTCAATGCCGAGCAGATCGACCTGTCGATTCAACTGATGCAAGCGCTGGGCGGCGGCTTTCAGGGTGAAACCCTGACCGCAGCCAACGCCACCCCAGCCACGTCGCACAACTAATTTCAGGTATTTGTCATGGCCACTGCCGAAAACACTCAAACTCAAGACAACACACCCGACACCGGTAATCCACGCAAGCGCAAAGTCATGCTGCTGGTGCTGGCCGTCGTGGTTCTGCTCGCCGGGGCCGGCGTCTGGGCGTATCACGAATTCATCGGGCGCTTCAACGAAAGCACCGACGACGCCTACGTCAACGGCAACGTCGTTGAGATCACCCCGCTGGTCACCGGCACCGTGGTCAGCATTGGCGCTGACGATGGCGATCTGGTCCACGAAGGCCAGGTGCTGATCAACTTCGACCCCAACGATGCCGAAGTCGGTCTGCAAAGTGCCCAGGCGAAACTGGCGCGCACCGTGCGTCAGGTGCGCGGCCTGTACAGCAACGTCGATGGCATGAAAGCCCAGGTCAACGCGCAACAGGCTGAAGTGCAGAAGGCTCAGGACAACTACAACCGCCGGAAGAACCTCGCTGCTGGCGGCGCGATTTCCCAGGAAGAACTGTCCCACGCCCGCGATGACCTGACCTCGGCGCAAAACGCCCTGGCCAACGCCAAACAGCAACTGAAAACCACCAGCGCGCTGGTCGATGACACCGTGGTTTCGTCGCACCCGGACGTGATGCAGGCTGCTGCTGAACTGCGCCAGGCCTACCTGACCAACGCTCGCAGCACCCTGATTGCGCCGGTCACCGGTTACGTCGCCAAACGTACCGTGCAACTCGGTCAGCGCGTGCAGCCGGGCACCGCGCTGATGGCGGTGATCCCGCTGGATCAGCTGTGGATCGACGCCAACTTCAAGGAAACCCAACTGCGTGACATGCGCATCGGCCAACCGGTGGACATCGAGTCTGACATCTACGGCAGCAGCGTGAAGTACAGCGGCACCGTCGACAGCCTCGGCGCCGGTACCGGCAGCGCGTTTGCTCTGTTGCCGGCGCAGAACGCCACCGGTAACTGGATCAAGATCGTCCAGCGTGTGCCAGTGCGGATTCACATCAACGCCGAAGAGCTGGCCAAGCATCCGCTGCGGGTCGGTCTGTCGACCAACGTTGAAGTGAACCTGCACGACCAGAGCGGTCCGGTGCTTGCCCAGCAACCGCCGCAAAAGGCCTCGTTCACCACCAACGTTTACGAGCAGCAACTGGCCGAAGCCGACGCGATGATTGCGCAGCTGATCCACGACAACAGCGCGGCGGTGAGTAAAACCGCGCAACGCTGAATCTTTCCCCTGTGGGAACAGGTTCTCAAGGTGATGAGATTTACTGTGGTGAGGGGATTTATCCCCGATGGACTGCGCAGCAGGCCCGGCTTTTCTGAATCAAAGGAGGGGCCGCTTCGCGGCCTATCGGGGATAAATCCCCTCGCCACAGTGTTTCCTTTCAACATTGATTTTTCCCCACAAGGGCTGCTGTGTCTGTAACAGACAGGGCGTCAACCCGGTTTCATAGGATTCACAATGAGCAATAATGCCTCTTTCACGCCGCCCAGCCTGTTGCTCAGCACCATCGGCCTGTCGCTGGCGACTTTCATGCAAGTGCTCGACACCACCATTGCCAACGTGGCCTTGCCGACCATTTCCGGCAACCTGGGCGTGAGTTCGGAGCAGGGCACCTGGGTCATCACCTCGTTTGCCGTGAGCAACGCCATTGCGCTGCCGCTGACCGGCTGGCTCAGTCGGCGTTTCGGCGAGGTGAAGCTGTTTCTCTGGGCGACCATTCTGTTTGTGCTGGCCTCGTTTCTCTGTGGTATCTCCACGTCGATGCCGGAACTGATCGGCTTCCGTGTGCTGCAAGGCCTGGTGGCCGGGCCGCTGTACCCGATGACACAGACCCTGTTGATTGCGGTCTATCCCCCCGCGAGGCGCGGCATGGCTCTGGCATTGCTGGCGATGGTCACGGTGGTTGCGCCAATTGCCGGGCCGATTCTCGGCGGCTGGATCACCGACAGCTATAGCTGGCCGTGGATCTTCTTCATTAACGTACCGATCGGCATCTTTGCGGTGATGGTGGTGCGCTCGCAACTGGCCAAGCGCCCGGTGGAAACCAGTCGCCAACCGATGGATTACGTCGGCCTGATCTCGCTGATCATCGGCGTCGGCGCGTTGCAGGTGATCCTCGACAAGGGCAATGACCTGGACTGGTTCGAATCGAACTTCATCATCATCGGCGCGGCGATTTCGGTGATCGCCCTGGCGGTGTTCGTCATCTGGGAAATGACCGACCAGCACCCGGTGGTGAACCTGCGGTTGTTCGCCTACCGCAACTTCCGCATCGGCACGCTGGTGTTGGTGCTGGGTTACGCCGGGTTCTTCGGCATCAACCTGATCCTGCCGCAGTGGTTGCAAACCCAGATGGGTTACACCGCGACCTGGGCCGGTCTGGCGGTGGCGCCGATCGGGATTCTGCCGGTGCTGCTGTCGCCGTTTGTCGGCAAGTACGCGAACAAGTTCGACCTGCGCCTGCTGGCTGGTCTGGCGTTCCTGGCGATTGGCCTGAGCTGCTTCATGCGCGCCGGATTCACCAACCAGGTGGACTTCCAGCACATCGCTCTGGTGCAGCTGTTCATGGGCATCGGCGTGGCACTGTTCTTCATGCCGACCCTGAGCATCCTGATGTCCGACCTGCCGCCGAGCCAGATTGCCGACGGTGCTGGCCTGGCCACCTTCCTGCGGACTCTGGGCGGTAGCTTTGCGGCATCGCTGACCACGTGGATCTGGATTCGCCGCGCCAATCAGCATCATGCTTACATGAGCGAAAGCATCAGCACCTTCGAACCGGCGACCCGCGAGACGTTGAATCATTTAGGCGGCGCTAGCCAATCGGCGTACGCGCAGATGGATCAGATCCTCACCAGCCAGGCGTACATGCTCTCCACCGTGGATTACTTCACGTTGCTGGGCTGGGGGTTCATGGGGCTGATTCTGATTGTGTGGCTGGCGAAACCGCCATTTGCGGCCAAGGCCGGCCCGGCTGCCAGCGGTCACTGAGCAAAACGCGGTCAAAAATGTGGGAGCGGGCTTGCTCGCGAAAGCGGTGTGTCATTCAGCAGAGATGTCGACTGAACCACCGCCTTCGCGAGCAAGCCCGCTCCCACATTGGGTTTTGTGTTGTGTCAGTTGGCAGGTGCTGCCAGTTGTGGTGGCGGAGCGAAGTCGAACGGTGCCAGGGCATACCCATTCTCATCCACCTGCAACGCCCAACCCTGACGATCCCAGTCCCCCAGCACAATCCGCTTCGCCGCCTGCTCGCCGAGCTGCAGCTTGTGGATCGCCGGACGATGGGTGTGGCCGTGGATCAGGGTTTTCACCCCGTATTGCTGCATGATCCGCGGAATCTCTTCCGGCGTGACATCGACAATGTCATTGGCCTTCATCCGCACCTGCGCACGGCTTTCGCTGCGCAGCTTGCGCGCCAGTTTGTGGCGGGTGCTCAGCGGCAGGTGGCGCAGGATGAACAGGGTGATCGGGTTGCGCAGGTAGCGCCGCAGCTTCATATAGCCGACATCGCGGGTGCACAGGCTGTCGCCGTGCATCAACAACACCGGCTCGCCGTAAAACTGCACGACACTCGGGTCCTTCAACAGCGTGCAGCCGGCTTCTTTGCAGAAGGCTTTGCCGAGCAGGAAGTCGCGGTTGCCGTGCATCAGAAAAATCGCCGTGCCGCTGTCGCTCAATTGGCGCAGAGCCTGGCAGATGGAACGCTGGAAGGGCGTCATGGCGTCGTCGCCAATCCACGCCTCGAAAAAGTCGCCCAAGATGTACAACGCACTCGCCGAGCGGGCGCGTCCGGCGAGCAAATCCAGAAACGCCCGGGTGATGTCCGGGCGCTCCTCTTCCAGATGCAAGTCTGAAATCAGCAATATCACGCTTCGATGATCTCGGCTTTCTCGATGATCACGTCGTCTTTCGGCACGTCCTGGTGACCGGCCTTGGAAGTGGTGGCAACGGCTTCGATCTTGTCGACGACATCGGTACCGGCAACGACTTTACCGAACACGGCATAACCCCAGCCCTGAGCGGTCTTGGCGGTGTGGTTGAGGAAGCTGTTGTTGGTGGCGTTGATAAAGAACTGCGCCGAGGCCGAATGTGGATCCATGGTGCGGGCCATGGCCAGGGTGTACTTCTCGTTCTTCAGGCCGTTGTCGGCTTCGTTCTGGATGCTCGGGCGCTTGTCTTTCTTTTCCTGCATGCCAGGCTCGAAACCGCCGCCCTGGATCATGAAACCCTTGATGACGCGGTGGAAAATCACGTTCTCGTAGTGACCGTTTTTAACGTATTCGAGGAAGTTGGCAGCGGTGATCGGCGCTTTTTCCGCGTCCAGTTCGATGACGATGTCGCCGTAGTTGGTGGTCAGTTTGACTTGAGTCATGATCGCTACTCTTTATAAGGAATTCGTGGTTATGGGACATTCAGCCCCATGACCGGTTCAGCCTGCATCGGCCAAGGTGCGCAGTTTAGCGTGACAGGCGCGAATTTCGAGGCTGTTTTTCATATCCCGGCGATTAAATGCGCTCCTTTATAGGCCGCGCTCTGTCAGGCCCTTGACAGCATCGGCTATGATAGCGGCTTTGTTTTGTCTGGCCCCCTTTGCGGCCGCGCACATGTAAGTCAAGGATCCTATGAGCAAGCCCACTGTCGACCCTACCTCGAATGCCAAGTCCGGCCCTGCCGTGCCGGTCAATTTCCTGCGGCCGATCATCCAGGCAGACCTGGACTCGGGCAAGCACACCCAGATCGTCACCCGTTTTCCGCCTGAGCCCAACGGCTACCTGCACATCGGCCACGCCAAGTCGATCTGCGTGAACTTCGGCCTGGCCCAGGAGTTCGGCGGCGTCACGCACCTGCGTTTCGACGACACCAACCCGGCCAAGGAAGACCAGGAATACATCGACGCGATCGAAAGCGACGTCAAATGGCTGGGCTTCGAGTGGTCCGGCGAAGTGCGCTACGCCTCGCAGTATTTCGACCAGTTGCATGACTGGGCGGTCGAGCTGATCAAGGCCGGCAAGGCCTACGTCGACGACCTGACCCCTGAGCAGGCCAAGGAATACCGTGGCAGCCTGACCGAGCCGGGCAAGAACAGCCCGTTCCGCGACCGTTCGGTGGAAGAGAACCTCGACTGGTTCGCGCGCATGCGTGCCGGTGAGTTCCCGGACGGCGCCCGCGTGCTGCGCGCGAAGATCGACATGGCCTCGCCGAACATGAACCTGCGCGACCCGATCATGTACCGCATCCGCCACGCCCATCACCATCAGACCGGTGACAAGTGGTGCATCTACCCGAACTATGACTTCACCCACGGTCAGTCCGACGCCATCGAAGGCATCACCCACTCGATCTGCACCCTGGAATTCGAAAGCCATCGTCCGCTGTACGAGTGGTTCCTGGAAAACCTGCCGGTGCCGGCCAACCCGCGCCAGTACGAATTCAGCCGTCTGAACCTGAACTACACCATCACCAGCAAGCGCAAGCTCAAGCAACTGGTCGATGAAAAGCACGTCAACGGCTGGGACGACCCGCGCATGTCGACGCTGTCCGGCTTCCGTCGCCGTGGCTACACGCCGGCTTCGATCCGCAACTTCTGCGACATGATCGGCACCAACCGTTCCGATGGCGTGGTCGACTTCGGCATGCTCGAGTTCAGCATCCGTCAGGACCTCGACGCGAACGCCCCGCGTGCCATGTGCGTGCTGCGTCCGTTGAAAGTCGTGATCACCAACTACCCGCAAGACCAGGTCGAAAACCTCGAACTGCCGCGTCATCCGCAGAAAGAAGAACTCGGCGTGCGCAAGCTGCCGTTCGCCCGTGAAATCTACATCGACCGCGATGACTTCATGGAAGAACCGCCAAAGGGCTACAAGCGCCTCGAGCCGAACGGCGAAGTGCGTCTGCGTGGCAGCTACGTGATCCGTGCCGACGAAGCGATCAAGGACGCCGACGGCAACATCGTCGAGCTGCGTTGCTCGTACGATCCGGACACCCTGGGCAAGAACCCTGAAGGCCGCAAGGTCAAAGGCGTGATCCACTGGGTGCCGGCGGCTGCCAGCATCGAGTGCGAAGTGCGTCTGTACGATCGCCTGTTCCGTTCTCCGAACCCGGAGAAGGCCGAAGACAGCGCGAGTTTCCTCGACAACATCAACCCTGACTCACTGCAAGTGCTGACCGGTTGTCGTGCTGAGCCATCGCTGGGCAATGCACAGCCGGAAGACCGTTTCCAGTTCGAGCGCGAAGGCTACTTCGTTGCCGACATCAAGGACTCGAAACCAGGTCAGCCGGTATTCAACCGTACCGTGACCCTGCGTGATTCGTGGGGCCAGTGATTCTGCGTCAAGGAAATTAACGTGCTGACGATCTACAACACGCTCACCAAGAGCAAAGAAGTCTTCAAGCCGCTGGATGGCAACAAGGTGCGCATGTACGTGTGCGGCATGACCGTGTACGACTACTGCCACCTCGGCCACGGCCGCAGCATGGTCGCGTTCGATCTGGTGACCCGCTGGTTGCGGTTCAGCGGTTACGACCTGACCTACGTGCGCAATATCACCGACATCGACGACAAGATCATCAATCGTGCCCGCGAGAACGGTGAGTCGTTCGACGCGCTGACCGAGCGCATGATCGCGGCGATGCACGAAGACGAAGCGCGCCTGAACATCAAGAAGCCGGACATGGAGCCGCGTGCCACGGATCATATTCCGGGCATGCACGCGATGATCCAGACCCTGATCGACAAGGGCTACGCCTACGCCCCGGGCAATGGCGACGTGTACTACCGCGTCGCCAAGTTCATGGGCTACGGCAAGCTGTCGCGCAAGAAGATCGAAGACCTGCGCATCGGTGCACGCATCGAAGTCGACGAGTCGAAGGAAGACCCGCTGGACTTCGTCCTGTGGAAAGCCGCCAAGCCGGGCGAGCCGAGCTGGGAATCGCCGTGGGGCGCCGGGCGTCCGGGCTGGCACATCGAGTGCTCGGTGATGTCCACCTGCTGCCTCGGTGAGACCTTCGACATTCATGGCGGCGGCAGCGACCTCGAGTTCCCGCACCATGAAAACGAAATCGCCCAGAGCGAAGCGGCTACCGGCAAGACCTACGCCAACGCGTGGATGCATTGCGGCATGATCCGTATCAATGGCGAGAAGATGTCCAAGTCCTTGAACAACTTCTTCACCATTCGCGACGTGCTCGACAAGTACCATCCGGAGGTCGTGCGTTACCTGCTGGTGTCGAGCCATTACCGCAGCGCGATCAACTACTCGGAAGACAACCTCAAGGACGCCAAGGGCGCTCTCGAGCGTTTCTACCATGCGCTGAAAGGCCTGCCGAGCGTCGCCCCGGCCGGCGGCGAAGCCTTCGTCGAGCGTTTCACCACGGTGATGAACGACGACTTCGGCACGCCGGAAGCCTGCGCGGTGCTGTTCGAGATGGTGCGTGAGATCAACCGCCTGCGCGAGAGCGATCTCGATGCAGCGGCCGGTCTGGCGGCACGTCTGAAAGAACTGGCGAGCGTGCTGGGGGTGTTGCAACTGGAAGCCGATGACTTCCTGCAAGCGGGCGCCGAAGGGCGTGTCGATGCGGCTGAAGTCGACGCACTGATTGCTGCACGTCTGGCGGCACGCGCCGGCAAGGACTGGGCCGAATCCGACCGCATCCGCGACCAGCTCACTGCCATGGGCGTGGTGCTGGAAGACGGCAAGGGCGGCACGACCTGGCGTCTGGCTGACTGATTGCTTGATCCGCTTAAAACAAAACCCGCCGTGTGCGGGTTTTGTTTTTTCTGGCGGGCGTCAGCTCAAAGCCCCTGTGCTGACCGCGACGATCAGGAAAATCCCCAGCACCGCGCGGTAAATGACGAATGGCCAGGTGGAGAATTTCTCCAGAAAGCGCATCAGGCCCCAGATCGCGAAGAACGCCGAGATGCTGGCAATCACCAGACCGAAAATCAGGTGCCCCCAAACGGCGGCTGGAAGGTCGGCATGGAACAGCACCCACAACTCTTTCAGACCGGCGAGGGCGATCGCCGGCAGCCCGAGCAGGAATGAAAACCGCGCCGCTTCTTCACGCTTGAAGTTGAGAAACAGTGCCGCCGTGAGCGTCGAGCCGGAGCGCGACACTCCGGGAATCAGCGCGCCAATCTGCGCAATGCCGACGATCAGCGCATCACGCAGACGCATTTCGTCGACGGTGCGCCGATGCCGGCACGACAGTTCGGCAGCGGCCAGCAGAACCGCCATGACCACGCAGGAAATCCCGATCACCATCAGGCCTCGAAGAGGCGAGTTGCAGGCGTTGAGCGTCGAGGACAGCGCAATGCCGGCAATGCCGATGGGTATGGTCGCCAGCACGATGGCCACCGCGAGGATGAACCAGCGGTTGTTGAAATCCCGTTGGCGCACCGCGTCGACGCTGCCACCGACCACTTGCTTGACGTCGCGCCAGAAATAACTGACCACCGCCGCCAGTGCAGCCAGCTGCATGGCCGCGGAAAACGCCGAGCCGGGATCCGGCCAGCCGAGCAGGGCCGGGACGATGCGCATATGCGCGGTGGAAGAAACGGGCAGCAACTCGGTGATGCCTTGAATAATGCCGAGGAAGCCGATCTGCAGGTAATCCAGCGAGGCGAAACCGATATCAAGGCCGGTGGAACAGATGTTGGTCAAAGCACTTATCCTGTGAAAATCAGGAGGAGGGAGGTGTCTGAATCAATGGCATGGCGAAAAACTGAAACATTTCGTCACAGTCTAGTCGGTTCGGTCAATGGGGGCGGATTGATAGTTGTGGGGTGACTGGTCTGACGCCTTCGCAAGCAAGCCCGCTCCCACATTGGATTTTTGTCATGTCTGATTTTTGTGTACGACACGGGGCCCCTGTGGGAGCGGGCTTGCTCGCGAAGAGGCCGGTTCAGCCACCCTGTCACTCAGCCTGGCGCAAGCGCTTGTAAAGGGTATTGCGACTAACCCCCAACCGCCGCGCCAGATGCGAAATATTGCCCCCAGCCGCGAGCAATTCGCGGCTCAACGCCTCGGCATCGTTCAGATCAACCCCTAGCGGCGGCGCCAATTCCACCGGCTCCATCTCCAGATCGACAAAAAAATCATCCGGCAGATGCTCCGGCCGCACCGGTTGTTCCTCGGCCATCGCCAGAGCCACCTGCATCACGCTGCTGACCTGGCGCAGATTGCCCGGCCATGGATGCCGGGTGAACAGCTCCAGCACTTCACGGCTCAGCCCGGCCCATTGCGTCGGTTCGCGATGTTGCTCCCATAGGCGTTTGAACAGCGCCTCCTTATCGCTGCGCTCGCGCAACGGTGGCAACTCCAAGGTCAGTCCGCCGATGCGGTAGTACAAATCCTCGCGGAACCGCCCCAGTTGCACCTGCTCCCTGAGCGAGCGGTTAGTCGCCGAGATAATTCGCAAGTCCACTGCGAACAACTCGCTGCTGCCCACCGGTTGCACGCAGCGCTCCTGCAACACCCGCAACAACCGCGCCTGCGTCGGCAATGGCATGTCGCCGATTTCGTCGAGGAACAGGGTGCCTTTGTCAGCCTTGCGGATCAGGCCGATGCTGCCTTTCTGGTTGGCACCGGTGAACGCACCTTTTTCATAGCCGAACAGTTCCGATTCCACCAGTTCGGCCGGGATCGCCGCGCAGTTGACGGCGATGAATGCCTGTTTGCTGCGTGAGCTGGCCTGATGCAGGGCTTTGACGAAGACCTCCTTGCCAACCCCGGTTTCGCCGTGGATCAGCAGCGGAATGTCTTTCTCCAATAGGCGCTCGGCCTGACGCACGGCTTTTTCCACGCGGCTGTCGCCAAAATGCAGGGAACTGAGGCTGATCGTTCCCGGCACTTTGAGCGGCGCTGCGGCGGGCTTGGGTTCGGCAAATACCCGAGCCTGAATCGGCGCCTGTTGCGGGCGCTTCAATAAACACTGAAAACGGTTGCGCCCGGTGGTCTGCAGGGCGAACGGCAAGCCTTCAGGCTGATTCAACAGCTCCAATAGCGACACGTTGAACAGGCTCTCGATACTGACCCGTGACAGGCGCACGCCGAGCAGATTGTCCGCCCGCCGGTTGGCCGACAGCACCTGACCGCTCTCATCGAAAATCAGCAAACCGGCCCACTGACTGTCGAGATTGTTCAACCCGGTGTTGAAGGTCAGTTGAAAGTGCTGGCCATGGAACAGGTTGAGGATCAGCCGGTTCTCCACGGTCTGGCTCATCATCTTGACCATGCCCAGGGTGTGCGAGGGCGGCAGGTAGCTGTCGCTGGACACATCGAGTACGGCGATGACCTTGCGCTCGGCGTCGAAAATCGGCGCGGCGGAGCCGGTCATGAAGCGATTGGCCTTAAGGAAATGTTCATCGTGTTCGATGTGCACCGCTTGTTCGCAGGCCAGCGCGGTGCCGATCGCATTGGTGCCGCTTGAACGCTCCATCCAGCTCGCTCCGGCGCTAAACCCACGGGCGAGGTTCGGCTCGATAAAGCGCTGAGTGCCCCACGATGTCAGCACTTGGCCCTGATGGTCGGCGAGCATGATCAGGCAATTGGAGTTGCTGAGGATGTTTTCGTAATAGGGCAGGACTTCCTGGTGGGTGGTCTGCACCAGTGAATGATGACGGTCGAGTAAATGCGCGATGCCGGAGGCGGGCAATTGATCGAACGCCGGGCTGCTTTGGTGGCTGAGGCCGAACGCGCGGCACCGTTGCCAGGAGTTCTGGACGATCGCGTCGTGGGACAGCGGCGGGGTAGGTGCGGCCATGGTGGTCAGCCTCTGAAGGGCATTTTTATTGTTGTTATGGCACTGCTTTCAAAACCAACACAGATCAAAACTGTGGGAGCGGGCTTGCTCGCGAAGGCGATATATCAAACACATTTATATCGACTGACACACCGCCTTCGCGAGCAAGCCCGCTCCCACATTGGATCTTCGGTGTTCAGGAAATCTGGGCAAAAGGCGTTCACAGAGTGTTGTTCACGATTGTTCATTGTCAATCGCCAGACTGTTCAAATCTGTTCAGTCATGAACACCCATTCCCCACGTTTTCGGTGCTTTTCACGACAAATCAACCACTTGCCATTTCTGGCACGAATGTCGCTCTGCTGCACAGGTCGCTTGACTCCAATAATAAAAAAGGCCGAGCCATGTCACTCACCCTGGAGCACGTCAGCCGTACCGTCGAGGGCCAGACCTGGATCGACGATGCCTGCCTGACATTCGAACCCGGATCCTTCAACGTTCTGCTCGGCCGCACGCTGTCCGGCAAAACCAGTCTGATGCGCCTGATGGCCGGTCTGGACAAGCCTGACAGCGGGCGCATCCTGATGAACGGCGTCGACGTCACCCAGCGCCCGGTGCGCCTGCGCAATGTGTCGATGGTCTATCAGCAGTTCATCAACTACCCGACCATGACCGTGTTCGAGAACATTGCCTCGCCGTTGCGCCAGGCCGGTGTTGCCAAGGACATCATCCACAGCAAGGTGCAGGAAACCGCACGGATGCTGCGCATCGAGAAGTTTCTGCAGCGCTATCCGCTGGAGCTGTCCGGCGGCCAACAGCAGCGCACGGCGATGGCCCGGGCGCTGGTCAAGGATGCCGAGTTGATCCTGTTCGACGAGCCGCTGGTTAACCTTGATTACAAGCTGCGCGAAGAGCTGCGCCAGGAAATGCGCGAGCTGTTCAAGCTGCGCCACACCATTGCGATCTACGCCACTACTGAACCCAACGAAGCGTTGGCGCTGGGCGGCACCACGACGATTCTGCACGAGGGCCGGGTGATCCAGAGCGGCCCATCGACCTCGGTCTACCACCAGCCGCAAACCGTGCTGGCGGCGGAGTTGTTCTCCGAGCCGCCGATCAACCTGATGCCCGGGCGCATCGCCGGCAACGAAGTCAGCTTCGCCAACTTCGTGCACTTCCCGTTGAACGTCGACCTGCGCCCGGTGGGTGACGGCGAGTTCCGCTTTGGCGTGCGCCCCAGCCATATCTCGCTGGTGCCGAGCAACGATGACGATCTGGAACTGGCGGTCACCGTCGAAGTGGCGGAGATCAGCGGCTCGGAAACCTTCCTGCATGTGCGCAACGAACATTTCCTGCTGGTGCTGCATCTGCCGGGGGTGCACGAATACGACGTCGATGCACCGATCCGCATTTATATCCCGACCCACAAACTGTTCGTGTTC
The DNA here is from genome assembly GCF_037126175.1 of Pseudomonas sp. RSB 5.4. Classification (NCBI taxonomy): domain Bacteria; kingdom Pseudomonadati; phylum Pseudomonadota; class Gammaproteobacteria; order Pseudomonadales; family Pseudomonadaceae; genus Pseudomonas; species Pseudomonas sp. RSB 5.4. Next base: position 691,374 of record NZ_CP146986.1, read on the forward strand.
GATGCGCAGGGCCGTCTGGTGCAGGCACCGGGCCAGCGTGTCGCGAGGGTTGCCTGATGGCCGAAATCCGTTTGCAGCACCTCGCCCACAGCTACAGCAAAACCCCGAGCGGGCCTGACGATTACGCGATCCGCGAGATGGACCACATCTGGGAGCAGGGCGGCGCCTATGCCTTGCTCGGCCCATCGGGCTGCGGCAAATCGACCTTGCTCAACATCATTTCTGGCCTGCTCAGTCCCTCGCAAGGGCATGTGCTGTTCGACGGCAAAGCGGTCAACGACCTGACCCCAGAGAAGCGCAACATCGCCCAAGTGTTCCAGTTTCCGGTGGTCTACGACACCATGACCGTGTTCGACAACCTCGCCTTCCCCCTGCGAAATCAAGGCATGGCCGAAGCGAAAGTGCACAGCAAGGTGCAGGAAATCGCCGAAGTCCTCGACCTGCAAAACCTGCTGAGCAAGAAGGCGCGCAACCTCACCGCCGACGAAAAACAGAAAGTCTCCATGGGCCGTGGCCTGGTGCGCGACGACGTCTCGGCGATCCTCTTCGACGAGCCGCTGACGGTGATCGACCCGCACCTGAAGTGGAAGCTGCGACGCAAGCTCAAGCAGATCCACGAGCAGTTCAACATCACCATGGTCTATGTGACCCACGATCAGCTCGAAGCCTCGACCTTCGCCGACAAGATCGCGGTGATGTACGGCGGGCAGATCGTGCAGTTCGGCACGCCCCGGGAATTGTTCGAGCGGCCGAGTCACACCTTCGTCGGCTACTTCATCGGCAGCCCGGGGATGAACCTGATCGAGGTGCAGCCGCAACCGGGCGGGGTCGGTTTCGCCTCGACGCACCTGCCGTTGTCCGACGCCTTGCAACGACACATCGAACACGGCCAGTGGAAAAATCTGAAGGTCGGCATCCGCCCCGAGTTCATCCATGTCTGGGACGAGCCGTTTGACGAGGCGATGCAGGCGCGGGTGGTTCACGTCGAAGACCTCGGCACCTACAAGATCCTCACCCTCGACCTCGATGGTGCGCCGTTGAAGGTGCGTCTGGCCGAAGACAAACCGGTGCCCCAGGGCACGGCGTACATCAGTTTTCCGGCGCAGTGGCTGATGGTCTACGCCGACGAATTCCTCCTGGACGACACCGACCTTACCGAGGTGCAGCCATGAACAAGGTGCAGAACAACAAGGCCTGGTGGCTGGTGTTGCCGGTGTTTCTGCTGGTGGCGTTCAGTGCGGTGATCCCGATGATGACCGTGGTCAACTACTCGGTGCAGGACATCTTCGACCAGTCCAGCCGCTACTTCGTCGGTGCCGACTGGTATCGCCAGGTGCTGCTCGATCCACGTCTGCACGACTCATTGCTGCGTCAGTTCATCTACTCGGCCTGCGTGCTGCTGATCGAAATCCCGCTGGGCATCGCCATCGCCCTGACCATGCCGACCAAGGGGCGCTGGTCGTCGGTGGTGCTGATCATTCTGGCGATTCCGCTGCTGATTCCGTGGAACGTGGTTGGCACCATCTGGCAGATCTTCGGCCGCGCCGACATTGGCTTGCTCGGCTCGAGCCTGAACGCGCTGGGCATCAGCTACAACTACGCGGCCAATACCATGGACGCCTGGGTCACGGTGCTGGTGATGGACGTCTGGCACTGGACGTCGCTGGTGGCGTTGCTGTGTTTCTCCGGGCTGCGCGCAATTCCTGACGTGTATTACCAGGCGGCGCGGATCGACCGCGCCTCGGCGTGGGCAGTGTTCCGCCACATCCACTTGCCCAAGCTGAAAAGCGTACTGCTGATCGCGGTAATGCTGCGCTTCATGGACAGTTTCATGATTTACACCGAGCCGTTCGTGCTCACCGGCGGCGGGCCGGGCAATGCCACGACCTTCTTGAGTCAGACCTTGACCCAGATGGCCGTAGGCCAATTCGATCTGGGGCCGGCGGCGGCGTTTTCGCTGGTGTACTTCCTGATCATTCTGCTGGTCTCGTGGCTGTTCTACACCGCCATGACCCATTCCGACGCCAACCGCTGAGGGCCCGGCCATGAGCAAAACAAAGCTTTTCCCGCTGCTGATCTACATCCTGTTCGTGCTGGTGCCGATCTACTGGCTGCTGAACATGTCGTTCAAGAGCAACACCGAAATCCTCGGTGGCCTGACGCTTTTCCCACAGAACTTCACGCTGGCGAACTACAAGGTGATTTTCACCGATCCGAGCTGGTACAGCGGTTACATCAACTCGGCGTACTACGTGACACTCAACACCGTCATCTCCCTGAGCGTGGCGTTGCCGGCAGCGTATGCGTTTTCGCGCTATCGCTTTCTGGGCGACAAGCACCTGTTTTTCTGGCTGCTGACCAACCGCATGGCGCCGCCGGCGGTATTCCTGTTGCCGTTCTTCCAGCTGTATTCGTCGATTGGCCTGTTCGATACGCACATCGCCGTGGCGCTGGCGCACTGCCTGTTCAACGTGCCATTGGCGGTGTGGATTCTCGAAGGTTTCATGTCCGGTGTGCCCAAGGAAATCGACGAAACCGCCTACATCGACGGCTACAGCTTTCCCAAATTCTTCGTGAAGATTTTCATCCCGCTGATCGGCTCCGGCATCGGCGTCACCGCGTTTTTCTGCTTCATGTTTTCCTGGGTCGAACTGCTGCTGGCGCGCACGCTGACCTCGGTGAACGCCAAGCCGATTGCCGCGGTGATGACCCGCACGGTCTCCGCTTCTGGCATCGACTGGGGCGTACTGGCGGCGGCGGGGGTGTTGACCATCCTGCCGGGCATGTTGGTGATCTGGTTCGTGCGCAATCATGTGGCCAAGGGCTTTGCTCTGGGTCGTGTATGAGGAACGAATGATGGAATGGATGAGCTGGACGGCCCCTACGGCGGGTTTCTTCATCGCCATTGGCTTGCTGCTGGTCGGCATGACCACTTGGGAGTTGCGTTCGCCGAGCATTCTGCGGCGAGGTTTTCTGCCGATTGCCACCACCCGTGGCGATCGCTTGTTCATCGGTCTTCTCGGCAGCGCCTACCTGCATCTGCTGGTAATCGGCGTCACCGACTGGAGCATCTGGGTAGCGTCCGCGCTGTCTCTGGTGTGGCTGTTGGTTGTGATGCGTTGGGGCTAGTCGACTCTCGGCAATCGTGCTCCGTAACTCAAACAGGAGGTCTCTATGTTCGACAAAAACAATAAGCTGCGACATAGCATTTCATTGGCGGCCGTGCTGGCACTCAGCGGTTTGAGCGCATCGGCCTGGGCCGATGCCTATGAGGACGCTGCGAAAAAATGGATCGGCAGCGAATTCAAGCCATCGACCCTGACGCCCGAACAGCAACTCGATGAATTGAAGTGGTTCATCAAGGCCGCCGAGCCGTTTCGCGGGATGGACATCAAAGTGGTCTCGGAGACCCTGACCACTCACGAATACGAGTCCAAAGTGCTGGCCAAGGCCTTCACCGAAATCACCGGGATCAAGTTGACCCACGACCTGCTGCAGGAAGGCGACGTGGTGGAAAAACTGCAGACGGTGATGCAGTCGGACAAGAGCATCTACGACGGCTGGGTCAACGACTCGGACCTGATCGGTACGCACTTTCGCTACGGCAAGACCGAGGCGATCACCGACCTGATGGCCAACGAAGGCAAGAACTTCACCTCGCCGACGCTCGACATCAAGGACTTCATCGGCATCTCGTTCACCACGGCGCCGGACGGCAAGATCTACCAACTCCCCGACCAGCAGTTCGCCAACCTGTACTGGTTCCGCGCCGACTGGTTCGAACGGGCGGACCTGAAAGCCAGGTTCAAGGAAAAGTACGGCTACGAATTGGGCGTGCCGGTGAACTGGTCGGCTTATGAAGACATCGCCAAATTCTTCAGCGAAGACGTCAAGGAAATCGACGGCAAACGCGTCTATGGGCACATGGACTACGGCAAGAAAGACCCTTCGCTGGGCTGGCGTTTCACCGATGCCTGGTTCTCCATGGCCGGTGGCGGCGACAAGGGTATTCCCAATGGTTTACCGGTGGACGAGTGGGGGATTCGCGTCGAGGATTGCCACCCGGTTGGTTCCAGCGTGACCCGCGGCGGCGACACCAACGGCCCGGCGGCAGTGTTCGCCACGCAGAAATACGTTGACTGGCTCAAGGCCTACGCGCCACCGGAAGCGGCGGGCATGACCTTCTCCGAGTCTGGCCCGGTGCCGTCGCAGGGCAACATCGCCCAGCAGATTTTCTGGTACACCGCGTTCACCGCCGACATGACCAAGCAGGGCCTGCCGGTGATGAATGCCGATGGCACACCGAAGTGGCGCATGGCGCCGTCGCCGCGCGGGCCGTACTGGGAGGAGGGCATGAAGCTTGGTTATCAGGACGTGGGTTCGTGGACGTTCATGAAATCCACGCCTGAGAAACAGAAACTGGCGGCGTGGCTGTACGCGCAGTTTGTGACCTCGAAAACCGTGTCGCTGAAGAAAACCATCGTCGGCCTGACGCCGATCCGCGAGTCGGACATCAACTCGCAGGCGATGACCGATCTGGCACCGAAACTTGGTGGGCTGGTCGAGTTCTACCGCAGCCCGGCCCGCGTGCAATGGACCCCGACCGGGACCAACGTGCCGGACTATCCGCGTCTGGCGCAACTGTGGTGGAGCCACATCGCCGAAGCGGCCAGCGGCGAGAAGACCCCGCAGCAAGCGCTGGATGGCCTGGCCAAGGATCAGGACGCGATCATGACCCGCCTCGAACGCTCCAAGGCCCAAGCAGTGTGCGCCCCGAAAATGAACCCGGAACGCGACGCGCAATACTGGTTCGACCAACCGGGCGCACCGAAACCGAAACTGGCCAACGAGAAGCCGCAGGGCGAGACCGTGAGCTACAACGAACTGCTGAAATCGTGGGCGGATGCGCGTAAGTGATGGTTGATGTGTGAAAAGCAAACGGCACCGTGAGGTGCCGTTTTTTTTGTTGCCTGATCTACCGCTTTCGCGAGCAGGCTCGCTCCCACACTGGATCTGTATCGTTCATAAATGCCGATCACAATCGAGATTACTGTGGGAGCGAGCTTGCTCGCGAATACGGTCTGCCATTCAGCATGGATAGTGACTGACACGCCGCCATCGCTTGCAGGCAAGCAATCCCACAGATTGCAGTGGTGTTCACAAAACTCAAAAATACCCTGCCCACTGCAGCAGCTACTAAAGGGCATCGGTCAATGCCAGCTTCATGCTTGAGTTTCTTCAAAGGTATCAAGCATGGCGTCAGGCAATGGCGAATCGAAATCTTCAGGCAGCACCAACTTGCCTTTCATAGCGCCAATTCGTGGTGTGCCGGTTTTTCCTGTGTGAGCGAGAAGGCGCTGCGCCCGACCTTGGACTGCCAAAGTCTCGATTTCTGCAACCAACTCACAAAACATGTCTCTGCTCATAGTGCCCCCCATCGTTCTTCTACATGCAAAGACCTTCACCATAAAACTACCCACTCAAGGCTGGCTGTAGGACGAGGCGGATGTTAGGGCGGGAGCTTTCGGAGTTTGTGCGGAGACGAGAGCGTATCGGTAAAAAATCGTACAAAACTTCCGATTCCCATTCTGACATTCAACATGGATATCGCCTGATCCGACGCTTTCGCGAGCAAGCTCACTCCCACAGGTTTTGGCGGCGTCCACACATTTTGTGAATGACTACTGTCCCTGTGGGAGCGAGCCTGCTCGCGAAGGCTGAGTATCAGGCAGTGCAGATGTTGAAGGGCCCACCGCCATCGTGAGCAGGCGAAGGCCTACAGGTTTCAGTGGTGTTCACAAAACCTGAGTACCCCGCAAATCACTGTGGGAGCTTGCCTGCAAGCGATGGTGCCATGGGTGTCGCCGCGGGAAAACCGAGGCGGAATACGGTCATGACGCCGGGCAAGCTCTTCACCTCCGCCACTCCCTGATGCAGGCTCATGATCGAGCGCACAATCGCCAGCCCCAGCCCGGTGCTGCCCTGTGAGCGCGAGCGGGCGCTGTCGACGCGGTAGAAGCGGTCGAACAGATGCGGCAGGTGTTGCGCCTCGATGCCGGCGCCGGGATTGCTGACCAGCAGTGAAGCCTGCGTCGCGCCTTGCTCGATCAGCAAGGTGATGGTTTTGCCGTTCGGGCAATGACGCAGCGCGTTGGACAGCAGATTGGAAATCGCCCGCTGGATCATCAGCCGATCGCCCAGCACCGATGCGCTGCCGACAACGTTCATATGAATCTGCTTGTCCTGCGCCGACAGCGAAAACATCTCCGCGACCTTCGCCGCTTCATCCTCTAGCGCCACCGATTCAAACGGCGCCAATGCCGACGGATGACTGACCTGCGCGAGAAACAGCATGTCGGAAACAATCCGCGCCACGCGCTCAAGCTCCTCGGTGCAGGACACCAGCACGTCCTTGTACTCCTCGGTCGTGCGCTCGCGAGACAGCGTCACCTGGGCCTTGCCCATCAGGTTGTTGATCGGCGTGCGCAGTTCGTGCGCCAGGTCATCGGAGAACTGCGACAACTGCTGCACCCCGGCATCCAGCCGATGCAGCATGAAGTTGATGCCCTGCGCCAGTTCGCTCAACTCCTGCGGCATGTTCACCACCGACAGCCGATGCTCCAGATCCTGCGTCGAGACCCTCGCCGCCACTTTGCGAAACTCGCGCAGCGGCGCCAATCCGCGCTGCACCGCGCCCCACGCCGTCAGGCCGATGAACACCAGCAACAGCGGCAAGGCAATCAGCGTCGAGCGCAGGTAGGCGCTGAGTAGCGCCTGATCATGCGCGTTGTCCATCGACAGCAGCACCGGCACGCGGCTGCCGTCCTTGAGGCGAATCAGCTTTGACGCGGTAAGGAATTTTGCACCCTCGCCATCGGTGCTGTCGCTGTAGGTCAATTGCTCGGTGGCAGCTTGCACCGCGCGTAACTCGGCGCGCGGATCCTTCAGTCCTGAGCCGGACTTGAGCAGCGGCGAACGCAGGTTCGAACGGTCATAAATCGTCAGCGTCAGGTTGTCATGGCCCATGACCTGATCGAGCAGAATGTGCGGCTTGCCACTGACTTCATTGGCGTCGACGTACAGCGACAGGCTGTGTTCAACCTGCGCCATCTTCTTGTCCAGGCTGTCGCGGGACAGCGCATTCAGCTCATGGGTCAGAGCGAAATAGGCGAGGATCGCCAGAAACACCACCAACAGCGCGCCGAGAATACTCACGGTCAAACCGAGGCGCATCGACAGGCTGGCCGGCTTCATTCCCGCGCCTCCAGCACGTAGCCGACACCGCGCAGGGTGTGGATCAGTTTGTTGTCGAACGGGTCATCGATCTTCGCCCGCAAGCGCCGGATCGACACTTCGACCACGTTGGTGTCGCAGTCGAAATTCATGTCCCACACCAGTGAGATGATCTGAGTGCGGGTCAGCACCTCGCCGGACTGGCGCATCAGCAGATGCAGCAGGGCGAATTCCTTGGTGGTCAGGTCGATGCGCTGCTCGCCACGAAACGCCCGATGGCGGCCCGGATCAAGCTCCAGATCGGCGACCTTCAACACCTGCGGCACCGGGATGTTTTCGCTGCGGCGCATCAGGGTGCGCACCCGCGCGAGCAGTTCGGGAAACTCGAACGGCTTGACCAGATAGTCGTCGGCGCCCAGATCCAGACCACGAATCTTGTCCGCCAGCCGCCCGCGCGCGGTGAGCATCATCACCCGCGTCGAGTGGGTGCGGCGCAGTTGTTCCAGCACCCCCCAGCCGTCCAGTTCCGGCAAGTTCACGTCGAGAATGATCAGGTCATACGCCTGCTGTTGCGCCAGATGCAATCCATCGGCACCGGTGGCGGCGTGGTCAACGATATAACCACTTTCGGTCAAACCCTGATGCAAGTATTCGGCAGCTTTAAGCTCGTCCTCGACGACAAGGATTCGCATGATCTATCACCACTTTTATTTAAGGGATATTTAATTAAGGTGGCCGGGAAAATTATGGTTTTTGTAAGTTCTTCCGGACGCAGTTGAATAACTGAATGACGAACACGGTAAAGGCTGTAGTGGCTACAGGGTCAATCTCGGAGGCCTTTAAAACGGCCATCCGCGACAGCCTGTCGCAGCTTGAATGCGCCAGCAGACATGTATTGCATTCAGGCAAGTGCTGTTCGGCAGATAACTACCGAGTATTTGTTTCCATGTATTACGACAAAGCCGTTTGCACTTCGCATCCTAGAACAAAACAACTTTGCCAAACCGTGGATAACGGATTTGTAATGTTCCAGTCACCTTGTCGATAAGTTCAAAACCCTAACTTGGCGGCATCGAAAAATCCTGAATTAAAGGAAGCCCTCCATTGCCCGGTTTAATCGAACTGACGGCGCGATCACGCCTGAACAAAACCGCCAGTGGCCTCTTGTTGTTGGCGTGCAGCAGCCTGGCCAGCGCATCGACCCTGACGCTGGATCAGGCGCTGCAAAGTGCCTTCGCCGGCAACCCCGATCTCGCGGCCGCGCAGTGGGAAATCGGCATAGCCGAGGGCGACCGCCAACAGGCTGGACTGATCCCCAACCCCGAGGTGTCGTGGGAAGCCGAAGACACCCGACGCGACTCGCGCACTACCACGGTGATGCTCAGCCAGCCGATTGAACTGGGCGGCAAACGCGGCGCGCGCATCGATGTCGCCAGCCGTGCGCAGGACGCTGCCGGTATCGAACTGGAGCGCAAACGCAATGCCTTGCGCGCCGATGTGATCCAGGCGTTCAACAGCGCGCAAACCGCGCAGCAACGCTTGCAGCTGTCGCGCCAGTCACTGCAACTGGCCGAGCACGGTGTGCGCGTTGCTCAGGGGCGGATCGAGGCCGGCAAGTCGTCGCCGGTCGAAGGCACGCGGGCGCAAGTGCAGCTCTCGGAGGTGCGCCTGGAGGTGAGCCGCGCCGAGCGCGATCAGGCCAACGCCTATCAGCAACTGGCACAAGTCATGGGCGCACCGTTGCCGACTTCGACCAATGTGCAAGCCGCGACGCAAAACCTCGCCACGCTGCCGCCGCCCAGTCGTTTGCTCGAGCGTCTGAACCAGACCGCCGAGCTGCGTCTGGCGAAACTGCAGATTGATCAACGCGAAGCATCGTTGGGCCTGGAAAAGTCGCAGCGCATTCCCGACCTGACCGTGAGCATTGGCAGCCAGTACAGCGAAACCGAGCGTGAGCGGGTCAACGTGGTCGGGCTGTCGATGCCGATTCCGCTGTTCAACCGTAATCAGGGCAACGTGCTCGCCGCCGCACGGCGCAGCGATCAGGCGCGGGATCTGCGCAACGCCACCGAGCTGCGTTTGCGCACCGAAGTCCAGACCAGCCTTGAGCAATGGCAGACCGCCAATGGCGAAGTCAACGCGTTCAACCAGAGCATCCTGCCCGCCGCACAAAGTGCAGTGGACAGCGCCACCCGTGGTTTCGAAATGGGCAAATTCGGCTTCCTCGATGTGCTCGACGCCCAGCGCACCCTGATTGCCGCGCGCAGCCAATACATCCAGGCCGTCAGCGAGGCGACCGACGCCCGCGTGCGCCTCGAACGGATCTACGGCGACCTCAGCGTCAGCCCTTGAATTTCACTTTTCAGACAACTGCGCGATGGCACGGCGCAGAGGAGTTTCCATGGATAAAAAACTGCTGGTGGTCGCGGTCGCGACCTTGGCGCTGGGCATTGGCATCGGCTCGATGTGGCCGGCCAATTCAAATATCGACGCGCATGCTGATGAAGCGGCGGAGCACGCCGATCACGCCGATCACGCCGAGGAGGGCGCGGCCGCCGAAGGCGAACATGCCGAAGAAGGCCACATCGAATTGAGTACCGAGCAGATCGCGGCGGCAGGCATTCAACTGGCCGAGGCGCGGACGCAGAGCATCAGTCTCGGCCTGTCGTTCCCCGGCGAAGTGCGCTTCGACGAAGACCGCACCGCGCACGTCGTGCCGCGCGTGCCGGGGGTGGTCGAGTCGGTGGCGGTCAACCTCGGGCAAGCGGTGAAGAAGGGCCAGTTGCTGGCAGTGATCGCCAGTCAGCAGATTTCCGATCAGCGCAGCGAGCAGGCTGCCGCGCAACGTCGCTTGGCGTTGGCGCGCACCACCTACGAACGCGAGAAAAAGCTCTGGCAGGACAAGATCTCCGCCGAACAGGATTTCCTCCAGGCGAAGCAGGCGTTGGAAGAGGCGGAAATCGCCATGAACAACGCCCGGCAGAAAATCAGCGTACTCAGCGGCAGCGTGGTCGCCACCGGCGGCAATCGCTACGAACTGCGCGCACCGTTCGACGGCGTGGTGGTGGAAAAACACCTGACGCCGGGCGAGGTGGTCGATGAAACCACGGCGGCGTTTACCCTTTCGGACTTGTCTCGCGTGTGGGTGACCTTCGGTGTCTCGCCCAAGGATCTGACCAAGGTGCAGGTGGGCAAACCGGTCACCGTCAGCGCGCCGGAATTGAAAGCCGAAGTGAGCGGCAGCGTGGCGTACGTCGGCAGCCTGCTCGGCGAACAGACCCGCACCGCGACCGTGCGCGTGACCGTGGAAAACCCTAAAGGCTCGTGGCGCCCGGGGCTGTTCGTCACCGCGCGGGTCGCCACCGAGAGCCGCCAGGCCAAAGTCGCCGTGCCGGAAACCGCGATCCAGACCGTCGAGGACAAACCCACGGTGTTCGTGCGCACCGATGACGGTTTCAAGGCGCAGGCCGTCGAGCTGGGCAGCCGCGCAGCCGGCCACGTGGAAGTCACCCAAGGGCTGGAACCGGGCGTGCAAGTCGCCAGCGCCGGCAGCTTCGTCCTCAAGTCGGAGCTGGGCAAAGCCTCAGCCGAGCACAGTCATTAATTCTGGAAGGTTCCCATGTTCGAACGCCTGATCCAGTTTGCCATCGAGCAGCGCATCATCGTGTTGCTCGCCGTTCTGCTCATGGCCGGCCTCGGCATCGCCAGTTATCAAAAGCTGCCGATCGACGCCGTGCCCGACATCACCAACGTCCAGGTGCAGATCAACACCGGCGCCGCCGGGTTCTCGCCGCTGGAGACCGAGCAGCGCATTACTTTCCCGATTGAAACCGCGATGGCCGGGTTGCCGGCGCTGGAGCAGACCCGTTCGCTGTCGCGCTCGGGCCTGTCGCAGGTCACCGTCATTTTCAAGGACGGCACCGACCTGTTCTTCGCTCGCCAACTGGTCAACGAGCGTTTGCAGATCGCCAAGGAGCAATTGCCCGAAGGCGCGGAAGCGGTGATGGGGCCGATCTCTACCGGCCTCGGCGAGATCTTTTTATGGACGGTGGAAGCCCAGGAGGGCGCGCTGAAGGAAGACGGCAGCGCCTACACGCCGACCGATCTGCGGGTGATTCAGGACTGGATCATCAAGCCGCAATTGCGCAACGTGCCGGGTGTCGCCGAGATCAACACCATCGGCGGGTTTGCCAAGGAATACCAGATCGCGCCGGACCCGAAACGCCTCGCCGCGTACAAGCTCACCCTCACCGATCTGATCACCGCGCTGGAGCGCAACAACGCCAACGTCGGCGCCGGGTACATCGAGCGCAGCGGCGAGCAATTGCTGATCCGCGCACCGGGGCAGGTGGCGAGTACCGAAGACATCGCCAACATCGTCATGGCCAACGTCGACGGCACGCCGATCCGGGTGAAGAACGTCGCCAGCGTGGAAATCGGCCGTGAGTTGCGCAGCGGTGCCGCCACCGAAAACGGTCGTGAAGTGGTGCTGGGCACGGTGTTCATGTTGATCGGCGAGAACAGCCGCACCGTCTCGCAAGCGGTGGCCAGCAAGCTCGAACAGATCAACAAATCCTTGCCGCAAGGCGTGATCGCCGTGCCGGTGTATGACCGCACGCACCTGGTCGACAAAGCCATCGCCACGGTGAAAAAGAACCTGATCGAAGGCGCGATTCTGGTGATCGCGATTCTGTTCCTGTTCCTCGGCAACATCCGCGCCGCGTTGATCACCGCGATGGTGATTCCGCTGTCGATGCTGTTCACCTTCACCGGGATGTTCAGCAACAAGGTCAGCGCCAACCTGATGAGCCTCGGTGCGCTGGACTTCGGGATCATCGTCGACGGTGCGGTGGTGATCGTCGAAAACACCCTGCGCCGCCTGGCCCACGCGCAGCAGCATCACGGGCGCTTGCTGACCCGTGCCGAGCGTTTCAAGGAAGTCTTTGCCGCAGCAAAAGAGGCGCGCCGACCGCTGATTTTCGGCCAGTTGATCATCATGGTGGTGTACCTGCCGATCTTCGCGTTGAGCGGCGTCGAAGGGAAAATGTTCCACCCGATGGCGTTCACCGTGGTCATCGCGCTGCTCGGTGCGATGCTGCTGTCGGTGACCTTTGTGCCGGCAGCGATTGCGCTGTTCGTCACCGGCAAGGTCAAGGAAGAGGAGGGTGCGGTGATGCGCGGCGCCCGTCGGGTGTATGCGCCGGCGTTGGCCTGGGTCATGGCGCATCGCGCGGTGGCCGTGGGCGCGGCGTTGGCGGTGATCGTGCTCAGCGGCGTGCTCACCAGCCGCATGGGCAGCGAGTTTGTGCCGAGCCTCAGTGAGGGGGATTTCGCCCTGCAAGCGCTGCGTGTGCCGGGCACCAGCCTGACGCAATCGGTGGATATGCAGCAGCGCCTGGAAACGTTGATCCTGGCCAAAGTGCCGGAGGTTGAACGGGTGTTCGCCCGCACCGGTACGGCGGAAATTGCTTCCGACCCAATGCCGCCGAACATCTCCGACAGCTACGTGATGCTCAAGCCCAAGGACCAATGGCCAGACCCGAAAAAGTCCCGCGAAACCCTGATGGCCGAGTTGCAACAAGCCGCCGCGATGTTGCCGGGCAGCAACTATGAGCTGTCGCAGCCGATCCAGTTGCGCTTCAACGAACTGATCTCCGGCGTGCGCAGCGATGTCGCGGTCAAGGTGTTCGGCGATGACATGGACGTGCTCAACGCCACGGCGGCGAAGATCGCGGCCGCGATGCAGAAGGTTAACGGTGCCTCTGAAGTGAAGGTCGAGCAGACCACCGGGTTGCCGGTGCTGACCATCAACATCGACCGCGACAAGGCGGCGCGTTATGGACTCAATGTCGGCGATGTGCAGGACACCATCGCTGTGGCCGTCGGTGGGCGTCAGGCCGGCACCTTGTACGAGGGCGATCGGCGCTTCGACATGGTGGTGCGCTTGTCCGACGCGATGCGCAAGGACATCGACGGCTTGTCGGCGCTGCTGATTCCGGTGCCGGCGCTGAGTGGTGCGGCGAACCAGATCGGTTTTATCGCCCTGAAGGACGTCGCCAGCCTCGATCTGGTGCTCGGGCCGAACCAGGTCAGCCGCGAGAACGGCAAGCGTCTGGTGATCGTCAGCGCCAACGTGCGCGGGCGGGATATCGGCTCGTTCGTCAGCGAGGCGGGTGCGGTGATCGAGCGCGAGGTGCAGGTGCCGGCCGGTTACTGGACCAATTGGGGCGGGCAGTTCGAGCAACTGCAATCGGCGGCCAAGCGCTTGCAGATCGTGGTGCCGGTGGCGTTGCTGCTGGTGTTCGGGTTGCTGTTCATGATGTTCAACAATCTGAAGGACGGCTTGCTGGTGTTTACCGGGATTCCGTTTGCCTTGACCGGCGGGGTGATGGCGCTGTGGCTGCGGGATATTCCGTTGTCGATTTCCGCTGGCGTGGGGTTTATCGCGTTGTCCGGGGTGGCGGTGCTCAACGGTTTGGTGATGATCGCGTTCATTCGCAATTTGCGCGAGGAAGGGCGCTCACTGTCGGAGGCAATCAACGTCGGCGCGCTGACGCGCTTGCGGCCAGTGTTGATGACCGCGCTGGTGGCGTCGCTGGGGTTTATTCCGATGGCGCTGGCGACCGGCACCGGCGCCGAGGTGCAGCGGCCACTGGCAACCGTGGTGATCGGCGGGATTCTGTCCTCGACGATCCTCACGTTGCTGATCTTGCCCGCGCTGTACCAGATCGCCCATCGCCGGGATGAGGGCACCGTACCGTCTGAGTAGGTGATCTCCTGTGGGAGCGGGCTTGCTCGCGAAGAGGCCGTGTCAGTCGACATCAATGTTGGATGACACACCGCTTTCGCGAGCAAGCCCGCTCCCACATGGGTTCCGTGCACTGATCCGGCAGATAACGGATATGTAATTCCCCCGCCACCGTCACGAAAGGTTCACCTTGTTACCTTGATCCCGTCAGTTACTTAAACGAGGAGTCAACTATGAAATTCGCCCAACTGAGTGCCTTCGCAACCGCCCTGATGCTGTCGTCACTGGCCATCGCCGAAGGCGGTGGTGACCGCACCTTCGACCGGATGATGACCGCCAACGACCGCGCCGTGGAGCTGTTCGTGGCCAAGGAAAAAACCGCTGCCAACCCGGTGGTGGTCAATGAAAAGAACGACCAGAAAACTCAGGATCTTTAACGCTGCCTGAACCTGCGCAAGCCCGTCATCGCGCATCGATGCCGGGCTTTTTTTCGGGCCTGGAAGGGAAGGAAATGGAGATGAAAATGCTTAAGTCGATCGTGTTCGCCAGCGTCATGGCGATGTCCGTGAATGCACTGGCCGAGGGCGGCGGTGATCGCACCTTCGAGCGCGCTTTCAGCGCCAACGCCAAAGCCATGGAACAATACGCGGCCGAGCGCGGCAAAGCGGCGCCGGTGGTCAAGGAATACGAATACGGCATGCAGCTCGACGTGGTGAAAATCGTCAGCGTGGTGAAGCCGCAGCCGGCTTGCTCGGTGGTGCCGACGGCCATGACTTACGAAGACTCGCAAGGGCAGCTCAATACGCTCAAGTACAGCGTGGCAGGCGTGTGCCGCAACAGTGGTGGCTAACCAACACCTAATCCCTGTAGGAGCTGCCGAAGGCTGCGATCTGTTGATCTTGGTCTTCAAAGTCAAAAAATCGCAGCCTTCGGCAGCTCCTACACGGGGCACATTTTCAGTATCACGATCTGTATTTAGATTCGGAATGTTTAAAGGTTGTGTGGGAAAAGCTGAGCCTTCCCACAATGTTTTCAGGTTGTCCCTCGGACGTCCGCTCTCTAGCCTGTGTGGGTCGCTGCCAAATCAGCGATCGGGATTGGAACCCCTCGGTTAACTGACGCAAAACGCACCGTTCATGACGTATGCTTGCGCACTTTCATGTGTGCACTCCGTTATGGCGGCTGTGCGCGGGAGACTTCGAGTCTGTCGGGTTTTGCTCAGTTGCCCGGGTTCCAACCTGCGTACAGCTGCCACCCCTTCGCGTGGAACCGAAAGGGCCAGCTCCACCGTCAAGCTGAGTGAAAACATTATGAAAAAGCCAACACCCAATCCGCCCGAAGCGAACGCTGCTGCAGACCCCGATCCAACATCCCCCTACGCCGCCATCGACACCCACAAACTCCACGAAGCCGCCGAGCGCGCCCTCGACTACTACCTCAAGCCCGCAGCGCCCATCATGGCCACGCCTTACACCGCCAACGCGCTGTTTCTGGTCAATCCCAACGCCGACACCGAATCCCTGCTGGCCAACGCCTGCGAATCCCTGGCCTCGGCCACGGTGATGCTCGGCGACTTCGCCGCGTTGCTGGAGGGCACGCATCGCAAGACGCTGCTCGGCATCGCGCAGGTGGTCATGCTCGGTGAACTGGCGGTGAACAAAGCGCTGGATAACGTGGAAGTCGCGACGTAGGCGAAGGTCCTTTGACGAGGATCCTTTTCTCGCCAGACCTGAATAAAATGACCGTGTATCTGAAAGCTATACGCGTATATGCATTAGCTACACGGTCGGTATAGAATCGACTCCGAAGCCGCTCTCATGGCTTCGTACCTCAAACGTTAGATCTCACGTTAAGAGCATGGCCTGAACCTCTCCGGGCCACTCAAGGAGTCAGAAAATGAAAAGTAAACAAAAGCTGATGTGCTAACGCCATAAGGAGGCTCCAGTTCCAACATCACCTACCCAGATGGGAAACAGAACACATGTCCACAACTGAAAGCGTTGAAAAATCCAAACCCGTTCCAATCAACATGAGAGCGGACGAAAAGAAACGTAATCTGATCGATTTGGCAGCCGCCATGTCTGGTCGTGATCGCACAAGTTTTATCCTGGAAGCTGCCTGCCAAAAAGCTGAAGAGGTGATTCTGGATAAACGACTGTTCCTTCTCGACGACAGCGCATTTGACGCATTCGAACAGGCTATTGAAGCCAATCCGGCTCGAGGTAACGAATGCCTGCACCAACTGCTCGCTCGTCCAAAACGTTGGAGTTGACCGCGCCCGAGAAGCTCAACGACCAACACGAACTTGATGCCTTCGATTCTGGTGAGGTGACCATTGACCAATACCTGCAGAGGAAGGCGCGAAAAGCCCAATCCACCAAGCAGGCTGTTGTGTACGTCAGTTGCCTCAAAGGTACGTCGAATGTGATGGCCTACTACACGCTATCCAGCGGATCAGTCGCCCGCGCCAGCGTCATGCCGAAAAGCCGTCAACGCAACTCGCCCAGTGTCCATCCGGTCACTCTATTGGGGCGTATGGGGGTAACGCGCGAAGCTCAGGGCCAAGGTTTCGCTGTCGATTTACTGCAAGATGCGATTGAAAGAGCCCTCAACGCGTCTCAGTCGATCGGATCCAGCGCGATAATTGTTCATCCCTTGAATGATCGGCTGTCGAGCTTTTATATCAAGTACGCGGGATTCATTCCGTGCCCCGACATTTCCCCTATAACCCTGATGCTGCCTTTACGCTAAAGCTCGGCTTAATCAGCTACCCGCTAGGTTGTCTTGATAGCGGGTTGATTATGTCGCGACCGCAAAGCAAAAAAAGGCGCCCCGAAGGACGCCAAAAGATTCACCTCTTACCAAAGGAGCAAGGAGCTTCTAAAGGTGAATTTGCATCAGCCGCGTAATCAAAGAATCGCCAGCGGATACTCGACAATCACCCGCACTTCATCCAGATCCGACTCGAACGCCGTGGCGCGGGTGGTGGCCTGGCGCAAACGCAGCGACAGGTCTTTCATCGAACCGCTCTGCACCACGTATTTGACTTCGACGTCGCGCTCCCAGCGCTTCTGGTCGGTCAGCGGATTGCCTTCGGCATCGCGGCGCATGTACACGGCGTTGGCGTTGGAGTAGTCGGCGTCGGTGCCGCGTGCGTAACGGGTCATGAACGACAGACCGGGTACGCCGTAAGGGCTCATGTCGAGGTCGTAGCGCACCATCCACGAACGTTCCTTCGGCGAGTTGAAGTCGCTGTACTGGATCGAGTTATCGAGGAAGATCGAGTCGGACTGGCGCAGGTAATCGAAGTCGTCATTGCCGTTGTTGCGCTGGTGGGAGAGGGCGACGGAGTGCGCACCGAGTTTCACCCCGACGCGGCCGCTCCAGATGTTGTTGTCGAACTCGCCGAGCAGTTGCTTGCCTTCGTCGACCGCCTTGTAATAGTTCAGGCCGCCGAACAGCGACAGGTCGTCCGTCAGTGGATAGGTCCAAGCGGTGCCGGCGTAATACTGGTTCCAGGCATCCTTGAGGCGGCTGGAGTACAGGCTGAAACTGAGGTTCTTGTTCAGCACGTAGTCGCCCCCGCCATAAGCGATCCACGGCGAATTGACCGGGCCGGCGTAGAACGTGGCGAAATTTTCGCGCATGTCGCTGGACACCGGTTGGCTCATCGCATGCAAACGACCGCCCTGAATCGACAGACCGTCGATACTGGTGTTGGACGCCGTCACACCGCGAAAGCTTTCCGGCAGCAGGCGCGAATCACCTGCGGCCACCACCGGGTTGGCCGGGAACACATCACCGACCTTGACCACGGTATCGAAGGCCCGCACTTTGGCGGCGCCACCGATCTTGGTGTATTCATCCCGCGCCTGGCCGTCACTGTTGACCGGCAGCACATCGAACGAACTGCGCCCGCCGTTGCGGCCGTCACCGGTGTCGAGTTTCAAGCCGAGCATGGCAAATGCATCGACACCGACCCCGACGGTGCCTTGGGTGAAACCGGATTCGAACTTGCTGATCACCGCATGCGCCCAGGCTTCGGAATAACCGTTGCCGGTGGGGCTGGACTGGCCGTCGCGATGATCACGATTGAAGTAGAAGTTGCGGTTGAGCACCGTCAGGCTGCTGCCTTCGACAAAGCCCTCAGGCTTGTCTTCTGCAAACACCATGGACGGCCCGGAGCCGACCACCACCGCTAAAGCGGCCATCGACATTTTTGTATTGTTAACCATCAAACACTCCTTGGGTTCGGCAGAACGGGAACGTGCGTCGGCGTGGTTTTATTGTTCGACGGGCAAAGGCCCGCCGGCATTGGTCGCCGGGTCACATCGTTGCAAGCTGCGGATAACGCCAAGGTGATGGGGGAATTACAATTTCGTCATGTGGCTGAACCTGGGTTTTGTGAACGCCACGCAAACCTGTGGGAGCGGGCTTGCTCGCGAAAGCGGAGTGTCAGTCAATGAAGATATTGAAGGTGCCGACGCCTTCGCGGGCAAGCCACGCTCCCACGGTAATCGGGGTTGCCATAAGGGCTGTGAACGACACGTAACCTGTGGGAGCGGGCTTGCTCGCGAAAGCGGAGTGTCAGTCAATGAAGATATTGAATGTGCCGACGCCTTCGCGGGCAAGCCACGCTCCCACGGTAATCGGGGTTGCCATAAGGGCTGTGAACGACACGTAACCTGTGGGAGCGGGCTTGCTCGCGAAAGCGGAGTGTCGGGCAATGAAGATATTGAATGTGCCGACGCCTTCGCGGGCAAGCCACGCTCCCACGGTAATCGGGGTTGCCATAAGGGCTGTGAACGACACGTAACCTGTGGGAGCGGGCTTGCTCGCGAAAGCGGAGTGTCAGTCAATGAAGATATTGAATGTGCCGACGCCTTCGCGGGCAAGCCACGCTCCCACGGTAATCGGGGTTGCCATAAGGGCTGTGAACGACACGTAACCTGTGGGAGCGGGCTTGCTCGCGAAAGCGGAGTGTCAGTCAATGAAGATATTGAATGTGCCGACGCCTTCGCGGGCAAGCCACGCTCCCACAATGATCCGGGTTTGCCACGGCATCTGTGGAAATGTGGACTGATTGATCCACATTTGTGCAGAAATGGCTGTTACCTTCGCAGGTTCATTCCCGTCCGCACATACCTCATGGAGAGAGAAATGTTCGACATCAGAAGAGCTACCCCGGACGATGCCTGGATCGCGTTCGACATTCGGCGCCTGGCCATCCGGCACCAATGCATCGGTGCCTACAGCCAGCAGCAAATGCTCGACTGGACCAAAGGGGCGGCCAAAGACGGCTACGACACGCTGATGGAAAAACACTTTTATCTGGGCTGCATTGAGGGTGAGGCTGTAGCGACCGGCATGCTCGATCTGGATTACCGTGAAATCGGCGCGATCTTCATTCGCCCGGATTTCATGCAGCGTGGGCTGGGCAAGCGTGTTCTGTTCTTTCTCGAAGATCTGGCGCGGAATCTCGGGCTGACCGAGGTGTGTCTAGACGCGACGTTGAATGCGGTCGACTTTTATCGTCGCTGTGGTTATGTCGGGGAGGAGAGTGCGATTTATCAATCGCCTTCAGGTTTGCAACTGGCCTGCGTGCCAATGGTGAAGAAACTGTGATGCCATTGTGGCGAGGGAGCTTGCTCCCGCTGGACTGCGTAGCAGGCCCCACTTCTCAACTGAACAGCGGGGCCGCTTCGCGTCCCAGCGGGAGCAAGCTCCCTCGCCACAGGTTATTTGTTGCTACATAGAATCCGTAAAACAAAAACGGCACCCGAAGGTGCCGTTTCCGTTTCCAGCCAGCCGAATATCAGCCCGTCAGACCCGCCTGCTGAACCAGAGTCAGCAATGGCTGCGGGTACACACCCAGGAAGAAAGCGACCAGGGCGATGGCCAGCAGCATTACGCCGCCAGCCTTCTGTTCCCAGTGCAGCTGGGCGTCGTGGCGGCGCAGGTTCGGTTCGATCAGGTACAGGGTGACCATCACGCGCAGGTAGTAGAACACGCCGATGGCGCTGCCCAGTACCAGCGAACCGACCAGCCACCATTGGTGCGACTCGACGCCGGTAGCGATGATGTAGAACTTGCCGATGAAGCCGGCAGTCAGCGGGATACCGGCCAAGGACAGCATCATCACGGTCAGTACGGCGGTCAGGTACGGACGGCGCCAGAACAGGCCGCGGTACTCGTACAGCGCGTCGGCGTCACGGCCGTTGTACGGCGAAGACATCAGAGTGATCACGCCGAATGCGCCGAGGCTGGTGATCACGTAGGTGACCAGGTACACGCCGATGGCTTCCACCGCCAGACCCTTGCTCGCCACCAAGGCAATCAGCAGGTAGCCGAAGTGCGCAATGGACGAGTAACCGAGCAGACGCTTGAGGTTGCTCTGGGTCAGGGCCAGCAGGTTACCGAACAGGATCGAAGCGATGGCGATCACGCTCAGCACGTCGCTCAGCACGCCACTGCTGGCAGCAGGGGAGATCTGGAACAGACGCACCATCACCGCGAACACGGCAACCTTCGACGCCGTGGCGAGGAACGCGGCGACTGGTGCCGGAGCACCTTCGTAGACATCCGGGGTCCACAGGTGGAACGGTACCAGCGACAGCTTGAACGCCAGACCGATCAGCATCATGCCCAGACCCAACTGCGCCAGCGAGCTCGGCAGGTTGGTGGTAGCCAGGGCCTGACCGATACCGTTGAAGCTCAGGGTGCCGGCGTCAGCGTAGAGCAGGGCCATACCGAACAACAGGAACGCGGAACCGGCCGCCGACAGCACCATGTACTTGATGCCGGCTTCCAGCGAACGCTTGTTGAAGAAGGCATAAGCCACCAGACCGTAGACCGGTACCGACAGCAGTTCCAGACCGATGAACAGCCCGGCCAGGTGCTGCGCGCTGACCAGAACCAGACCACCGGCGGCGGCCATCAGGATCAGCAGGTACAGTTCTTCACGGTTGCCCGGGTAACCCGAACCGCCATCGCCGAGGTAGGCGTGGGCGAGGGTTACACAGGCGAGGGTGGCGACCAGGATCAGCGCCATATACAGGCAGGCGAAGGTGTCGACTTGCAGCAGTGGCGTCACGGCCAGAGGCGCGACTTTCAGGGCTGGCAGGATCGACAGCAAGGCCAGGTTCAGACCGGCGACCGAGATCAGGAAGGTCTGCGAGTGGTTGCGGCGCCAGGCGATTGCCAGCATCACCACGATAATGGTGAGGCTGGTGATCAACAGTGGCGCAAGCGCAATAAAGTGTTGAATCGTGAATTCCATAGCGCTCTTACCGGGCCGAAGCGAGTTGAGTGAAGGCGGTGCCGAGCCACTGCTGCACGCCATGCATCGTGGCGGCGGAAGTGTCGAGGAACGGTTGCGGGTAGACGCCGAGGTAAACCAGCAGCACCGCAAGGCCCAGCACCATGATCAGTTCGCGACCGTCCATGCCGTGCAGGATCGAATCCGATTTCGACGGACCGAAGTAGGCACGGTGGATCATGATCAGCGAGTAGACCGAACCGAACACCAGACCGGAGGTGGCAATCGCGGTGATCCATGGCGCACTGGCGAACGTACCGATCAGGATCAGGAACTCGCCGACGAAGTTACCGGTACCCGGCAGGCCCAGCGAGGCGGCGGCGAAGAACAGGCTGATCGCCGGCAGGTAAGCGATACGCGACCACAGACCGCCCATCTCACGCATGTCACGGGTGTGCAGACGCTCGTACAGCTGACCGCTGAGAATAAACAGTGCCGCGGCTGACAGACCGTGCGCCAGCATCTGGATCACGGCACCCTGCAGCGCCAGTTGGCTGCCGGAGTAGATGCCGATCAGTACGAAGCCCATGTGGGAAACGGACGAGAAGGCGATCAGACGCTTGATGTCGGTTTGCGCGAAAGCGAGGAACGCACCGTAGAAGATCCCGATCAGACCGAGGGTCATGGCGATCGGCGCGAACTCGGCCGAAGCATTCGGGAACAGCGGCAGGGCGAAACGCAGCAGACCGTAAGCCGCGGTTTTCAGCAGGATACCGGCGAGGTCGACGGAACCGGCAGTCGGCGCCTGGGCGTGGGCATCAGGCAACCACGAGTGGAACGGTACGACTGGCAGCTTGACCGCGAAGGCGATGAAGAAGCCGAGCATCAGGATGTACTCGGTGGTCATCGACATCTTGGTCTTCAACAGGTCGGCGTAGTTGAAGGTAATCACGCCGGTGTTGTTGAAGTTGACCAGCACCAGACCGAGGATCGCCACCAGCATGATCAGGCCGGAAGCCTGAGTGAAGATGAAGAACTTGGTCGCTGCGTAGATCCGGGTTTTCTTGCCGTCCGAAGAACTGTGACCCCAGAGCGCGATGAGAAAGTACATCGGCACCAGCATCATTTCCCAGAAGAAGAAGAACATGAACAGGTCGAGGGCGAGGAACACGCCGATAACGCCGCCCAGGATCCACATCAGGTTCAGGTGGAAGAAGCCAACGTGACGTTGAATCTCTTTCCACGAGCAGAGTACCGAGAGGATACCCAGCAGGCCGGTCAGCAGGATCATCAACAGCGACAGGCCGTCGAGGGCCAAGTGCACGTTGATGCCGAAGCGCTGGATCCAGACGTGCTTGAACTCGAGCGCCCAGGTCGGATCGGCGCCAGGCGCCGGAGCAAATGAATAGTCACCGTGGGCCCACAGCCAGAGGCCGAGGGCGAGTTCCAGGGTCATGGTCAACAGCGCAATCCAGCGGGGGAGGGTAGCGCCGAAGCGCTCACCCATCCAGCACAGCAGGCCGCCGATGAAGGGGATCAGGATTAGCCAAGGCAGAATCATGACGGGCTCGTTTCCTTTCGCAAATTCGCAAGGTTCATATCAGACCGCTACCAGCACGATGGCGCCGATTACCAGCACGGCACCAGCAGCCATCGAGGCGGCATACCAACGCAGTTGACCGGTCTCGGTGCGGCTCAGGGCGGTGTGACCGCCTTTGGCCATACGCGGGATCAGACCGATGGTCTGGTCGAGCGGGTCTCTGCGCAGTACATGGCTGATCGCAAGGTACGGCTTGACGAACAGTTTGTCGTAAATCCAGTCGAAGCCCCAGGCAGCGAACCACCAGGCCGAAAGGAAACGGCCGATGCCGCTGTTGGCGATCGCCGTCACGAAGCGACGCTTGCCGAGGAACAGCAGGGCCGCCAGCAGGATACCGGCCAGGGCGATGGCGCCCGAAGCGATTTCCAGACTGTGCTTGGCTTCGCCACCGGCATGGCCAACGCTCTCAGGCAGTACGCCGTGCAGCGGTGGAACGATCATGGCGCCGATGAAGGTCGACAGCACGATCAGTACCGACAGTGGCAGCCAGTGAGCGATGCCGTGACCGGCGTGGGCTTCAGTCTTGGCTTCACCGTGGAACGTGATGAAGATCAGGCGGAAGGTGTACAGCGAAGTCATGAACGCGCCGACCAGACCTGCGTAGAGCAGACCGTGGTTGCCGCTGGCGAACGCTTCCCAAAGGATTTCGTCCTTGGAGTAGAAGCCTGCGGTGACCAGTGGCAGGGCGGCCAGTGCAGCACCACCGACGATGAAGCTGGCGTAGGCCAGTGGCAGTTTTTTCCACAGACCGCCCATCTTGAAGATGTTCTGCTCGTGGTGGCAGGCAACGATCACCGCACCGGACGCAAGGAACAGCAGGGCCTTGAAGAAGGCGTGGGTCATCAGGTGGAAAATCGCGCCATCCCAGGCACCAACGCCCAGCGCCAGGAACATGTAGCCGATCTGGCTCATGGTCGAGTAGGCGAGGATGCGTTTGATGTCGGTTTGTACCAGTGCGGCGAAACCCGCCAGAACCAGCGTCACACCACCGACGATGCCGACCAGGTGCAGGATTTCCGGCGCCAGGGTGAACAGACCGTGGGTACGGGCGATCAGGTAGACACCGGCGGTCACCATGGTTGCAGCGTGGATCAGTGCCGACACCGGGGTCGGACCGGCCATTGCGTCCGCAAGCCAGGTTTGCAGTGGCAGTTGCGCCGATTTACCGACCGCACCACCCAGCAGCATCAAGGTCGCCAGGGTGATCCAGAAGTCGCCGACCTGGAATTTCTGCGGTGCCAACACCAGCAGTTCCTGAATGTTCAATGTGCCCACTTGCTGGAACAGGATGAACAGGCCGATGGCCATGAACACGTCGCCGATCCGGGTCACGATGAAGGCCTTGAGTGCGGCGTTACCGTTGTTGCGGTTGCTGTAGTAGAAACCGATCAACAGGTACGAGCACAGACCCACGCCTTCCCAGCCGAAGTACAGGAACAACAGGTTATCGCCGAGCACCAGGAACAGCATGCTGGCGATAAACAGGTTGGTGTACGAGAAGAAGCGCGAGTAACCCGCTTCGCCGCGCATGTACCAGGACGCGAACAGGTGGATCAGGAAACCCACGCCCACCACCACGCCGAGCATGGTGATCGACAGGCCGTCGATGTAGAGGGCGAAGTCAGGCTTGAAGCCTTCGACCGCCATCCACTTCCACAGGACCAGGGTGTAGTGACCGCCCTCGGGAGGCGCGACGTTGAATTGCCAGATGACGTAGGCGGCGACAATCGCCGACAAGCCAATGGAACCCACGCCGATCAGCGCCGAGAGGTTTTCCGACCAGCGTCCACGGGAGAACGACAGCAGCAGGAAACCGATCAGAGGGAATACGAAAGTCAGAAAGATTAGGTTCATCCGCGCATCTCACTGGCAGCGTCGATATCGAGCGTGTGGAAGCGGCGATACAGTTGCAGCAGGATCGCCAGGCCAATACTGGCCTCGGCGGCTGCCAGGCTGATCACCAGGATGAACATGATCTGTCCATCCGGTTGGCCCCAACGGGCGCCTGCAACGATGAAGGCCAGGGCAGAGGCGTTCATCATCACTTCCAGACTCATCAACACGAACAAAATGTTGCGGCGGACCATCAGGCCGACCAGACCAAGGCAGAACAGGATGCCGGCGACGGCTAAACCATGTTCGAGAGGGATAGCAGGCATGTCTTACTCCTTCGCCTCGTTACGGCCCAAATGGAACGCCGTGACGGCTGCGGCGAGCAGCAGCATCGAGGCGAGTTCGACCACCAGCAGATACGGACCGAACAGGCTGACGCCCACGGCTTTTGCATCGACGGTGGTGTGGCCGATGGCCTGACCGCTCTGGTGAGCGAACAGCACATACAGCAGTTCGGCCAGCAGCAGGGCGGCGAGAATCACCGGCCCGGCCCAGATACCGGGCTTAAGCCAGGTGCGTTCCTGCTGAACCGAGGCAGGACCCAGGTTCAGCATCATCACCACAAACACGAACAGCACCATGATGGCGCCGGCGTAGGCGATCACTTCCAGCACGCCGGCGAACGGTGCGCCGAGTGCGAAGAAGGTCATGGCCACGGCGATCAACGAGATGATCAGGTAGAGCAGGGCGTGCACAGGGTTGGTGTTGGTGACCACACGAAGCGTGGACACCACCGCGATACCCGATGCGAAATAGAAAGCGAATTCCATCGTTCTTCCTTAAGGCAGCAAGCTCTTCACGTTGATCGGTTCGGCTTCGTTCTGCGCAGAGCCTTTCGGCTTGCCAGCGATTGCCATACCTGCAACACGATAGAAGTTGTAATCAGGGTTTTTGCCGGGGCCGGAGATCAGCAGATCTTCTTTCTCGTACACCAGGTCCTGACGTTTGAACTCGGCCATCTCGAAATCCGGGGTCAGCTGGATTGCGGTGGTCGGACAGGCTTCCTCGCAGAGACCGCAGAAAATGCAGCGCGAGAAGTTGATACGGAAGAAGTCCGGGTACCAGCGACCGTCTTCGGTTTCAGCTTTCTGCAGCGAGATGCAACCTACCGGGCACGCCACGGCGCACAGGTTGCAGGCTACGCAACGTTCTTCGCCATCGGGGTCACGGGTCAGGACGATGCGACCACGGTAGCGTGGCGGCAGGTAGACCGGCTCTTCCGGGTATTGCAGGGTGTCGCGCTTGCGGAAGCCATGGCCGAAGACCATGACCAGGCTGCGCAACTGGGTACCGGTACCCTTAACGATGTCGCCAATATATTTGAACATGGGTCAAATCCTCACTGAACCGCAACCGCAGGTGTGTTCCACAACACAACCGCAGCGGTTATCAGCAAATTGATCAGGGTCAGTGGCAGGCAGAATTTCCAGCTGAAATCCATCACCTGGTCATAACGCGGACGCGGGATGGAAGCGCGCAGCAGGATGAACAGCATGATGAAGAACGCGGTCTTCAGTGCGAACCAGACGAAGGACAGTTGCGGCAGGATGCCGAACGGACCGTGCCAGCCACCGAAGAACAGGGTGACCAGCAGCGCCGAGATCAGGATGATGCCGATGTATTCACCGACGAAGAACATGCCCCATTTCATACCGGCGTATTCAATGTGGTAACCGTCGGCCAGTTCCTGTTCCGCTTCCGGCTGGTCGAACGGGTGACGGTGAGTCACGGCGACGCCAGCGATGAAGAAGGTACAGAAGCCGAAGAACTGCGGAATGATGAACCACAGGTTCTGCGCCTGGTACTCGACGATGTCGCGCATGTTGAACGAGCCGACCTGCACCACGATGCCCATCAGGGACAGGCCCATGAACACTTCGTAGGACACGGTCTGCGCCGAGGCACGCAAGCTGCCGAGCAGGGCGAACTTGTTGTTGCTCGACCAGCCGGCGAACAGCACCGCGTAGACCGACAGACCGGCCATGGCGAAGAAGAACAGCAGGCCGATGTTCAGATCCGCCACGCCCCAGGTCGGGGTGATCGGGATGATCGCGAACGCGATCAGCAGGGCGGACATGGCCACCACCGGTGCCAGGGTGAAGATCACCTTGTCGGCAAACGGCGGGGTCCAGTCTTCCTTGAAGAACATCTTCAGCATGTCGGCGGCGATCTGGAACATGCCGAACGGGCCAACGCGGTTCGGACCATAACGGTCCTGCCACCAGCCCAGCAGGCGACGTTCGACAAAGCTGAGCAACGCGCCCGCGACCACGACGGCCAGCAGAATCACGATGGCTTTGATGACCGTCAGGATCACATCGATCACTTCAGGGGTGAACCAGGTCATTGCGCTGCCTCCTGCAGACTGTCGACGGACAGGCCGGCGAATGCCGGTGGAATGCCGGCGATGCCCGCAGGCAAGGCCACCAGACCAGCGCCCAGTTCTTCATTGATGCGCAGCGGCAGACGCAGGGTCTGGCCGGCCACGTTCAGGCTCAGCAGAGCACCGTCGTTGACGCCCAGGCGATCCGCTTCGGATTTGGCCAGAGCCACGTACGGAGCCGGGATGCGTTCCTGCACCGGCGCGGCTTTCGACGAGTTTTCGTCGCTGCCGAACAGGTGGTAGAACGGCACGGCTTGCCAGGTGCCCGGCGCCGGGTTGAAGGCGCGCGGAGCAGCGGCGAACCAGTTCAGCGAATCGCCGGCGCTTTCGATCAGGCGGGTGCCCGGGTCGCCAGCACGCAGGTGACCACCGACTTCGTCCTGGAACTTGTTCCAGGCTTGCGGCGAGTTCCAGCCCGGCGACCATGCAAACGGCACCTGCTGACGCGGTTCGGCCGAGCCCGAGTAACCTTCCATGGAGAAGGCAAACGCGGTGTCTTTGTCTTGCGGGGTACGCGGTTCGTGAACGCTGATGTCGGCGCGCATCGCGGTGCGACCGGAATAACGCAGCGGCTCACGCGCCAGTTTCAGACCCTTGATGCGGAACGCGGCAGACGGTGCGGCGTCGACGATGCGCGCCAGTTGCTCGGTGCTCGACGCCACGGCAGCGGTGACGTGGTCGAGTTGCGTCCAGTCGATCGGCTGGTTCAGCAGGGTCGAGCGCAGGGCGTGCAGCCAGCGCCAGCCTTCGTGAACCAGAATGCTCGCATCCATGTATTGCGGATCGAAAACCTGGAAGAAGCGCTGGGCGCGACCTTCCTGGCTGACCAGCGTACCGTCGCCTTCAGCAAAGCTCGCCGCTGGCAGCACCAGTTGCGCGCGGTCAGTGGTGGCGGTCTTCTGGTGGTCGGCAACGATCACTACTTTCGCAGCGTTCAGCGCGGCATCGACCTTGGCTTTCGAGGTGCGGGTGTACAGATCGTTTTCCAGCACGACGATGGCGTCGGCCTTGCCATCGATCACGGCTTGCAGCGCCGCGTCGACCGATTCGCCACCGAGCATGGCCAGGCCAAGGCTGTTGGCTTCCGGCACGATCAGGCTGATCGAACCGTTCTTCTCGCGCAGCTTCAGGGCTTTGGCGATGTTCGCCGCCGCTTCGATCAAGGCTTTGGAGCCCAGCGAAGTACCGGCGATGATCAGCGGACGTTTGGCCGCGAGCAGGGCATCAGCAATGCGCTTGGCCAGTTCCTGGGCTTCCGCGTCCAGACCTTCAACGGCAGGGGCGCTGGCGTCCAGCGCGTGGGCCACGGCGAAACCGATGCGCGCCAGATCGTCGGGAGCGGCGTGAACGCATTCTTCAGCGATGTCGTCGAGCTTGGTTTCGGCCAGGCTGGCGATGAACAGCGGGTTCAGTTCGTGCTGACCGATGTTCTTCACCGCAGCGTCGAGCCACGGCTGCACGCGCATGGCTTCGGCCATGTCTTCAGCTTTGCCCTTGACCGACTGACGCAGGGACAGCGCCATACGGGCGGCGGTCTGGGTCAGGTCTTCACCGAGGACGAAAACGGCGTCGTGGTCTTCGATGTCGCGCATGTTCGGCACGGGCAGCGGGCTGTCTTTGAGCACTTGCAGGACCAGACGGATGCGCTCCAGTTCGGAGGCCTCGATACCGGAGTAGAAGTGCTCGGCGCCGACCAGTTCACGCAGCGCGTAGTTGCTTTCGAGGCTGGCACGTGGCGAACCGATACCGACGATGTTGCGCCCGCGCAGCAGATCGGCCGCCTTGTCCAGCGCCTGATCCAGACCCAGCTTGGTGCCGTCGGCCAGCATTGGCTGACGTGGACGGTCGGTGCGGTTGACGTAGCCATAACCGAAACGGCCACGGTCGCACAGGAAGTACTGGTTCACCGAACCGTTGAAGCGGTTTTCGATGCGACGCAGTTCGCCGTAACGCTCGCCCGGGGATATGTTGCAACCGCTGGAGCAGCCATGGCAGATGCTCGGCGAGAACTGCATGTCCCATTTACGGTTGTAGCGCTCGGAGTGAGTCTTGTCGGTGAACACACCGGTCGGGCAGACCTCGGTGAGGTTGCCGGAGAATTCGCTTTCGAGGGTGCCGTCTTCAACGCGACCGAAGTACACGTTGTCGTGGGCGCCGAATACACCGAGGTCGGTGCCGCCGGCGTAGTCCTTGTAGAAACGCACACAGCGGTAGCAGGCGATGCAGCGGTTCATTTCGTGGGAAATGAACGGGCCCAGTTGCTGGTTCTGGTGGGTGCGCTTGGTGAAACGATAACGGCGCTCGTTGTGGCCGGTCATCACCGTCATGTCTTGCAGGTGGCAGTGACCGCCTTCTTCGCACACAGGGCAGTCGTGCGGGTGGTTGGTCATCAGCCATTCGACAACACTGGCGCGGAACGCCTTGGATTCTTCATCGTCGATGGAGATCCAGGTGTTGTCGGTGGCAGGGGTCATGCAGGACATGACGATGCGACCACGGGTGTCGTTCTCGTCGGTGTACTGCTTGACCGCGCACTGGCGGCAGGCCCCGACGCTACCAAGCGCGGGGTGCCAGCAGAAATAAGGGATGTCGAGGCCCAGCGACAGACATGCCTGTAACAGGTTGTCTGCCCCGTCGACTTCGAGCGCTTTGCCGTCTACGTGGATAGTGGCCATGGTTCAAAGGTCTTCGTTGGCCCGGTGTCAGCGGGCGTGGCTAATGGAATCTTGTTATCCGTCCGAATCCAGTCAGCCCCGAAAGGCGTCATCGGACGAAAGGCGAAGGGCACGGACCCTTCGCCTTTTAAGCGTTTACGCGCCGACTGTGATCGGCCTTGCCAGAGGCGGGACGGCGGCGCTTGCAGGCGCGATACCGGCTTCGAACTCTGGACGGAAGTATTTGATGGCACTGCCCAACGGCTCCACGGCACCCGGTGCGTGAGCACAGAAGGTCTTGCCTGGGCCGAGGAAGCCGACCAGACCCAGCAGGGTCTCGATGTCGCCTGGCTGACCGCGGCCTTCTTCGATGGCCATCAAGAGCTTGACGCTCCATGGCAAGCCATCACGGCACGGGGTGCAGAAACCGCAGGATTCGCGAGCGAAGAACTGCTCCATGTTGCGCAGCAGGGAAACCATGTTGACGCTGTCGTCCACCGCCATCGCCAGGCCGGTACCCATTCGGGTACCCACTTTGGCGATGCCGCCGGCGTACATTTGTGCGTCGAGGTGTTCCGGCAACAGGAAACCGGTACCGGCGCCACCTGGCTGCCAGGCCTTGAGCTTGTAACCGTCGCGCATGCCGCCGGCGTAGTCTTCGAACAGCTCGCGAGCGGTGACGCCGAATGGCAGTTCCCACAGGCCAGGGTTCTTGACCTTGCCGGAGAAGCCCATGAGCTTGGTGCCCATGTCTTCGCTGCCTTCGCGGGCCAACGATTTGTACCAGTCAACGCCGTCGGCAATGATCGCCGGCACGTTGCACAGGGTTTCAACGTTGTTTACGCAGGTCGGCTTGCCCCACACGCCAACGGCGGCAGGGAAGGGCGGCTTGGAGCGCGGGTTGGCGCGGCGGCCTTCGAGGGAGTTGATCAGTGCGGTTTCTTCACCGCAGATGTAACGCCCGGCGCCGGTGTGCACGAACAGCTCGAAATCGAAGCCGCTGCCCAGAATGTTCTTGCCCAGCAGACCTGCCGCCTTGGCTTCTTCCACGGCACGGTTGAGGTGCTTGGCGGCGGTGGTGTACTCGCCACGCAGGAAGATGTAGCCACGGTAGGTTTTCAGAGCGCGGGCACTGATCAGCATGCCTTCGATCAGCAGATGGGGCAGTTGCTCCATCAGCATGCGGTCTTTCCAGGTGTTCGGTTCCATTTCATCCGCGTTGCACAGCAGGTAGCGGATGTTGATGGATTCGTCCTTGGGCATCAGGCCCCACTTCACGCCAGTGGGGAAGCCTGCACCGCCGCGACCTTTGAGGCCGGCGTCTTTCACGGTCTGGACGATGTCGTCCTGAGCCATGTCTGCGAAGGCTTTGCGCGCAGCGGCGTAACCGTTCTTGGCCTGGTATTCGTCGAGCCACACGGCTTCGCCGTCGTCACGCAGACGCCAGGTCAGCGGGTGAGTCTCGGCCGAACGCTTGATGCGGTTGGCAGGACCGAAAGATGTCAGGGTCATACGTAGCCCTCGAGCAGTTTGGCCACGCCGGCAGGCTGCACGTCGCCAAAGGTGTCGTCGTCGATCATCAGCGCCGGTGCCTTGTCGCAGTTGCCGAGGCAGCAGACAGGCAGCAGGGTGAAACGACCGTCGGCGGTGGTCTGACCCAGGCCGATGCCCAGATTGTTCTGGATTTCGCTGACCACCGACTCGTGGCCGCCGATGTAGCAGACCATGCTGTCGCAGACGCGAATGATGTGGCGGCCGACCGGCTGACGGAAGATCTGGCTGTAAAACGTCGCCACGCCTTCAACGTCGCTGGCCGGGATGCCGAGGATCTCGCCGATCGCGTACAGGGCGCCATCCGGCACCCAGCCGCGTTCTTTCTGAACGATCTTCAGGGCTTCGATCGACGCCGCGCGCGGGTCTTCGTAGTGATGCAACTCGTGCTCGATGGCCGAGCGCTCGGTTTCACTCAAGGTGAAACGGTCTGTCTGGATAAGCGTGCTGTTCATGCTTAGCGGTCCACGTCGGCCATAACGAAGTCGATACTACCCAGGTACGCAATCAAGTCCGCGACCATGCTGCCTTTGATCACCGAAGGGATCTGTTGCAGATGCGGGAAGCTCGGAGTGCGGATCCGGGTACGGTAGCTCATGGTGCCGCCGTCGCTCGTCAGGTAATAACTGTTGATGCCCTTGGTCGCTTCGATCATCTGGAAGGATTCGTTGGCCGGCATGACCGGGCCCCACGAAACTTGCAGGAAGTGCGTGATCAGGGTTTCGATGTGCTGCAGCGTGCGCTCTTTCGGCGGCGGCGTGGTCAGCGGGTGATCCGCCTTGTACGGGCCTTCCGGCATGTTGCGCAGGCACTGGTCGATGATCTTGATGCTCTGGCGCATCTCTTCGACGCGGACCATGCAGCGATCGTAGGCATCGCCGTTGGCGGCCAGCGGTACTTCGAACTCGAAGTTCTCGTAGCCGGAGTACGGACGCGCTTTACGCAGGTCGAAGTCGCAACCGGTCGAACGCAGGCCGGCACCGGTGACACCCCATTCCAGGGCTTCTTTGGTGTTGTACTGCGCGACGCCGATGGTCCGACCTTTGAGGATGCTGTTCTGCAGGGCCGCCTTGGTGTATTCGTCGAGGCGTTTTGGCAGCCATTCAACGAAGTCTTTCACCAGTTTGTCCCAGCCGCGCGGCAGGTCGTGGGCGACGCCACCGATGCGGTACCAGGCCGGGTGCAGACGGAAACCGGTAATGGCTTCGATCACCGTGTACGCCTTCTGGCGGTCGGTGAAGGTGAAGAACACCGGGGTCATGGCGCCGACGTCCTGGATGTAGGTCCCCAGGAACAGCAGGTGGCTGGTGATCCGGAAGAACTCGGCCATCATGATGCGGATGACGTCGACCTTCTCCGGGACCTTGATGCCGGCCAGTTTCTCGACCGAGAGCACGTACGGCAGGTTGTTCATCACGCCGCCGAGGTAGTCGATACGGTCGGTGTACGGGATGAAGCTGTGCCAGGACTGACGCTCGGCCATCTTCTCGGCGCCACGGTGGTGGTAACCGATGTCCGGTACGCAGTCGACGATCTCTTCGCCATCGAGTTGCAGAATGATGCGGAACGCACCGTGCGCCGAAGGGTGGTTCGGGCCCAGGTTGAGGAACATGTAGTCCTCGTTGGCCCCGGAACGCTTCATGCCCCAGTCTTCAGGACGGAAGCGCGCGGCTTCTTCCTCAAGCTGCTGCTTGGCGAGGTTGAGGCTGAACGGATCGAATTCGGTGGCGCGCGCCGGGAAGTCCTTGCGCAGCGGGTGACCTTCCCAGGTCGGCGGCATCATGATGCGCGACAGGTGCGGGTGGCCTTTGAAGTCGATGCCGAACATGTCCCAGACTTCACGCTCGTACCAGTTGGCGTTCGGCCAGATGCTGGTGACGGTCGGCAAGCTCAGGTCGCTTTCGGACAAAGCGACTTTGATCATCACGTCACTATTACGCTCAAGCGACATGAGGTGATAGAACACGGTGAAGTCGGCGCCCGATGGCAGCCCTTGACGCTTGGTGCGCAGACGCTCGTCCACGCCGTGCAGGTCATAGAGCATGACGTACGGCTTGGGCAGGTTGCGCAGGAAGGTCAGGACTTCGACAAGTCTGGCGCGCGCCACCCACAGCACCGGCATACCGGTGCGGGTCGACTGAGCGGTGAACGCTTCGGCGCCAAAACGGTTGTTCAATTCGACGACCACATCCTGGTCGTCTGCCTTATAAGGCGGGATGTACAGAGCGCTGCCTGTAGTCATGGTTATTTTTTCGCTTTCGGTCAACGTAAAGAATGAAGCCAGCTTCTCGTTTCTTTGTAAGAACAGACTGGATCAGACTTCGTCAGGGCTGCGCAGGTTGGTGACTGCGATTCGCTGTTCGCGGCGCTGTTCCTTTTGCGAAGGCATGTCGGCGCGATAAACGCCTTGGTCGCCAACGACCCAGGAAAGCGGACGACGCTCCTGTCCAATCGATTCCTGCAACAGCATCAAGCCTTGAAGGAATGCTTCTGGACGAGGCGGGCAGCCAGGTACGTAGACGTCCACGGGCAGGAACTTGTCCACCCCTTGAACCACGGAGTAGATGTCGTACATGCCACCGGAGTTGGCGCACGAACCCATGGAGATAACCCACTTCGGCTCGAGCATCTGCTCGTAGAGACGCTGAATGATCGGCGCCATCTTGATGAAGCAGGTACCGGCGATAACCATGAAGTCGGCCTGACGCGGTGATGCCCGGATCACTTCGGCGCCAAAGCGCGCGATGTCGTGGGGCGCCGTGAAGGCGGTGGTCATTTCCACGTAGCAGCACGAAAGGCCGAAGTTGTACGGCCACAGGGAGTTTTTACGCCCCCAGTTGACCGCGCCACTCAGCACGTCTTCGAGCTTGCCCATGAAAATGTTTTTGTGAACTTGATCCTCTAACGGATCGGAAACGGTTTCCCGTTCGCCAATCGGATACTGCTCGTTAGGAGCATCGGGGTCGATTCTGGTGAGATTGTATTGCATTGCCAAAGCCTCATTGTTTCAGCTTCGCCTGCCGCTTGCGACGAGCTTCCGGAGCCCAGTCAAGGGCGCCCACTCGGAACAGGTAGACAAGACCTGCCAACAGAATTGCTATGAAAACGAGAGCTTCGACGAATCCGGTCCAGCCGCTTTCGCGGACGGACACAGACCATGCAAAGAGAAAGAGGGCTTCGATATCGAAGATCACGAACAGCATCGCGACCAGATAGAATTTGGCTGAGAGCCGCAAGCGGGCGCCACCGGTAGGTAGCATGCCGGACTCGAACGGTTCGTTTTTGCTGCGGCCCCAGGCTTTTGACCCGAGGAGGCTGGAGACGCCGAGCATGAAGGCACACAGGCCGACTACACCCAGAAGGAAAATGGCAAAGCCCCAGTTGTGGGCCATGAGTCCTGTCGCTTCGGGCATGCTGGTAATCCTTAACAGAGAGCAAAGGTCTCTGAGCTTGATAAAGAAATAAGGCAGTGACGATATGTCGCAGCAATCAATCGCGCTGATTTTATGGCTAAACACCCGGCAAGTAAAATTCCTATAGCGAAATTATTTATTGGAATAAGGACATAGCGCACCTCCAATGCCCTGCAGGCCATGCGTTGCGGGCATTAGCCGGGATTCTGCCAATTATGTTTTGTAGGAAATGTAACGAACATAGTTGTCGCTAAATGATAATTAATATCGTTTGGAGTGGTTTTGTAACTGTTTAGCGGTGCAGTAATCAGGAAGTTGTCTTATATGCCTGTTACTGCAAGTAGCGGTGGCGCCAGTTTTAGCTGATTTTTCTGGCGTTCATACCGCTCTGGATCAATGTTTTTGTCCGGGCGACGTCGATCCCTGTAGGAGTGAGCCTGCTCGCGATAGCGGTTTGTCAGCTAGCACCTGCATTGACTGACCCACCGCTATCGCGAGCAGGCTCACTCCTACAGGGGGATTGTGGTCTTTGGGAAATCGGCAGGCAAAAAAAACGCCCCGAACCAGTCGGGGCGTCAGTCTTGCGGCTTTGCGGTTAGCTTTCCATCCGATCCGCAAAGGCCGTTTGCTCAGCGAAGCCGAATCAGTGGAACTGTTCTTCTTCGGTCGAACCGGTCAGCGCGGTCACCGAGGACGAGCCACCCTGAATCACGGTGGTCATGTCGTCGAAGTAGCCGGTGCCCACTTCCTGCTGGTGAGCCACGAAGGTGTAACCCTTGGCGGCGTCAGCGAATTCCTGCTCCTGCAGCTTCACGTAGGCAGTCATGTCGTTGCGGGCGTAGTCGTGCGCCAGGTTGAACATGCTGTGCCACATGTTGTGAATGCCGGCCAGGGTGATGAACTGGTGCTTGTAACCCATGGCGGACAGTTCGCGCTGGAACTTGGCGATGGTCGCGTCGTCCAGGTTTTTCTTCCAGTTGAAGGAAGGCGAGCAGTTGTACGACAGCAGTTGGTCCGGGTATTCCTTCTTGATCGCTTCAGCGAAGCGACGGGCTTCTTCCAGATCCGGCTTGGCGGTTTCGCACCAGATCAGGTCGGCGTAAGGCGCGTAAGCCAGACCACGGGCGATTGCCTGATCCAGGCCGGCACGAACCTTGTAGAAACCTTCCTGAGTACGTTCGCCAGTCACGAATGGCTGGTCGTACGGGTCGCAGTCCGAAGTCAGCAGGTCAGCCGCGTTGGCGTCGGTGCGGGCCAGGATGATGGTCGGCGTACCGGCAACGTCAGCCGCCAGACGAGCAGCGGTCAGCTTCTGTACCGCTTCCTGAGTCGGAACCAGTACCTTGCCGCCCATGTGGCCGCATTTCTTCACGGAAGCCAGTTGGTCTTCGAAGTGAACGCCGGCGGCGCCTGCTTCGATCATGCTCTTCATCAGCTCGTAGGCATTCAGCACGCCGCCGAAACCGGCTTCAGCGTCAGCCACGATTGGTGCGAAGTAGTCGATGTAGCCTTCGTCGCCCGGATTCTTGCCGGCTTTCCACTGGATCTGGTCGGCACGACGGAACGAGTTGTTGATGCGCTTGACCACGGTTGGCACCGAGTCCACCGGGTACAGCGACTGGTCCGGGTACATCGATTCTGCGGAGTTGTTGTCCGCAGCCACCTGCCAGCCCGACAGGTAGATCGCCTGGATACCGGCCTTGACCTGCTGAACAGCCTGGCCGCCGGTCAGGGCGCCCATGCAGTTGACGAAATCTTTCTCTGGGCGGAAGGACGGCTTGGCACCCTGGGTCACCAGGTTCCACAGCTTCTCGGCGCCCATTTTCGCGAAAGTGTGCTCAGGTTGAACCGAGCCACGCAGACGGACGACGTCAGCAGCGGAGTAAGTGCGAGTCACGCCTTTCCAGCGCGGGTTTTCAGCCCAGTCTTTTTCAAGGGCTGCAATTTGCTGTTCGCGTGTCAGTGCCATGGAGATAAACCTCGTCGCGTCTTTATGAAAAGTTGTTCTGCGGTGGAAAATTCCTGCGCTCGCTGACCAGAAGCTTAGGTGGTCAAGTCGGATTCGGCGGGGGAGGCGACGGGATGAACGATGGGCTCGAGGGGAAGTGAGCAGGTAAAGGCGGACTGCGGGCGCATTCAGGCGTCGTGGGCCTTGGTACGAACATCAGTGTGGTGCCGGGTTACCTAATAACGCTTCCGTCCCTCGGGACAACTTCGTTCCAGTCGACAACCTCGTCAAACACACCTTGTGGGCGGTACAGACACGAAGCGGTTCGCGGGGTAGGTGCGAACATCGCTTCGAAGGCCCTTGCCAGGGCCTCTGATTAGCGGGAGCGAGGCCATCATGCCTTCGCTTTTTTGGTCCGTCAAACGTTTTGTAGTGCTTTTTTTCAAGCACTACATCTTTCGTCTAATACGACTAATCAGTCAGTTTTCGGTGCTTTAGTCCAGGGAATCGACTTTGACCCGCAGCGTCATGTCATCCCGGCCTTGAGTCGAGTAGCTGCGGGTCGCGCCCTGTTTGTCGGCCTGGGTTTCGCGGTTCACCCCGGCCAGGGTGATCCATTCGCCCAAGCGTCCGCTGACGGTTGTGTCGGTACTTTGCACGTTCACTACATCGGGACGTTCCTGGCTCATTCGGTCACGATTGGTGCTGATCGCCAGATGAACGATGTCGCCGGTGACGCTGGCTGTCACGTAGAAACCCTGGGTGACGTTGCGATATTGCGTCTGGCTGCTGTAATCGCCGTAGGAATTGCTCTGGCTGCTGGTGATCGGCACGCTCTGGCCGACCTGGATCAGCGCCGGCGCGCCCTCGCTGGCCTGAATCTGCTGGATGCCGCCATCACGGCTGGCGGTGCTGTAGTTGATGATCCGGGTTTGTTGATCGCCAGTGTTCTGTTGGTTGTTTTCGTTGGTGTCGACCGTGATCAGCAGGCGCTTGGGTGCAGTGTCGAGCTGGGTGATCAGCGCTTTGACTTCCTGGATCTTGTCAGGCTCAGCCTTGATGATCAGTTGGTTGCCGTAGGCGCTGACCTGGCCGTCCTTGCCGATGAAGTCCTGCGCCATCGGCAGCATGTCGGCACTGGTGCGGTACTTGAGAGGCACGATTTCTGTGGCTGCCATCACCGACAGGCTGCAGCCGAGCAGCAGGGTGGTGAGCAGGGTGCGTAGGGACATGTCCGTTATCTCCGCTTTCGAAAGGCTTGATATTGCCAGTTTGTCGGCCCGGGGTGGGGCAAGTTGAATCGTAGACAGCAAAACGCCCCGGCATCGGTTGATGTCGGGGCGTTTTGTGGTGTTTTTGCTGGCCTCTTCGCGAGCAAGCTCGCTCCCACATTGAATCTCTGTCTGACACACAATCTGTGTCTAATGCAGATCAACTGTGGGAGCGACCTTGCTCGCGAAAGCCGCGCCGCGGTCTCAGGCCGAATGGCGAACCATATCGACATGCGGAATCCCGGCTTCAAGGAATTCCTCGCTGACCAGGCTGAAGCCCAAACGCTCATAGAACGCCGTGGCCTGTACCTGGGCGCTGAGCATCTGCTGCTGCAGGCCACGGGCTTCGGCTTCAGCGATGACCGCTTGCATCAGCGCATCGCCTACCTTCATGCCGCGCCAGTCCTTCAGCACCGAAACCCGGCCAATGTGCCCGTCGGGCAGCAGGCGGGCGGTGCCGATCGGAAAGTCGCCTTCGAACGCCAGAAAATGCACGGCGGTCGCGTCATCGGCGTCCCATTCAAGCTCGGGTGGCACCGATTGTTCGGCGATGAACACCGTTTCACGAATGCGCCGGATCTCGGCGTTGTCCTTTTGCCAGTCTGCGACACGTACGCGAATCTTATTCATCGGCAAATCCCAGGCTGCCTTGTTTGACCAGCTCGCACAGCAGGCCGCGACCGTCTTCGTCGTTCAGCCACTCGCCGAGGTTGTCGACGTGCAGCGCATCGGCGGCGCAGATCATCTTCAGCAGCTCGCGCAGCTTGCCCGGCAGGTAACGGCTCTGGCCGCTGGCGAACAGCAGCAGGTCGTCATCGACTTCCGACCAGGCCAGGCGCGCACTCGGGTTGCGGATCAGCACCGCGCCGTCTTGCAGGGCATTGAGGAAGTCATCTTCTTCAACGTCTTCCGGGCCAACCACCAGTTCCGGGTAGCGCGGCTCGGTCATGTACTGGCCGAACCAGGTCAGCAGCAGGCGCTCGTCGCTCATGTGCTCGGCGAGCAGGCTTTTCAGGCGGCCGAGTGCGTCGTGCTGGATCTGATGTGGATCATCGCTGACCGGTTTCGCATCGGCGTCGGTGTAGCGTTCTTCGTCAGTCAGGAACTGGCTGAGGAAATCGGTGAAGTGGGTCAGCACTTCCGAGGCGCTTGGGGCGCGGAAGCCGACCGAGTAGGTCATGCAGTTGTCCACGGCGACACCGCAGTGAGCCAGGCGCGGCGGCAGGTAGAGCATGTCGCCCGGTTCCAGCACCCACTCTTCGGTCTCGTGGAATTCGGCGAGAATGCGCAGATCCGCGTGTTGCAGCAGCGGGCTCTCGGAGTCGCACATCTGGCCGATCTTCCAGTTGCGCTGGCCGTGGCCTTGCAGCAGGAACACGTCGTAGTTGTCGAAGTGCGGACCAACGCTGCCACCCGGGGCGGCGAAGCTGATCATTACGTCATCGACGCGCCAGCTCGGCAGGAAGCGGAAGTTTTCCAGCAGCTCGCTGACTTCCGGGACGAATTGATCAACGGCCTGAACCAGCAGCGTCCACTCTTTTTCCGGCAGTTTGCTGAATTCGTCTTCGGCGAACGGGCCGCGACGCAGCTCCCACGGACGCTCGCCGTGCTCGATCACCAGGCGCGACTCGACCTCTTCTTCCAGGGCCAGGCCGGCCAGTTCATCGGCGTCGATCGGGCTTTCGAAGTCAGGAATGGCCTGACGGATCAGCAGCGGCTTTTTCTGCCAGTAATCGCGCATGAATTCGCGCGCCGTGAGACCGCCCAGAAGTTGAAGAGGAGTATCAGGATTCATGTGTAACCTATTGAAAAAAAGCATTTTTCAGACGGGAATAAAAACGCCCGGCGCGGCCGGGCGTCTCAAACGGGTCAAGCGGTGAATCAGATGCGTTTGGCTTGCGCCACAGCGTTGCCGATGTAGTTGGCCGGAGTCAGCTGTTTCAGCTCGGCTTTCGCTTCGGCTGGCATGTCCAGGCCGTCGATGAAAGTCTGCAGCGCTTCCGGGCTGATGCCCTTGCCGCGGGTCAGTTCTTTCAGCTTTTCGTACGGGTTTTCGATGTTGTAGCGGCGCATCACAGTCTGGATCGGCTCGGCCAGCACTTCCCAGCAGGCGTCGAGGTCAGCAGCAATCTTCTGCTCGTTGAGCTCCAGTTTGCTGATGCCTTTGAGGCTGGCTTCGTAGGCGATCACGCTGTGAGCGAAGCCCACACCGAGGTTGCGCAGTACGGTGGAGTCGGTCAGGTCGCGCTGCCAGCGGGAGATCGGCAGTTTGCTCGCCAGGTGCTGGAACAGTGCGTTGGCGATGCCCAGGTTGCCTTCGGAGTTTTCGAAGTCGATCGGGTTGACCTTGTGCGGCATGGTCGACGAACCGATTTCGCCAGCGATGGTGCGCTGCTTGAAGTAACCCAGGGAGATGTAGCCCCAGATGTCACGGTCGAAGTCGATCAGGATGGTGTTGAAGCGTGCGATCGCGTCGAACAGCTCGGCGATGTAGTCGTGCGGTTCGATCTGCGTGGTGTACGGGTTGAAGCCCAGGCCCAGCTCGTCTTCGATGAAGGCGCGGGCGTTGGCTTCCCAGTCGATCTGCGGGTAGGCCGACAGGTGCGCGTTGTAGTTGCCCACGGCACCGTTGATCTTGCCCAGCAGCGGCACGGCAGCGACTTGAGCGATCTGACGCTCGAGACGGTAAACCACGTTCGCCAGTTCTTTGCCCAAGGTGGTCGGCGAGGCCGGCTGACCGTGGGTGCGCGACAGCATCGGCACGTCGGCGAAACGGATCGCCAGTTCGCGGATGGCGTTGGCGGTCTGGCGCATCAGCGGCAGCATCACGTCGTCACGGCCTTCGCGCAGCATCAGGGCGTGGGACAGGTTGTTGATGTCTTCGCTGGTGCAGGCAAAGTGGATGAATTCGCTGACCTTGGCCAGCTCCGGCAGCTTGGCCGCCTGCTCCTTGAGCAGGTATTCGATCGCCTTGACGTCGTGGTTGGTGGTGCGCTCGATCTCTTTGACGCGCTCGGCGTGCTCCAGCGAGAAGTTTTCAGC
Source organism: Pseudomonas sp. RSB 5.4 (assembly GCF_037126175.1). Taxonomy (NCBI): domain Bacteria; kingdom Pseudomonadati; phylum Pseudomonadota; class Gammaproteobacteria; order Pseudomonadales; family Pseudomonadaceae; genus Pseudomonas; species Pseudomonas sp. RSB 5.4. Next base: position 732,368 of record NZ_CP146986.1, read on the forward strand.
CAGTTCATTGAGAACGGCGTTGGCCTCGGCGGAGAAGGCTGGCACTTCCGGGATGCCGGCGTGGGCGGCCAGGCGCTGGAGCCAGCGCACTTCAACCAGGACGCGGGCACGGATCAGGCCGTACTCGCTGAAAATCGGGCGCAGGGCCTGGGTTTTGCCGGCGTAGCGGCCGTCAACAGGGGAAACCGCAGTGAGCGAAGAGAGCTGCATGGGGTGTTCTCGGACAGTCGGGCAACGAAATGGGGCGCGTATCATACATGAAAAAATCCGCCGGTCCGTTGCCAACTGACCGGCGTATTACGCGCTACAGACTACAAAACTTTTATTGCGCGACGATTTACTCGCTGCGCATCAACGGATACAGCTCTTTGAGCAGCTTGCGCCGGCTGATCACCAACTGCCAGCGGTGCCCGCCGAGCTGTCGCCACAGGCGTGCCGAACGGATGCCGGCCAGCAGCAGGGCGCGGATCTTCGAGGCGTTGCTCGGTTGCTGCAGGTTGCGCATGTCGCCATGTACCTGAATCCGCTGGCGCAGTGTGCTCAGGGTGTCCTGATACAGCGCACCGCAGGCGGCGATCACGTTTTCGTGGGCCGGGCCGAAGTGTTCGACTTGCGATTGGATCTGCGGCAGGCGCTTGCCAATGGTGTCGAGCATGTCGTCACGTTTGGCCAGTTGGCGTTCCAGGCCGAGCATCGACAGGGCATAGCGCAGCGGTTCGCGTTGCAGGGTGCTCGGGTCGCGCTCGAGAGCGCCGATCAATGCCCGATAACCCTCGCGCAGATTGAGGTCGTCGCCACCGTACACATCCAGTGTGTCTTTCGGGTCGCGCACCAGCAGGCTGCCGAGCATGCAGCTCAGGCCGGCCTCACTGGTCTGCCCGGTCTTGGCAATGCGGTCGACCAGCACGGCGGCGAGAAACACGCCGCCCAGCGCCGTCAGTTGCTCCTGAGTCGGGCTCATGCCTGGCCGCTCCACGGCTCGGCGACTTCGATCACGCCGCCACCGAGGCAGATTTCACCGTCGTAGAACACCACGGACTGGCCCGGGGTCACTGCGCGTTGCGGTTCGTCGAACACGGCGCGGTAGCCGCTGACGGTTTTTTCCAGGGTGCAGGCCTGATCACTCTGGCGATAACGCACTTTGGCGGTGAGGCGCAGCGGCTGGCTCAGGTCGATCGGGTTGACCCAATAGATTTCCGAAGCGAGCAGGGCGCTGGAGAACAGCCACGGATGGTTGTTGCCCTGGCCGACGATCAGCTCGTTGGTGTCCAGATCCTTGCGCAGCACGTACCACGGCTCGTCGCCGGCATCTTTCAGGCCGCCGATGCCCAGGCCCTGACGCTGGCCGATGGTGTGGTACATCAAGCCGTGGTGACGGCCGATGACTTCGCCTTCGGTGGTCTTGATCTCGCCCGGTTGCGCCGGCAGGTATTGCTTGAGGAAGTCGCTGAAACGTCGCTCGCCGATGAAGCAGATCCCGGTGGAATCCTTCTTCTTGGCGGTCGCCAGCTCGTATTTCTCGGCAATGGCGCGAACTTCGGGCTTTTCCAGTTCACCGACCGGGAACAGGGTCTTGGCGATCTGTTCGCCGCCGACAGCGTGCAGAAAGTAGCTCTGGTCCTTGTTCGGGTCGAGGCCCTTGAGCAGTTCGGTACGACCATCGATGTCGCGACGGCGCACATAGTGGCCGGTGGCGATCAGGTCGGCGCCAAGCATCATGGCGTAGTCGAGGAACGCCTTGAACTTGATCTCGCGGTTGCACAGGATGTCCGGGTTCGGCGTGCGACCGGCCTTGTATTCGGCCAGGAAGTGCTCGAACACGTTGTCCCAGTACTCGGCGGCGAAGTTGGCGGTGTGCAGCTTGATGCCGATCTTGTCGCACACGGCCTGGGCATCCGCCAGGTCGTCCATGGCGGTGCAGTATTCCGTTCCGTCGTCTTCTTCCCAGTTCTTCATGAACAGGCCTTCCACCTCGTAACCCTGCTCGATCAGCAGGAGAGCGGAAACGGAAGAGTCCACGCCGCCGGACATGCCGACAATGACGCGCTTCTTGGATGTGTCAGAAGGGGCTGGATCACGCATAGGGATTCAATGAGTGTCTTGAAAAAGGACGCGATTCTATCAGGCTCACGGCCTCAAGGCTAAAGAGAAGGGCGGATCAGTTCGAGACTGAAGTGATGGCCGGCCAGATAGTCGTCGATGCAACGGATGATCAGCTCGCTGCGCCAGTTGTCGCGCTGGGCGATTAATTCGCTGCGGGTCAACCACTTGGCGCCGACGATGCCATCGTCGAGTTGATAGTCCGGGTGGTGTTTCACCGCTTTGGCGCTGAAGCACACGCGTTGATAAGTCACGCCGTTGCTCGGCGCGGTGTACAGGTAAATCCCGACCACGCCGGTGGGTTCGACGTCCCAGCCGGTTTCCTCGAGGGTTTCGCGGACGGCAGCTTCGATCAGGGTTTCGTTCGGATCAAGGTGGCCGGCCGGCTGATTGAGCACGTTACGCCCGGCCTTGTGTTCTTCGACCATCAGGAAGCGGCCGTTGTCTTCGACGATGGTGGCGACGGTGATGTGGGGGAGCCACTCCATAAAACCTTCCTCAATATCCAGATTAAAACTCAATCCCCCTGTGGGAGCGGGCTTGCTCGCGAATGCGGTGGGTCAGTCAATGACAATGTTGAATGATAAACCGCATTCGCGAGCAAGCCCGCTCCCACAGGGGTTTTGTGTTGTGTTCGGAAATAGAAACCCCGGCACTGGGCCGGGGCTTCTTTACAGCATTACAACCTTAAACCAGCGCAGCAATCGCCGCGTTGAAGGTTGCGCTTGGGCGCATGGCCTTGCTGATCAGCTCGGCATCGGCGTGGTAGTAACCGCCGATGTCCACTGGCTTGCCCTGCACGGCGTTGAGCTCGGCAACGATGGTCGCCTCGTTCTCGGTCAGGGTTTTGGCCAGGGTCGCGAACTGCGCTTGCAGTGCAGCGTCTTCGGTCTGGGCGGCCAGGGCCTGAGCCCAGTACATCGCCAGATAGAAGTGGCTGCCGCGGTTGTCGATGTTGCCGACTTTGCGCGATGGCGACTTGTTGTTGTCGAGGAACTGACCGGTGGCCTGATCCAGGGTTTTCGACAGAACCAGCGCTTTCGGGTTGTTGTAGTTCACACCCAAATGCTCGAGGGACGCTGCCAGAGCCAGGAATTCGCCCAGCGAATCCCAGCGCAGGAAGTTCTCTTCAACCAGTTGCTGCACGTGCTTCGGCGCCGAACCGCCGGCGCCGGTTTCGAACAGGCCACCGCCGTTCATCAGCGGCACGATCGACAGCATCTTGGCGCTGGTGCCCAGTTCCATGATCGGGAACAGGTCAGTCAGGTAGTCGCGCAGTACGTTGCCGGTCACCGAGATGGTGTCCTTGCCTTCGCGGGTGCGCTGCAGGGTGTACTTCATGGCATCGACCGGCGCCATGATCTGGATGTCCAGACCGCTGGTGTCGTGATCCTTCAGGTAAGCCTGAACCTTCTCGATCACTACGCCGTCGTGGGCGCGCATCGGGTCCAGCCAGAAGATCGCCGGGGTGCTGCTGGCGCGAGCGCGGTTGACGGCCAGTTTGACCCAGTCCTGGATCGGCGCGTCTTTGGTCTGGCACATGCGGAAGATGTCGCCGGCTTCAACAGTCTGTTCCATCAGCAGGTTGCCCTTGCTGTCGGTGACGCGAACCACGCCGTCAGCCTTGATCTGGAAAGTCTTGTCGTGCGAGCCGTACTCTTCGGCTTTCTTCGCCATCAGGCCAACGTTCGGCACGCTGCCCATGGTGGTCGGATCGAACGCGCCGTTGGCTTTGCAATCTTCGATCACGGCCTGGTAGATGGTTGCGTAGCAACGATCCGGGATCACGGCCTTGGTGTCGTGCAACTGGCCGTCGGTGCCCCACATCTTGCCGGAGTCACGGATCATCGCCGGCATCGAGGCGTCGACGATGACGTCGCTCGGCACGTGCAGGTTGGTGATGCCCTTGTCGGAGTTGACCATCGCCAGCGACGGACGCGCGGCGTAGACCGCTGCGATGTCCGCTTCGATCTGCGCTTGCTGCTCGGCCGGCAGGGCCTTGATGCGAGCGTACAGGTCGCCGATGCCGTTGTTCAGGTTGAAGCCGATCTGGGCCAGCACGTCAGCGTGCTTGGTCAGGGCGTCTTTATAGAACTCGGCAACGATCTGGCCGAACATGATCGGGTCGGAGACCTTCATCATGGTCGCTTTCAGGTGAACCGAGAGCAGCACGCCCTGGGCCTTGGCGCTTTCGATTTCAGCGGCGATGAACGCGCGCAGGGCGTTTTTGCTCATCACGGCGCAGTCGAGGATCTCGCCGGCCTGAACGCTGGTTTTTTCTTTCAGGACGGTCGCGGTGCCGTCTTTGGCGATCAGCTCGATTTTCACAGCGTCAGCGGCGTCGATCAGGGCAGCTTTTTCGCTGCCGTAGAAATCGCCGGTGCTCATGTGAGCTACGTGGGACTTGGAGTCTTTGGCCCAGGCGCCCATTTTGTGCGGGTGCTTGCGCGCGTAGTTTTTTACCGACAGCGGGGCGCGGCGGTCGGAGTTGCCTTCACGCAGAACCGGGTTCACGGCGCTGCCCTTGACCTTGTCGTAACGCGCCTTGGCTTCTTTTTCGGCGTCGTTGGTCACGGTTTCCGGGTAGTCCGGCAGGTTGTAACCCTGGGCTTGCAGCTCTTTGATTGCTGCTTGCAGCTGAGGCACCGAAGCACTGATGTTCGGCAGCTTGATGATGTTGGCTTCAGGCGTAACGGCCAGGTCGCCCAGTTCGGCGAGGTGGTCGGCTACGGCTTTGTCGCCCAGTTGCTCGGGGAAGCTGGCCAGGATGCGCGCTGCAAGAGAGATATCGCGGGTTTCCACGGCGATATCGGCCGAGGCGGTGTAAGCCTCGATGATCGGCAGCAGGGAATAGGTGGCGAGGGCTGGGGCTTCGTCGGTGAAGGTATAGATGATCTTCGAGCGGGTGGGCATATTCGGATTAACTCTCTCTTCTTTGCTAAAGCGTGCGCAGAAACTCGAGGGGCGCCGGGTAAGCGCGTTCGTTCAAAGTCATCCATGAACCGAATGTCGAGATTCTTCGCGGTGATGTTGGGTGCATCAGTAGAGCGTCAAGCAGTCGGACTGCGGTAACAACCCGACCAATCAGGCGGAAAGTCTCGTGCTAGAGAGGCCAGCCGTCGTGACCCTTTGGTCAGCGGGCGGCATTATACATAGGTAGCTGGCAATCTGCCGATGGTTCATATGCAACGATTCTCGTCCATTGGTCTAAAGGTCGCAGGGGCGGGTGGGGCGTAGAGTCGCTGCGAATGCTTGAGTTTGGCGCTTTTCCCTTTGCTTTCAGGCTTGTACGAAACCAGATGTGGCCGCGCCGTGAACAGAGGGTTTGCGTGTTGATTTAACTGGGTTACGCTCGAACCAAGCCAGATGTTCAATCCAAACAATGGAGTTCAGCATGGGTTACAAGAAGATTCAGGTTCCAGCCGTCGGCGACAAAATCACCGTCAATGCAGACCATTCTCTCAATGTTCCTGATAACCCGATCATCCCCTTCATTGAAGGTGACGGCATTGGCGTCGACGTCAGCCCGGTGATGATCAAAGTGGTTGATGCTGCCGTGGCCAAGGCCTACGGGGGTAAGCGCAAGATTTCCTGGATGGAGGTTTATGCTGGCGAAAAAGCGACTCAGGTCTATGACCAGGACACCTGGCTGCCCCAGGAAACCCTGGACGCCGTCAAGGATTACGTGGTCTCCATCAAGGGCCCGCTGACCACCCCGGTCGGTGGTGGCATCCGCTCCCTCAACGTAGCCCTGCGTCAGCAACTCGACCTTTATGTATGCCTGCGTCCCGTGGTGTGGTTCGAAGGTGTACCGAGCCCGGTGAAAAAGCCTGGCGACGTCGATATGGTGATCTTCCGCGAGAACTCCGAAGACATTTATGCCGGTATCGAATGGAAGGCCGGCTCCCCTGAGGCCACCAAGGTCATCAAGTTCCTGAAAGAAGAAATGGGCGTCACCAAGATCCGTTTCGACCAGGATTGCGGGATCGGCATCAAGCCTGTTTCCAAGGAAGGCACCAAGCGTCTGGTGCGCAAGGCCCTGCAATACGTGGTGGACAACGACCGCAAGTCGCTGACCATCGTGCACAAGGGCAACATCATGAAATTCACCGAAGGTGCCTTCAAGGACTGGGGTTACGAGGTGGCGAAGGAAGAATTCGGCGCCGAGCTGCTCGATGGCGGCCCATGGATGAAATTCAAGAACCCGAAAACCGGCCGTGAAGTCATCGTCAAGGATGCCATCGCCGACGCCATGCTCCAGCAGATCCTGTTGCGTCCGGCCGAATACGATGTGATTGCCACGCTGAACCTCAACGGTGACTACCTCTCCGACGCCCTGGCGGCGGAAGTGGGCGGTATCGGTATCGCGCCGGGTGCCAACCTTTCCGACACCGTGGCCATGTTCGAGGCGACCCACGGTACCGCGCCGAAGTACGCCGGTAAGGACCAGGTCAACCCGGGTTCGGTGATTCTGTCGGCCGAGATGATGTTGCGTCATCTGGGCTGGACCGAAGCGGCGGATCTCATCATCAAGGGCACCAACGGCGCCATCAAGGCCAAGACCGTGACCTATGACTTCGAGCGTCTGATGGACGGTGCCACGCTGGTGTCTTCTTCGGGCTTTGGGGATGCGCTGATTTCGCATATGTAAAACGCGGGCACATAAAAACCGCCTGACTCGTTGAATTGGGTCAGGCGGTTTTTTATGGTCGGGTTTCTTGAGTGAGGTTGTTCAGCTCACGACTGTAGCGTGGCTGATGGCGCCGGTTGCGGCGGCAGCGGCTCCTGCTGCACCCACAGCGTCCACTGTTTTTTTGTCCTGAATCGCGATTGCGTGCAGGCCTTTGGGGCCTTGAAGGAGTTCGAAGTACACCTCTTGGCCTGCCTTCAGAGTTTTATAGCCATCCATCTTGATAGCCGAGTAGTGGGCAAACAGGTCTTCTGTCTGGCCGTTCTCGATAATGAATCCAAACCCCTTGGCATTGTTGAACCACTTGACCTTGCCGACAGCCATGCTCAAATCCCTCTGCAACAGACTCCATCGCTGGAGTATCATCCAGGACATCCGCAATCTAATCCGTTAAAAGGATTGACTCCGCGGATCTTTTTTACCCACTGTGGGCTCTATTGGTTGTAACACCGTTTTCCCGATAGTCAAGGTGACCGGGCAGTCGGAGTTGAAAAGGTGTACAGCCGCCCCCACCACTGTATTTGCACAACTGACGAACCTTTCTTTCCATGCATGCAATCAGCCAGATTCGACTAACATTCAATCAGGATCGCCCGCTTCTCCAAAAGGATCATCTAGAGGAGCACGACGACGATTCGGCAGGCGTTGCTGTTCAGGAAGCAAAGCCTGCGTTACAGGCGCCGCCGATGTACAAGGTGGTTTTGTTCAATGATGACTACACACCGATGGATTTCGTCGTCGAAGTGCTCGAGGTGTTTTTTAACCTGAATCGCGAGCTGGCGACCAAGGTCATGCTGGCCGTTCACACAGAAGGACGGGCAGTATGTGGAGTGTTTACCCGCGACATCGCCGAGACAAAGGCCATGCAGGTCAACCAGTACGCCAGGGAAAGCCAGCATCCGCTACTCTGTGAAATCGAGAAGGACGGTTAATCGCCGACCACTTGGGTATGAGGTGAAGCTATGTTAAACCGCGAGCTCGAAGTCACCCTCAATCTTGCCTTCAAGGAGGCTCGTTCGAAGCGTCATGAATTCATGACCGTCGAACACCTGCTGCTGGCCCTATTGGACAATGAGGCTGCCGCCACCGTATTGCGTGCCTGCGGCGCAAACCTCGACAAACTCAAGCACGACCTGCAGGAGTTCATCGACTCCACCACGCCACTGATCCCCGTCCATGACGAAGATCGCGAAACCCAGCCAACCCTGGGCTTCCAGCGTGTACTGCAACGTGCTGTCTTTCATGTACAGAGCTCGGGCAAGCGCGAAGTAACCGGCGCCAACGTGCTGGTTGCCATCTTCAGTGAGCAAGAGAGTCAGGCCGTATTCCTGCTGAAACAGCAGAGCGTTGCGCGCATTGATGTCGTCAATTACATCGCCCACGGCATTTCCAAAGTGCCAGGGCACGGCGATCACTCTGAAGGTGAACAAGATATGCAGGACGACGAGGGCGGTGAGTCTTCTTCTTCAGGCAATCCGCTGGATGCTTATGCCAGCAATCTCAACGAACTCGCACGCCAGGGTCGGATCGATCCGCTGGTCGGCCGCGAGATGGAAGTCGAGCGTGTCGCGCAGATTCTGGCGCGTCGGCGCAAGAACAATCCGCTGCTGGTCGGCGAGGCGGGCGTGGGTAAAACCGCGATTGCCGAAGGCCTGGCCAAGCGCATTGTCGACAACCAGGTGCCGGATCTGCTGGCCAACAGCGTCGTCTATTCGCTCGATCTCGGTGCCCTGCTTGCAGGCACCAAGTATCGCGGTGATTTCGAGAAGCGCTTCAAGGCGCTGCTCAATGAACTGAAAAAACGTCCGCAGGCGATCCTGTTCATCGACGAAATTCACACCATCATCGGTGCGGGTGCTGCGTCCGGTGGCGTGATGGATGCCTCGAACCTGCTCAAGCCGCTGCTGTCGTCTGGCGACATTCGCTGCATTGGCTCGACCACGTTCCAGGAATTTCGCGGCATCTTCGAGAAGGATCGGGCCTTGGCACGACGCTTCCAGAAGGTTGATGTCGTCGAGCCCTCGGTGGAAGACACCATCGGTATCCTGCGCGGCCTGAAAGGGCGTTTCGAGCAGCACCACAACATCGAATACAGCGATGAGTCGTTGCGCGCCGCTGCTGAACTGGCATCGCGCTACATCAATGACCGGCATATGCCGGACAAGGCCATCGACGTGATCGACGAGGCGGGTGCCTATCAGCGCCTGCAACCGGCCGATAAACGCGTGAAGCGCATTGACGTGCCGCAGGTTGAAGACATCGTGGCGAAGATCGCGCGGATTCCGCCGAAACACGTCACCAGCTCCGACAAGGAACTGCTGCGTAACCTGGAACGTGACCTGAAGCTGACGGTGTTTGGTCAGGACGCAGCCATCGATTCGCTGTCGACTGCGATCAAGCTGTCCCGCGCCGGCCTCAAGTCGCCTGACAAGCCAGTCGGTTCGTTCCTGTTCGCCGGTCCGACCGGTGTCGGTAAAACCGAAGCTGCGCGGCAATTGGCCAAGGCACTGGGGATCGAACTCGTTCGCTTCGACATGTCCGAGTACATGGAGCGTCACACCGTATCGCGTCTGATCGGTGCGCCTCCAGGCTATGTCGGGTTCGATCAGGGAGGTCTGTTGACCGAAGCGATCACCAAGCAACCGCACTGCGTATTGCTGCTCGATGAAATCGAGAAGGCGCATCCGGAAGTCTTCAACCTGCTGCTGCAGGTGATGGACCACGGTACGCTCACCGACAACAACGGGCGCAAGGCGGACTTCCGCAATGTGATCATCATCATGACCACCAACGCCGGCGCCGAAACCGCGGCGCGTGCTTCGATCGGTTTCACCCATCAGGACCACTCGTCTGATGCGATGGAAGTGATCAAGAAGAGCTTCACGCCGGAATTCCGTAACCGTCTGGACACCATTATCCAGTTTGGTCGCCTCAGTCATGAGGTCATCAAAAGTGTGGTGGACAAGTTCCTTACCGAACTGCAGGCGCAGCTGGAAGACAAGCGTGTGTTGCTGGAGGTTACCGATGCGGCGCGCAGTTGGCTGGCGGCCGGTGGCTACGATTCGGCCATGGGCGCGCGTCCGATGGCGCGTCTGATTCAGGACAAGATCAAGCGTCCGTTGGCGGAAGAGATTCTGTTTGGCGAGCTGGCCGAGCATGGCGGTGTGGTGCACATCGACATCAAGGATGGTGAGTTGACGTTTGACTTCGAGACTACGGCTGAGATGGCCTGACGGCTTGGTTGTTGGTTTGGAAGGCGCCTTCGGGCGCCTTTTTGTTGGCTGATGGTTTTGGGTGTATATCCGTTGCTGCGGTTATGGCTGCTTAGGGTTCCGCCCTTACGGCGGGTCACTTTTGGCAAACGCCCCAAAAGTAACCAAAAGGTCTGTGCCCTGACGTTCGGCCCTCGCTTAGGCTCGGGTTCCTTCGCTCCGGGATTCATCCGGGGGGCAGCGCCTACGGTTTGCTTCGCTGCACCTCCTCTCGCTGTGTTTGGCTGCGCCAAACGGTTGCTGCGCTCCCACCCCCGGATAAATCCCTCCACTCAGCCTGCCGACGGGCCCTGAGATCAAAATCAAAAGCGGTACTCGAGCTAACGCTCATTGTGTTGAGTGGGGCGGCTTCGCCGCAGAGGGCGGCACGCAATCTGAACTGTAGGAGCCAGCCTGCTGGCGATGGCGGCCTGTCAGCCGACCAATCTCTTGCGGATGCACCCGGCCCAACTTTGGGATCTGGCCTGCCAGCGATGGCGGCCAACCAGCCTACCAATCTCCAACTGCCTACCCCAATCCACTGTGGGAGCGGGCTTGCTCGCGAAGGCGGCCTGCCAGCCGACCAATTTCTAACTGAACGCATCCAGTACCATGCAGGAACTGCCGAAGGCTGTGATTTTTTGATCTGCTTTGGCTTTGGCTTTGGCTTTTGATGTGGCTTTTGATCTTCATCCCCTTCGGCAGGCCGAGCGAAGGTGTCCATCAGGGGGTGGGCGCGCAGCGCCATGCGGCGAAGCCGCATCCATCGAGAGGAGGTGCAGCGAAGCAAACCGTAGGCGATGCCCCCGGATGGACACCGTAGCGAGGGAACACTGAGCCTCAGCGAAGTGCCGTACGCCGGGGGAAGCCTTTTGGGTTACCTTTTCGGCGTTTGGAAAAGGTGACTCGCTGTAAGAGCGAAACCATAGGAGGCCGTTACCGCAGCAACGGATATACACCCAAAACCCAAACCCAAACCCCAAATCGCAGACAAACAAAAACGCCCGGCATAAACCGGGCGTCTTGTATTGACTTGATTAGCGAGCGCGGTAAGTGATGCGCCCTTTGCTCAAGTCATAGGGCGTCAGCTCGACGCGCACTTTGTCACCGGTAAGAATACGAATGTAGTTCTTGCGCATCTTGCCGGAGATATGCGCGGTTACGACGTGCCCATTTTCCAACTCCACACGAAACATGGTGTTGGGCAGGGTGTCGACGACAGTGCCTTCCATTTCGAAGCTGTCTTCTTTCGACATGCAGTAAAGCCCTCGGTGTCCAATGAATGGCCCGGTGCAACTGCGCCAGGCAAAAGCGGCGTGCATTGTGCCCGAAAAAGGGGGTTCAAGCCAAGGGGTTTACGGCTTGCGATTAGTTCAGGATCACCCAGCGCTGATTAATCAGCAATTCGATGGGGCGATATTGGGTCTTGTAGTTCATCTTTTTGCAGTTCTTGATCCAATAACCGAGATACACCGCCTCCAGTCCCAGGCGCTGACTTTCAGCGATTTGCCACAGGATTGCGAAACGCCCCAGGCTGCGGCGCTCTTCGTCAGGCTCGTAAAACGTATAGACCGCCGACAAGCCGTTGGGCAGCAAGTCGGTGACGGCGACGGCGAGTAACCGTCCGTCGAGACGAAATTCGTAGAAGCGCGAAAAGGGCAGGTCACGTACCAGGAAGGTTGAAAACTGGTCGCGGCTCGGCGGGTACATGTCGCCATCGGCATGTCGCTGCTCGATATAACGCTGGTACAGATCGAAATATTCTTCGCTGAAGTGCGGTTTTACCGGGCGCACCTGCAGGTCGGCATTGCGTTTGAAAATGCGTTTCTGCTGGCGGTTGGGGCTGAACTGCGCCACCGGGATGCGCGCAGGCACGCACGCATTGCAATTCTGGCAATGAGGTCGATACAGATGATCGCCGCTGCGACGAAAACCCATTTCCGACAGGTCTGCGTAGACATGCACATCCATGGGCTGACTAGGGTCGAGGAACAGCGTCGTCGCCTGCTCCTCGGGCAGATAACTGCAGGAATGAGGCTGAGTGGCATAGAACTTCAAGCGCGCCAACTCGGTCATGATCAACCCTCGGGATAAGCTGGTGAATTAAGTGTAAGCCACGCGCGCAAAAGTCGCTCAGCAAACCCAGGTGGCACGACTGGGTTGATCCAGGTGGCGAGCCAGATAGTCGGCGAATTCGCGGCGGGGGATCGCCCGCGCGCCAAGGCTGTGCAGATGATCGGTCGGCATCTGGCAGTCAATCAGGACGAATCCGGCTTCTTTCAGGTGCTGCACCAGCGTTGCAAAGCCAAATTTGGAGGCATTGTCGGCGCGACTGAACATCGATTCGCCGAAAAACAGATGACCCATCGCCAGGCCATACAGGCCGCCGACCAGTTGGCCCTGATCCCAGACCTCGACCGAATGGGCGAAGCCGCGGCGGTGCAGTTCGAGGTAGGCGTCCTGCATGGCTTCGGTGATCCAGGTACCGTCGGCGTAGTCCCGTGGTGCAGCGCAGGCGCGAATGACGGCTGCGAAATCCTGATCGAAGGTCACCTGATAGCGTTGCTGGCGCAGCAGTTTGCCGAGGCTGCGCGAGACGTGCAGTTCGTCGGGAAACAGAACGGTGCGCGGATCCGGAGACCACCAGAGAATCGGCTGGCCTTCGGAGAACCACGGAAAACAGCCATGCCGGTAAGCCTGCACCAAGCGATCGGCGGACAGGTCGCCACCGGCAGCCAGCAATCCATTGGGATCGCGCATGGCCTTTTCCAGAGGTGGGAAAGTCAGGGAATTGCGTTGTAACCAAGTCAGCATGGCGTCCAGGCTTGCAGAAGGGGAGGGCGGTGCGGGCATGAGGCCCGCGATAAAGTGTGCCGTTAAATGACAGGAATGTCGTCCAGATACTTCTCCGCGTCCAGTGCCGCCATGCAGCCGGCTCCCGCCGAGGTCACGGCCTGGCGATAAACGTGGTCGGCCACGTCGCCGGCAGCGAAGACGCCGGGAATCTCGGTGGCGGTGGCGTCACCGTCATTGCCGCCCCTGACCAACAGATAGCCGTCACGCATCGGCAACTGGCCCTGGAACAGGTCGGTGTTGGGTTTGTGGCCGATGGCAATGAACACGCCGGCCAGCGGCAACTCGCGGGTTTTGCCTGTGTGGCTGTCACGCAGGCGTGCACCGGTCACGCCACTGGCGTCGCCCAGCACTTCATCCAGATTCTGGTTCCAGTGCAGGCGAACGTTGCCGTTGGCGGCTTTTTCGAAGAGTTTGTCCTGAAGGATTTTCTCCGAGCGCAATTTGTCGCGACGGTGGATCAAGTGCACCTCTTTGGCGATGTTCGACAGGTACAGCGCTTCCTCGACGGCGGTGTTGCCGCCGCCCACCACCGCGACCACCTGATTGCGGTAGAAGAAGCCGTCACAGGTCGCGCAGGCCGACACCCCTTTGCCGGCAAAGGCTTCTTCCGAGGGTAGTCCCAGATACTGCGCCGAAGCGCCGGTGGCAATGATCAGCGCGTCGCAGGTGTAGGTGCCGCTATCGCCGATGAGTTCGAACGGGCGCTGCTGCAACTTGGCGGTGTGGATGTGGTCGTAAACGATCTCTGTGGCAAAGCGCTCGGCGTGTTTCTGCATGCGCTCCATCAGTACCGGGCCGGTCAGGCCTTCGACGTCGCCGGGCCAGTTGTCGACTTCGACGGTGGTGGTGAGCTGGCCACCGGCCTGCAGGCCGGTAATCACCACGGGTTTGAGGTTGGCGCGGGCGGCGTATACGGCGGCGCTGTAACCGGCAGGGCCGGAGCCAAGAATGATCAGGCGTGAATGCTTCGCTGCGTTCATCAAATACACCTCATAAGCCTTTGTCACAAAAGACAATGCATGCTCAAATTGAACCGCAGGGTTTGTGGGATTGGCTATGCTCAGCTAAGGGTTTTGAAGCATGGCATCAGCCGCACAAACCCGTACAATGCCGGACTGTTACAGAATATTCGCCGTGCGCAGTGTTTATAGCTGTGTTTATAAAAGCAGCGGCACAGTGTTAAAAGTAGTCTCAGTTGCGCCGGTTCACTTTTTTACCTGCCTGGATTGGGCAGTTTTTTATCGTCATTCAATAGATGGACGCGCCCCGGGCGCAGGAAAAGAAGCGTTTTGAAGAAATCCACCGCAGCACCAAAAACAGTCGTTCCGCTCTGGCGCCAGCAATTGCACTACCGGCTCAAGGAAGGTGCATTGATCGCCATCGGTGCCTTGTGCCTGTTCCTGATGATGGCCTTGCTGACCTACGGCAAGGACGATCCGGGCTGGAGCCATAACAGCAAGATCGACGACGTGCAGAACTTCGGCGGCCCGGCCGGTTCCTACAGCGCCGACATCCTGTTCATGGTGCTGGGTTATTTCGCATACATTTTCCCGTTGCTGCTGGCGGTCAAGGCCTATCAGATCTTCCGTCAACGTCACGAGCCGTGGCAGTGGAGCGGCTGGCTGTTCTCCTGGCGTCTGATCGGTCTGGTGTTCCTGGTGCTGTCGGGCGCCGCGCTGGCGCATATCCATTTCCATGCGGCCACCGGGCTGCCGGCGGGTGCGGGCGGGGCGCTGGGGGAAAGTCTCGGTGATCTGGCGCGTAACGCGCTGAATATCCAGGGCAGCACGCTGCTGTTCATTGCGTTGTTCCTGTTCGGCCTGACCGTATTCACTGACCTGTCGTGGTTCAAGGTGATGGACGTCACCGGCAAGATCACTCTGGACCTGTTCGAATTGTTCCAGGGCGCGGTCAACCGCTGGTGGTCGGCGCGTACCGAGCGTAAGCAACTGGTTGCGCAGCTGCGTGAAGTCGATGATCGCGTCCACGACGTGGTGGCGCCGACCGTTACCGACAAGCGTGAACAGGCCAAGGTCAAGGAGCGCCTGATCGAGCGCGAACAGGCCCTGAGCAAGCACATGTCCGATCGCGAGAAGCAGGTGCCGCCGGTCATCGCCCCGGCTCCGGTCAAGGCGCCCGAGCCTAGCAAGCGCGTGCAGAAAGAAAAGCAGGCGCCTTTGTTCGTCGACAGCGCCGTCGAAGGCACCTTGCCGCCGATCTCGATTCTCGATCCTGCGGAAAAGAAACAACTTAATTATTCGCCGGAATCCCTGGCAGCGGTCGGCCACTTGCTGGAGATCAAGCTCAAGGAGTTCGGCGTCGAAGTCACCGTGGACTCGATCCATCCGGGCCCGGTGATTACCCGTTACGAAATTCAGCCTGCCGCCGGCGTCAAAGTCAGCCGCATCGCCAATCTGGCCAAAGACCTTGCACGTTCGCTGGCCGTGACCAGTGTGCGGGTGGTCGAGGTGATTCCGGGCAAGACCACGGTCGGTATCGAGATTCCCAACGAAGACCGGCAGATCGTGCGTTTCTCCGAAGTGCTGTCGACCCCCGAGTACGACAACTTCAAATCGCCAGTCACCCTCGCTCTGGGCCACGACATCGGCGGCAAACCGGTCATCACCGACCTGGCGAAGATGCCGCACCTGCTGGTCGCTGGTACGACCGGTTCCGGTAAGTCGGTGGGTGTGAACGCGATGATCCTGTCGATCCTGTTCAAGTCTGGCCCGGAAGACGCCAAGCTGATCATGATCGACCCGAAAATGCTCGAGCTGTCGATCTACGAAGGCATTCCGCACCTGCTGTGCCCAGTGGTCACCGACATGAAGGACGCCGCCAACGCCCTGCGCTGGAGCGTTGCCGAGATGGAGCGCCGCTACAAGCTGATGGCGAAGATGGGCGTGCGTAACCTGTCCGGCTTCAACGCCAAGGTCAAGGAAGCGCAGGACGCCGGCGAGCCGTTGAGCGATCCGCTGTACAAGCGCGAAAGCATTCACGACGAAGCGCCGCTGCTGCAGAAGCTGCCGACCATCGTCGTGGTCGTCGACGAATTCGCCGACATGATGATGATCGTCGGCAAGAAGGTTGAAGAACTGATTGCCCGTATCGCGCAGAAGGCGCGTGCCGCCGGTATTCACTTGATCCTCGCTACCCAGCGTCCTTCGGTGGACGTGATCACTGGTCTGATCAAGGCCAACATCCCGACGCGGATGGCGTTCCAGGTGTCGAGCAAGATCGACTCGCGGACCATCATCGACCAGGGCGGTGCCGAGCAACTGCTCGGTCACGGTGACATGCTCTACATGCCGCCGGGCACCAGCCTGCCGATCCGGGTTCACGGCGCGTTCGTTTCCGACGATGAAGTACACCGCGTGGTGGAAGCCTGGAAACTGCGTGGCGCACCGGAATACAACGATGACATCCTCAACGGTGTCGAAGAGGCGGGCAGCGGTTTTGAAGGCAGCAGCGGTGGCGGCGACGGTGATGATCCGGAGACCGACGCGCTGTATGACGAAGCCGTGCAGTTCGTGCTTGAAAGCCGTCGGGCGTCGATTTCCGCGGTACAGCGCAAGCTGAAGATCGGTTACAACCGCGCTGCGCGCATGATCGAAGCCATGGAAATGGCCGGCGTGGTGACTGCGATGAACACCAACGGTTCGCGTGAAGTGCTGGCCCCGGGCCCGATGCGCGACTGATTCGGCCGCTCCGATTTGCAACAAAGGATGGCGCAATGACGCGCCGTCCCCTCCCCACAAGTATTCAAGAGGACTCCCATGCGTCTTATCCGCATGCTGTTGCCAGTACTGGCGCTGACCACTTTCACGGCCCACGCCGATGACAAAGACGTGGCGCGCCTGACCCAATTGCTGGAAACATCGAAAACCCTGACCGCGAATTTTTCCCAGCTGACCCTCGACGGCAGCGGCACGCAGTTGCAGGAAACTCGCGGTGATATGGTTCTGCAGCGTCCGGGCCTGTTCTACTGGCACACCGAAGCGCCAAACGAGCAGACCATGGTCTCCGATGGCAAGAAAGTCACCCTGTGGGACCCTGACCTGGAACAGGCCACCATCAAGAAGCTCGACGAACGTCTGACCCAGACCCCGGCGCTGCTGCTGTCCGGTGATGTGTCGAAGATCAGCCAGAGCTTTGAGATCAGCGCGAAAGAGGCGGGCGGCGTGATCGACTTCACCCTCAAGCCGAAAACCAAGGACACCCTGTTCGACAGCCTGCGCCTGTCGTTCCGTAATGGTCTGGTCAATGACATGCAACTGATCGACAGCGTCGGTCAGCGCACCAACATCCTGTTCACCGGGGTCAAGGCCAACGAACCTGTATCGGCGTCGAAGTTCAAGTTTGACATCCCGAAGGGTGCTGACGTTATCCAGGAATAAGTCCTCAGCCCTGTAGTTCTGTGAAGGGGCTTTTGTGGCGAGGGGATTCATCCCCGATGGGCTGCGAGCAGCCCCAAAAAAGGTGACTGCTGCGCAGTCAGTCGGGGATGAATCCCCTCACCACAGGGTTCTCGACAGGCTTTCAGACAATCAGAGGTTTCAACGCTACGTGATGGATCTGTTTCGCAGTGCACCGATTGCCCAGCCACTGGCCGCGCGTTTGCGCGCGACCAATCTGGATGAGTACGTCGGTCAGGAACACGTGCTCGCTCGCGGCAAGCCTCTGCGTGAGGCGCTGGAGCAGGGTGCCCTGCATTCGATGATCTTCTGGGGGCCGCCGGGCGTGGGCAAGACCACCCTCGCGCGATTGCTTGCGGAAGTCTCGGATGCGCACTTCGAAACGGTCTCGGCGGTGCTCGCCGGGGTCAAGGAGATCCGTCAGGCGGTGGAAATCGCCAAGCAGCAGGCCGGCCAGTACGGCAAGCGCACGATTCTGTTCGTCGATGAAGTGCACCGTTTCAACAAGTCGCAGCAGGATGCGTTCCTGCCGTATGTTGAGGACGGCACGCTGATTTTCATCGGCGCCACCACCGAAAACCCTTCGTTTGAATTGAACAACGCGCTGTTGTCGCGGGCCCGTGTCTATGTGCTGAAAAGCCTCGACGAGACCGCGCTGCGCAAACTGGTGCACCGCGCACTCACCGAAGAGCGCGGGCTGGGCAAACGCAACCTGACCCTCAGCGATGAAGGCTTCCAGATGCTGCTGTCGGCCGCCGATGGCGATGGCCGGCGCCTGCTCAATCTGCTGGAGAACGCCTCGGATCTGGCTGAAGACAACAGCGAGATGGGCACCGAGCTGCTGCAAAGCCTGCTCGGCGACACCCGGCGACGCTTCGACAAGGGCGGCGAAGCGTTCTACGACCAGATCTCGGCGCTGCACAAGTCGGTGCGTGGCTCCAACCCCGATGGCGCGCTGTACTGGTTCGCGCGAATGATCGACGGCGGCTGCGATCCGCTGTATCTGGCGCGGCGCGTGGTGCGCATGGCCAGCGAAGACATCGGCAATGCCGACCCGCGTGCTCTGAGCCTGTGCCTGGCGGCGTGGGAAGTGCAGGAGCGCCTCGGCAGTCCGGAAGGCGAGTTGGCGGTGGCTCAGGCCATCACCTATCTGGCCTGCGCACCGAAAAGCAATGCGGTGTACATGGGTTTCAAGACTGCGCTGCGCGCCGCTGCCGAGTACGGTTCGCTGGAAGTGCCGCTGCACTTGCGCAATGCCCCAACCAAGCTGATGAAGCAGTTGGGCTATGGCGACGAATATCGCTACGCCCACGACGAGCCGGACGCCTATGCCGCCGGCGAAGACTATTTCCCGGAAGAACTCGAACCGATTCCGTTCTACCAACCGGTGCCCCGTGGCCTGGAATTGAAGATCGGCGAGAAGCTCAACCACCTCGCTCAACTCGACCGTTTAAGCCCAAGACAGCGGAGAAAATAGTGCTTCCATTGATCGTTGCGGTCTCCGTCGGCGGAATTGCCGGCACCCTGTTGCGCTTCGCCACCGGCAATTGGGTCAACGCCAATTGGCCGCGGCACTTCTATACCGCGACGCTGGCCGTTAATATCGTGGGCTGTCTGCTGATTGGCGTGTTGTACGGCCTGTTTCTGATACGCCCGGAGGTGCCGATCGAGGTGCGTGCCGGGTTGATCGTCGGCTTCCTCGGAGGGCTGACGACTTTTTCATCCTTTTCACTGGATACGGTGCGTCTGCTGGAAAGCGGGCAAGTGCCGCTGGCCCTGGGCTATGCGGCAATCAGCGTATTCGGCGGGCTGCTCGCGACGTGGGCCGGCCTGTCCCTGACCAAACTTTGATAACGAGAAACCGACATGCTCGATTCCAAACTGTTACGTAGCAACCTTCAGGACGTAGCGGACCGCCTGGCTTCCCGTGGCTTTGCCCTGGATACCGCGCGCATCGAAGCGCTGGAAGAACAGCGCAAGACCGTCCAGACCCGCACCGAAGCACTGCAGGCTGAGCGTAACGCGCGTTCCAAATCCATCGGTCAGGCCAAGCAGCGCGGCGAAGACATCGCGCCGCTGATGGCGGACGTCGAGCGCATGGCGGGCGAGCTGAGTGCCGGTAAAGTCGAGCTGGACGCGATCCAGACCGAGCTGGACTCGATCCTGCTGGGTATCCCCAACCTGCCGCATGAATCGGTACCGGTCGGCAAAGACGAAGACGACAACGTCGAAGTGCGCCGCTGGGGCACCCCGACGCAGTTCGATTTCGAAGTCAAAGACCACGTCGCCCTCGGTGAGAAGTTCGGCTGGCTGGACTTTGAAACCGCCGCCAAGCTGTCCGGCGCGCGTTTCGCCCTGCTGCGCGGCCCGATCGCCCGTCTGCACCGCGCCCTGGCGCAGTTCATGATCAACCTGCACGTTAACGAGCATGGCTACGAAGAGGCCTACACGCCTTATCTGGTTCAGGCCCCGGCGCTGCAAGGCACCGGTCAACTGCCGAAGTTCGAGGAAGACCTGTTCAAGATCGCTCGCGAAGGCGAAGCCGATCTGTACCTGATTCCGACCGCCGAAGTGTCCTTGACCAACATCGTGGCCGGCGAAATCGTCGACTCGAAACTGTTGCCGATCAAGTTCGTCGCCCACACCCCGTGCTTCCGCAGCGAAGCCGGTGCGTCGGGTCGTGATACTCGCGGGATGATCCGTCAGCATCAGTTCGACAAAGTTGAAATGGTGCAGATCGTCGAGCCGTCGACGTCGATGGAAGCGCTGGAAGGCCTGACCGCCAACGCCGAGAAAGTCCTGCAACTGCTGGGTCTGCCTTACCGCACCCTGGCGCTGTGCACCGGCGACATGGGCTTCAGCGCCGTCAAGACCTACGACCTCGAAGTGTGGATTCCGAGCCAGGACAAGTACCGCGAAATCTCGTCGTGCTCCAACTGCGGCGACTTCCAGGCCCGCCGCATGCAGGCGCGTTTCCGCAACCCGGAAACCGGCAAGCCTGAGCTGGTGCACACCCTCAACGGTTCGGGCCTGGCGGTCGGTCGTACGCTGGTGGCGGTGCTGGAAAACTACCAGCAGGCCGACGGTTCGATCCGTGTGCCGGACGTACTGAAGCCGTACATGGGTGGCCTTGAGGTCATCGGCTAAATGAAATATCTGCCGCTGTTTCACAACCTGCGCGGCAGTCGTGTGTTGGTGGTCGGCGGGGGGAAATTGCCTTGCGCAAATCCCGCCTGCTGGCCGATGCCGGTGCGCTGCTGCGGGTGGTCGCACCTGAAATCGAAGCGCAACTGCGCGAACTGGTCAGCGCCAGCGGTGGCGAATGTCTGCTGCGTGGTTACGTGGAAGCGGATCTGGACGGTTGCGGGCTGATCATCGCCGCCACCGACGACGAAACGCTCAACGCTCAAGTCTCCAGCGATGCCCATCGGCGTTGCGTGCCGGTCAATGTGGTCGACGCGCCGCAGCTGTGCAGCGTGATCTTCCCGGCGATCGTCGATCGCTCGCCGCTGATTATTGCGGTGTCCAGCGGCGGCGATGCGCCGGTGCTGGCGCGGCTGATTCGGGCCAAGATCGAAACCTGGATTCCCTCAACTTATGGCCAATTGGCCGGACTGGCCGCACGTTTCCGTAATCAGGTGAAAAACCTGTTTCCGGATGTGCAGCAACGTCGTGGTTTCTGGGAAGACGTGTTTCAGGGTCCGATTGCCGATCGGCAACTGGCCGGGCAGGGCAGCGAAGCCGAACGTCTGTTGCAGGCCAAAATCGATGGCGAAGCGGCGATCACCACCGGTGAGGTGTATCTGGTGGGGGCCGGGCCGGGTGATCCGGATCTGCTGACCTTCCGCGCCTTGCGCCTGATGCAGCAAGCCGACGTGGTGCTGTACGACCGTTTGGTCGCTCCGGCGATTCTTGAGCTGTGCCGTCGCGATGCCGAGCGCGTCTACGTCGGCAAGCGTCGCGCTGATCATGCGGTGCCGCAGGATCAGATCAACCAGCAACTGGTGGATCTGGCCAAGGCCGGCAAACGCGTGGTGCGCTTGAAGGGCGGTGATCCGTTCATCTTCGGTCGCGGCGGTGAAGAGATCGAAGAGCTGGCGGCCCACGGGATTCCGTTCCAGGTGGTGCCGGGGATCACGGCGGCCAGCGGTTGCGCGGCGTATGCCGGGATTCCGCTGACCCATCGCGATTACGCGCAGTCGGTACGCTTCGTCACCGGTCACCTGAAGGACGGTTCCACCGATCTGCCTTGGGCCGACCTCGTCGCCCCGGCGCAGACGCTGGTGTTCTATATGGGCCTGGTGGGCTTGCCGGTGATCTGCGAGCAGTTGATCAAACACGGTCGCTCGGCAGATACCCCGGCGGCGCTGATCCAGCAGGGCACCACGGTCAATCAGCGGGTCTTCACGGGTACGCTGGCCGATTTGCCGCGTCTGGTGGCGGAGCATGAAGTGCATGCGCCGACGCTGGTGATCGTCGGTGAAGTGGTGCAGTTGCGCGAGAAACTGGCGTGGTTTGAAGGGGCTCAGGCGCAAGTCTGAAAACCGAGTTGCCCTCCTTCGCGAGCAAGCCCGCTCCCACATTGGATCTGTGTCATGCACAAATCCAATGTGGGAGCGGGCTTGCTCGCGAAGAGGCCCTCGAAAACACCGAATCAATTAACCCCGCCGCCAAACTCCTTTCCCGCTCAGCCGCTCCCGATCATGAGCGATGGTGAAATCCTGCTTCGGCCCCTTCGGCACAATCCCCGTCGGATTGATGGTCTTGTGGCTACCGTAGTAGTGATTTTTGATGTGCTGAAAATCCACCGTCTCGCCAAGCCCCGGCCACTGATACAGCTCACGCAGCCAGTTCGACAGGTTCGGATAATCAGCAATCCGCCGCAGATTGCACTTGAAGTGTCCGTGGTACACCGCATCGAAGCGAATCATCGTGGTGAACAGTCGCACATCGGCCTCGGCCAGGTATTCACCCGTCAGATAGCGATTGGCGCTCAGCACCCGTTCCAGATGATCCAGCTCGGCAAACACCTCATCGAACGCCTCTTCATAAGCCTGTTGCGAGGTGGCGAACCCAGCGCGATACACGCCGTTGTTGACTGCGGGATAAATCCGTTCATTCAGTGCATCGATCTCGCCGCGTAACGGCGCGGGGTAGAAGTCCAGCTCGTTACCGGTCAGGTCATCGAAGGCGCTGTTGAACATGCGGATGATTTCCGCCGATTCATTGCTGACGATGCGCTTGAGTTTTTTGTCCCACAGCACCGGTACGGTGACGCGGCCGGTGTAGTCGGGCGTGTCGGCGGTGTAGCGCTGGTGCATGAAATCGAAGTGATCGAGCTTGTCGCCAGTCGAGCCGTGGGCTTTGTCGAAGGTCCAGCCGTTTTCCAGCATCAGCCAACTGACCACGGAGACGTCGATCAGATTTTCCAGGCCTTTGAGCTTGCGCAGGATCAGCGTGCGGTGTGCCCAGGGGCAGGCGAGGGAAACGTAAAGGTGATAGCGCCCGGCTTCGGCGGCGAAACCGCCTTCACCGCTCGGCCCTGGCTGGCCGTCAGTGGTGACCCAGTGACGGCGCTGCGCCTGTTCGCGCTGGAACGCGCCGTCCTTGCTGCTTTCGTACCACTTGTCCTGCCAGTGGCCGTCGACGAGTAAACCCATGATCAAGACTCCTGAATCCAATAAGCGTTGGAGCCGAGTCTATTCCGATGAGTTCGAACAAAAAGCGCAAAGATCGGGCGTCGATGATCGGTTAAATCGATTTGTTACGCGCAGCCCAGTATTGCTCGGCGGTTTCGAACGCTTGCTCGCGACTTTGACCGAGACCGCGCAGGGCCAAGGCCATGGTCGAGATCAGCGCCATCTGCGGATAGCTGTCGACCACCTCGCCGCGCCAAATCGCTTTCAAATGCTCGACATCCAGCGAGGCCGGTTTGACGTGGCGCTGGCTCGACAGTTGCGGCCATTCCTCGTCCCAGCTCTTGCCGCCTGTGGTGCCATAGAGGTGGCTGTCGGCATCCGGGTTGATCTCGATTTCGCCGCCATCGCCCTTGACCACGATCGCCGTGTCGCCGAGCAGACCGCTGGCCTCGCGATGCACCGCTTGATAGCCCGGGTGGAAAATGCTTTGCAGGCCACAACGGGCGCGCAGCGGATTGAGAATCCGTGCCAGCGAATGGATCGGCGAACGCAGGCCCATGGTGTTGCGCAGGTCGATCATCTTCTGCAACTGCGGCGCCCAGTCCATCAGCGGCATGAACGCCAGACCACCGTTGTCCAGCGCGCTGCCGACCTGCTGCCAGGTGCGGCACAGCGGAATGTTCAACTCGCCAAGCAGTTGTTCGGTGTACAGGCGCCCGGCGGTATGCGCGCCGCCGCCGTGCATGAAAATCCGCACGCCGTTTTGCGCCAGGCACTTGGCCGACAGCAGATACCACGGCAGATGGCGTTTCTTGCCGGCGTAGGTCGGCCAGTCCAGATCGACGTTCAGCGTTGGTGCTGACAGGCGCTCGCGGAGGGCTTCGGTGAAACCGGCCATTTCCTCGGCGCTTTCTTCCTTGTGCCGCAGCAGCATCAGAAAGGCCCCGAGCTGGGTGTCTTCGACTTTGTCGTCGAGCACCATGCCCATGGCTTCCCGCGCTTCCTCGCGGGTCAGGTCGCGGGCACCGCGCTTGCCCTTGCCGAGGATCCGCACGAATTGCGCGAACGGGTGCTCGGCGGGCGTTTCGAGGGTCAGCGCTGGAAAGTCGGTCATAAGCAATTCGTCGGTTTGGGCAGGCCCGCCAGTTTCGCGGCGAGCTTGGCAGGGGTGCCTTTGAACAGTCGGTTCAGGTGCAGGCTGTTGCCTTTGTCCGGGCCGAGTTTGAGTGCGGTGTACTTGATCAGCGGGCGGGTGGCCGGCGACAGCTGGAATTCTGCGTAGAAGCTGCGCAGCAGTTCGAGGACTTCCCAGTGTTCCGCCGTCAGTTCGATGTCTTCAGCGGCGGCGAGGGCGCTGGCGACGTCATGGGACCAGTCGTCGAGGTCGACCAGAAAGCCGTCCTTGTCCAGTTCGATGGCGCGGGCGCCGACAGTCATGGAGTTCATAGCCAGCTGTTGACCTTGTCGTGGTGGATCGACAGTTCGACGAAGGCCGGGTAATCGATGGCTTCGGCCCAGTCGGGAGCAACGATGGCACGGGCCTGCAGGTCTTCGGCGAGGGCGAACAGCTTGACCCGGCGCTCGTTCAGCGTGTTGAACGGCGCGGTGCCCGGTTGCAGGGCGTAAACGGCATCGCCGGATAACAGCAAGGCGTCGGCAGCGCCGATCACGCGCAGGCAACTGCTCAGGCGATCGTCGCCGAACGGGGAATGAGACAACACATGCAAAGTCGACATCAGAGGGTGATCACCTGGTCGTAGCGGTCAATGAGGGCGGGGATTTCGCTGGCACCGAGCGGCTGCGCTTCGTCCAGCGACAGACTGCTCAGGCCACGATGGCTGGCGCTGTCGGCGCAGTAGAACAGTTCTTCGACGCCGAACATCGGCAGCGCCTGCAGGTTGGCGCTGAGGTCTTTCTGTTGCAGGGCCTTGGCGTTCTGTCCAGCGGCCAGTTGCAGCACGCCGTCGTCGAGAAACAGCAGGCCGATCGGCAGATCGAACGCGCCGCCGGCCAGCACGATGTCCAGCGCTTCGCGGGCGCCGGGGCCGGACCACGGCGACTGGCGGCTGATGATCAACAGCGATTTGGCCATCTCACGCGCCTCCGAAACAGATCAGTCGATCGGCGTCCTGCACCGCATCGTGCAACTGGCCGAGGCCGGACAATTCCCACGGCGCGCTGACCGCGACCGCATCACGCTGGTAGCGTTTGGCTTCTTCGTCATTCAGCACGCCACGGCGCAGGGCGGCGGCGATGCACACCACGCCGTCCAGTTGCTGCTCGCTGATGAACGCGCGCCACTGTTTGGGCAGGTCCAGTTCGTCCTGCGGGGTGACCACCGCGTCCGAGGCGTTGTAGACGCCGTCCTGATAGAAAAACAGCCGGACAATCTCATGCCCGCCGGCCAGCGCAGCCTGCGCAAACAGCAGGGCACGGCGCGAGGAGGGCGCATGGGCGGCGGAAAACAGCGCGATGGCGAACTTCATGACGGACTCGATCAGCAAAACTGCGGCCATGATAATGCTTTATGAAGGCAGCCGCGAAACCAAGTGAAGCACATGCCCTCTGTGGGAGCGGGCTTGCTCGCGAAGGCGTTGGGTCATTCAAAACATCTTTGACTGATGCACCGCTTTCGCGAGCAAGCCCGCTCCCACAGGATCGTATTTCAGCGGGGCATATAGCCCAGTTGCCAACGCCGCGGAATGCTCAGGGACAGCACGCCCAGTACAGCAGCCAGCAAGCCGCTGGCGAACAATGCCCGAAGCCCGAAATGATGTTCCAGCACCGCACCGAGAATCGCGCCGATGAACATCCCGCTCCACGGCACCAGTTGCACCCGCCAGCCGTTACGGCGTTCGCCGAGCATCCAGCGCCCCAGTCCACGGCCGAACCGCGACAACGCTCCGGTCACGTAAGTCAGGCCGACCGGCAGACCGTTCACTTCCTCGACCGCCGCGTTGAGCATGCCCATTGCGATGATCGCCGCCAGCAGCGCCGGCAGTTGCGTGTCATATGGCCAGGCGGCCGCCAGGCAGAGCAAGGTGGTGATGCACAGCAACAAGGGCAATGTGCGCCGACCACCGAGGCGCCCGATCACGATCCCCAA
This sequence comes from Pseudomonas sp. RSB 5.4, assembly GCF_037126175.1. NCBI lineage: Bacteria > Pseudomonadati > Pseudomonadota > Gammaproteobacteria > Pseudomonadales > Pseudomonadaceae > Pseudomonas > Pseudomonas sp. RSB 5.4. Next base: position 758,425 of record NZ_CP146986.1, read on the forward strand.
GGCATTACCGATCACGAAGGTGACGACGAGGATGATCAGGCGCAACGTCAGTCCGAGGTCGCCGTCACTGATCGCCACCGCCAGCCGCGTGGTGTTGCCGCTCATGAACGAAACGAAATCGCCGCTGGCCATGAAGCCGATCGCGTCGGTCATGCCCGCCAGCACCGACAGACTGGCCACCAGTGCCAGACCGATACGGCCACGCCACTTCTGCCGGTGCAGATGTCCGGACGTGGCGCGGTGAGTCGAGGTCGAAGGCAGCATCGGCGGCGATATCCTTGAGCGGCGGTTACGGTTCTAACCCATACAGGTCGCAATAGTCCGGCCAGCTCATGTGCGCCATTTCCGCCACCTCGCGGTGCACCTCCATGCGCTGGGCCTGATAGTCCTCGGGCGTTGCCGCCGTCAGGAGCAAGGTCAGTTCCCAAGCGAACAGCCCTTGATGCTCCGCCTCGGCCTCGAAGGCTTCGTGCAGGCGTTCTTCACGATATTGCGCCGGGGTTTCGCCCTTGGCCTGGGCCAGCAGCGGATTGAGATGATCGAGGGTTTCGCGCAGTTCGGGGCGCGCGTCGAGAAACAGTTTCAGGGCTTGTTCATGTCGCTGGTCGGTGGGCGCCATGTGTGTTCCTTGTGAGGCTGATGACCCTAGGGTGCCGGAGCGGCCGATGCGTGTCGCGCTATAAATGCAGTAAAGCAGAACGATTTTGCCTGTTGCGGTGATACAGTCCGCTTTTTTCTGAATGAGCGAATGCAATGCGAATTCTGATGGTAGCGCTGGCCGCGACCGTGCTGGCTGGCTGCGCGGGTTCGGTGATGGATGATTCTCGCACCAAAGCCCCTTACAAGGTTCTGACCTCGGACAAGCCCGAGCAAGTCGTGGCCCAGTGCGTGCAATTCGCCTGGCAGGACGAGGCGGTGTTTGGCGTGGATGCGGGGGCCTATCTGCAACCGGGCAAGAAGGGTGGTTCGACGGTGTATACGCGTTCGGCGGAGTCGTTTGTCGACGTGACCAGCGATGCGTCGGGGACCGTGCTCAATTATTACGTGCAGAAGGATGATTTTGTCGCTAAGCGCCGGTTGGCGGGGTTGGCGACCTGTCTCTGATCTTGCGTTGAGGCGGCTGCCGCCATCGCGAGCAGGCTCACTCCTACAGGATTGGTGACAAATACAAATCCAGTGTAGGAGTGAGCCTGCTCGCGATGGGGCCAGTGCATTCACCCGGTCAAACGCTTCTGGAAATAATGCCGACTATGCCCCGGCGGGTAGTCCACGATCTCGCCAAACTGGCTGAATCCCAACTTCTTGTAAAACTCCGGCGCCTGAAAATCGAAGGTGTCCAGCCAGATGCCCAAGCAGTTCTTCTCTCGGGCCAGATTTTCCGCCATGGCCATCAGTTCCGAGCCGATGCGTTGTCCGCGGCCTTGTTCCGGGACGCACAGCAACTCAATGTACATCCAGGTAAAAATCACCCGGCCATACAAACCGCCGAGAATCGCGTCGTGTTCATCGCGCACCAGCAGGGCGAAGGGTTCTGACACGGAACCACCGGTCTGGGCGTCGTTATACGCAATCAAAGGCTCGAGAATGGCCTTGCGTTGTTCTTCCGTGGGGTTCTGCGACAGCTCGATTCGTAACGTCATGCGCAACTTCCTTGTGAGGTGAATCCGCAGCCTATCCTGCCGGGGGGCGTCCTCCAAGTCCTTCCTCAAGCCTTTGGAACCGTCGCTGAGACGTCGGGGTCTAGGTTTTACAGCGTCATTTCCGAACGCGACTGATGAGGATCACCCCATGAATATTTTCGAAGCCCTTCGCGAAAGCCATGACCGCCAGCGCAGCTACGCCAAAGCCCTGGTCGAAACCAGCGGTGATACTCCGGAGCGGGTTGAGGCCTACAAACAGCTCAAGGCTGAACTGCAGGCCCATGAAACCGCCGAAGAACGCCACTTCTACATCCCGCTGATGGAATTCGACAACGGTGTCGACCTCAGTCGCCATGCCATCTCCGAGCACCATGAAATGGACGAGATGATGGAAGAGCTGGACGAGACCGAGATGTCCAGTCCGGCGTGGCTGGCGACCGCCAAGAAACTCTCGGACAAGGTTCATCACCATCTCAAGGAAGAGGAACAGAAGTTCTTCCAGATGGCAGGCAAGTTGCTTGACGACAAGCAAAAAGAACAGCTTGCCGGGCAGTACGAAAAAGAATACCAGGCACAACTGGAGTGAGTGGTGAATGCAGGTTTTTGCTGTGTCGGCGTGTAGGCCTTTAGCCATGCGTCAGGTGGGTGTTGTCGCAATTGACTGGATATCCATCCAGTATTTTCGGTGTTTTCAATTCGGGCGGTCGATTGCCTGCGACAAAACCGCCGATGGACAAAAAAACCACCTCCGTTAGCTTGAAGGCCTCTCCTCGGACAGGAGAGTTCTTAAATCAACGGAGTGAAAAACATGAATCAACCACAAGCTCAAACCCAACTGCGACACGGTCGCGTCACCTCTCCAGCCAGCCGCGGTGCGGTAGCCATCGAGCAAGGATTGCTCGGTGCCTGGCAGGTCAACGAAATGGAAGGCGGCAAGAACTTCCCGGCGCTCGTGGCAGGGCCTTTTCCTGCTCCCTATGGCAGCGACAGTGACAGCGTCACACCGCCCGCCGATGGTTACATTCTCAGCGGCGGCAAGACCGATGCCCGTGACTGCGTAAACTTCACCGACGAGGAAATGAGCAAGAAGCTCAACCGTCCGTTCAACTGGCCGCTGCTCAGCGTTACCCCGGGCCAGACACTGGAAGTGAAGTGGGAATACACCGCGCCGCACACCACCCGTGGCTATCGCTGGATGATCACCAAGGATGGCTGGGATCCGAAACAGCGGATTTCCCGTGCACAGCTCGAGGCGCAGCCTTTCGCCGAAGACTTCTACACTCAAGTGCCGTATTACAGCTATCCGGGGGAATTGAAGGCCAAGGTCAATCATTCGGTGAAATTGCCGGCCAATAAAAAGGGTCGTCACGTCATCGTGTTGATGTGGATCGTCGCCAACACCGGCAACGCGTTCTATCAGGCGTTCGACGTCGACTTCAAATAACGGCGTTACGCTCAACCCACAGGTTCTGAAGGATTAGAACATGTCAAATATCGACTTCACGCTAGTGCAAAACCAGGCGGCCGACGCGGCCTCGCTGATGCCGAGCATCGCCGGCAAAAAAATACTCATGGGCTTCTGGCACAACTGGCCGGCGGGTCCGAGTGACGGCTATCGCCAGGGCCGATTCGCCGAGATCGCTCTGGAAGCCGTGCCCAAGGAGTACAACGTGATCGCGGTGGCGTTCATGAAGGGCAGCGGGATTCCGACCTTCAAGCCGTACAACGTCTCCGATGCCGAGTTCCGGCGTCAGGTCGGCGTACTCAACAGCCAGGGGCGGGCGGTGCTGCTGTCCCTGGGGGGCGCCGATGCACACATCGAGTTGCGCAGCGGGCAGGAACAACCGCTGGCCAATGAAATCATCCGTCTGGTGGAAACCTACGGCTTCGATGGGTTGGACATCGATCTTGAACAGAGCGCGATTGATTTCGCTGCCAACAAGACCGTGCTGCCAGCCGCGCTGAAACTGGTCAAGGATCACTACGCAGGCCAGGGCAAGCACTTCATCATCAGCATGGCCCCGGAGTTTCCGTACCTGACCACCAACGGCAAATACGTTGGTTACCTGCAGGCACTCGAAGGCTATTACGACTTCATCGCCCCGCAGTTCTACAACCAGGGCGGCGACGGAGTCTGGGTGCCGGAAGCCAATAACGGCAATGGCGCGTGGATCGCGCAGAACAACGATGCGCTGAAAGAGGACTTCCTCTATTACCTGACCGAAAGTCTGGTGACCGGAACCCGCGGTTTCACCAAAATCCCGGCGGACAAATTCGTCATCGGCCTGCCGGCCAACGTCGATGCGGCCGCCACCGGTTATGTGATCGACAGCACCGCAGTGGGCAATGCGCTCAAGCGTCTGGCGATCAAAGGGCTGCCGATCAGAGGGCTGATGACCTGGTCGGTGAACTGGGATAACGGTGTCAGCAAGGATCGCGTGCCGTACAACTGGGAGTTCAGCCGGCGTTATGGGCCGCTGATTCACGGCGTCCGCACAGCAGTGCAGGAAACGGATGAAGCGTTATCGCGTCTCGCCCGTTAATCGCAAATAAAGAAGCCCGGTAGCGCTGCCGGGCTTTTTTTGTGGGCGCGATTAATCGACTATGGGCGTTTTCCGATGGCACAAGGATCTGGCGTCATGATCAAGACAGCCGAGCGGGTCAACATTGTCGACACTGAGGTGTTGTCCCACGACTGGTATCTGTTGCAGAAAATCACCTTTGACTACCTGCGCAATAACGGCGACTGGCAGCGGCAGACGCGCGAGGTTTACGACCGTGGCAATGGTGCCGCGATCCTGTTGTTCAACCGCGCACAGCGTACCGTGGTGCTGACCCGTCAATTCCGCTTGCCGGTGTTCGTCAACGGCCACGACGGTTTGTTGATCGAAGTGGCAGCGGGGCTGCTGGAAGGTGCTGCGCCGGAACAGCGAATTCGCGATGAGGCCGAAGAGGAAACCGGCTACCGCGTGCATGACGTGAAGAAGGTATTCGAGGCTTACATGAGCCCTGGCTCGGTGACCGAAAAGCTGCACTTCTTTATTGCCGAGTACGACGCGAAGTCGAAGGTCAGCGAGGGTGGCGGACTGGAAGAGGAAACCGAAGAACTGGAAGTGCTCGAGTGGGGTTTCGACGAAGCACTGGCGGCGTTCCAGCGCGGCGAAATCTGCGACGCCAAGACCATCATGCTGCTGCAGTATGCGGCGATGAATAATCTGTTCAACACCTGATTCAGCGCCAATCCATTGTGGCGAGGGAGCTTGCTCCCGCTGGGCTGCGCAGCGGCCCCAGGTTTTTGCCAGTGCTGCGCACCGGAGCGGGAGCGAGCTCCCTCGCCACACAATGGCATTTACAGAGTTAAAACAGGTCGCCTGTTCTACCGACGTCAGACCAGTCACCTCCCTCCAGCGTCAGCAATCTTTCCTTGGCCTCAAGCCCACCCGCAAACCCGGTCAACTTCCCCGACGCGCCAATCACCCGATGACACGGCGCCACGATCGAAATCGGATTGCGCCCATTCGCCGCTCCCACCGCACGTACGGCTGTCGGATTACCGATCTGCTCGGCGATCTGGCTGTAGGTGCGGGTTTCGCCAAACGGAATCGTCAGCAGCGCCGCCCAGACCTTTTTCTGAAAATCGGTGCCGACAAAATCCAGTTCCAGGTCGAAGCGATCACGCTTGCCGGCAAAATATTCTTCAAGCTGCTGTGCGGTTCGCTGCAGCAGCGGATTGTCCGGCGCTTCGCTCATCGGACCGAGGCGCACCCGGCCCGGTTTGTCGTTTTCCCAGAGGATGGCCGCCAGTCGTGAGCCGTTCGCAACCAGCTTCAATTCGCCGACCGGTGAGGGCAGGGTGATGAACGTGTAGGGCATGGGCAAAACTCCGGGTCGGCGCGGCAACGGCAACCAGCATACTGCCTGATCGGGGAGGCGCAAATCGCAATAACGACCATACTGCTGGTTGCCTTTAAAGCGTTCCCCCCTGTTCTGCACACCATCCAATAACAAAAAAGAGATCGACTCATGAAGTACGAACCTTTGGCCAAAACGCTGATTGCGACTTCACTGGCACTGAGCTGCCTCATGGCCCATGCCGCCTCCGTGGCACCGGTTGCCGCCGAGAACGGCATGGTGGTCACCGCCCAGCACCTGGCCTCCCATGTCGGCGTCGATGTGTTGAAAAACGGCGGTAACGCGGTGGATGCGGCGGTCGCCGTGGGCTATGCGCTGGCGGTGGTATATCCCGCGGCAGGCAACCTTGGCGGTGGCGGTTTCATGACCATTCAACTGGCGGACGGGCGCAAGACCTTCCTCGACTTCCGCGAAAAAGCCCCGCTGGCGGCGACGGCCAACATGTATCTGGACAAGGACGGCAACGTCGTTCCCGACCTGAGCACCCGTGGTCACCTCGCCGTGGCGGTGCCGGGCACCGTGTCGGGCATGGAGCTGGCGCTGAGCAAGTACGGCACCAAACCGCGCAAGGAAATGATCGCCCCGGCGATCAAACTGGCTGAAGACGGCTTCGAGCTGGAGCAGGGCGACGTTGATCTGCTGGACTACGCCACCGATGTGTTCAAAAAGGACATGCGTGATTCCGGGTCGATCTTCCTGCACAACGGCGAGCCGATGCAGGTCGGGCAGAAACTGGTGCAGAAGGATCTGGCGAAAACCCTGCGCACCATTTCCGAAAAAGGCGCTGACGGCTTCTATAAGGGCTGGGTGGCCGACGCCATCGTCACGTCCAGTCAGGCCAACAAGGGCATCATCACCCAGGCCGACCTCGACAAGTACAAGACCCGCGAGCTGGCGCCGGTTGAATGCGATTACCGTGGTTACCACGTGGTCTCGGCGCCACCACCAAGCTCCGGCGGGGTGGTGATCTGCGAGATCATGAACATTCTTGAAGGCTATCCGATGAAGGATCTGGGCTTCCATTCGGCCCAAGGCATGCACTACCAGATCGAAGCGATGCGCCACGCCTATGTCGATCGCAACAGCTATCTGGGTGACCCGGATTTTGTGAAGAATCCGATCGAGCATCTGCTGGACAAGAACTACGCGACCAAGCTGCGCAACGCGATCCAGCCGCAGAAGGCCGGAATTTCCGCCGAGCTGAAACCCGGCGTCGCACCGCATGAAGGCAATAACACCACGCATTATTCGATCGTCGACAAGTGGGGCAACGCGGTGTCGGTGACTTACACCCTCAACGACTGGTTCGGCGCCGGGGTGATGGCGAGCAAGACCGGGGTGATCCTCAACGACGAAATGGACGACTTCACCTCCAAGGTCGGCGTGCCGAACATGTACGGCCTGGTGCAGGGCGAGGCCAACGCCATCGCCCCGGGCAAAACCCCGCTGTCGTCGATGAGCCCGACCATCGTCACCAAGGACGGCAAAGTGGTGATGGTGGTCGGCACCCCGGGTGGCAGCCGCATCATCACTGCGACCTTGCTGACCATGCTCAACGTCATCGACTACGGCATGGGCCTGCAGGAGGCGGTCGACGCGCCGCGCTTCCACCAGCAATGGATGCCGGAGGAAACCAACCTCGAAGACTTCGCCGCCAGCCCGGATACGAAGAAGATTCTCGAGAGCTGGGGCCACAAGTTTGCAGGGCCGCAGGATGCCAACCATATCGCGGCGATCCTCGTCGGCGCGCCGTCGCTGGGCGGTAAACCGGTGGGCAACAACCGTTTCTACGGGGCCAACGATCCACGGCGCAATACCGGGTTGTCACTGGGCTACTGAGAGGCGTAAAAAGGGGGCGGATTCAGGTCCGCCCCTGTTTCGAGGCGATCAAGGAAGACCCATCATGTCTAGCGCATTGTTGATCATCGACGTCCAACAGGCTCTCTGCTCGGGCGAATACCAGTGCTTCGACATTCGCCGCGTGATCGATACCATCAACCAGATCAGCACCCGCGCGCGCAAGGCTGGCGTGCCGGTGGTGCTGATTCAGCATGAAGAAAAGGACAGCCCGCTGGCCCATGGTGCCGCAGGCTGGCAACTCGCCGAAGGCCTACTGACGGCCGCGCAAGATCTACGCGTACGCAAAACCACCCCGGATTCGTTCTACCAGACCGACCTGGGCAAACTGCTGCCCAGTGAAGATTTCGAACGCTTGGTCATCTGCGGCCTGCAGACCGACTACTGCGTCAACGCCACCGTGCGTCAGGCCCATGAGCTGGGTTACGACGTGGTGCTCGTGGCAGACGCCCATTCCACCGTCGACAACGGCAACATGAGCGCCGAAGACATCATCGCCGAACACAACAAGGACTTGGCGCACCTGACCGGTGCCACGGCCCGGGTCGATGTCAAACCTGCAGCCGAGATCATTCTCTAAACCAGCGAATACCCCTGTGGGAGCGGGCTTGCTCGCGAAAGCGGCGGGCCTGTGACGCATGTGTGGGCTGATCCGACGCCTTCGCGAGCAAGCCCGCTCCCACATTGATTGATGGTGTTCACGGATTCCATGTCCAGCACAAATCCCCTGTGGCGAGCGAGCTTGCTCGCGCCGGGCCGCGCAGCAGCCCTAACACCTCAAGTCGCAAACAAAACCCCACGAATCTCCCCAGCCCGCGGTGCCACGACGCCCTCCAGCACCATCCGCGTAATCGTCTCCGCCGCCGTCTGATAATCCTCATCCTGCGGCACTGCGCGCCCGGTGATGCAGCCCATTTGCCAGCCAATGTTGGTGTAGGTGCGGGTCGCCGACCAGATGAACAGCATCAGGTGTTCCGGGTCCACCGGGGCCAGGAGGCCGCGTTCGATCCAGCTGCGCAGGCAGTCGACGTTGCGCCGGGCTTCGGCGTGCAGCAGGTCGCGGCACTCGTCTGGCAGTTGGCGACCGCCGAGTAGCAGTTCGCCGCTGAAGACCTTGGCGATGGCCGGATGTTCGCGAGCGATGCGGATGCGTGCGGCGACGTAGGCGCGCAGGCCGATCATGGGATCGTCGCTTTCGCGCAGCGCTGCCGAGGCTTCCAGCAGCGGTTCGACAAACCCCAACAGGACCTTGGAATAGAGGTTTTCCTTGGTCTGGAAGTAGTAATACAGGTTGGCCTTGGGCACGCCGGCACGGGCGGCGATGTCGCGGGTCTGGGTGGCGTCGAAGCCGTTGGCGGCAAACTCTTCGCTGGCGGCGGCGAGGATCAATTGCTCGTTGCGTACGCGAATGGCGCTCATGGGAACACGGTGTGAATGAATGGCATGGGCGGATACTGGCAAATTCGGTTTCGCAATATACAAAACTATATAGCGATGAGGCCAGCTGACTGCTCGATTTGCGGCATAGCTGAGCGAATATTTTTGTGTAAATTTCCCGATGCGGCCTTTCCTCAAGCGACCGCTCTCTCTAGAATCCGCCCCGCCTCCGCAATGGAGGCTCATTGCTATCATTTGGCTCGGTTCATATAGGGAAGACAACATGCAATTCGGGAAAGTCGTGGCGCTGGGCCTGGTGCTCACGCTCGGTGGTTGTGCCAGTTTCACCAAAGACGAAGTTGCGCCGGTCAAGCTGCCATCGATGGCCAGCTACGCGAATAAACCGAACGTGTATGTGGACTTCGACTTCTATCAGGGCGAGCCGAAAAGCACTTCGGCCGTAGAAGTGCCGCAAGCGCGAGATCAGCTCAAACCAGAGCTGCAAAAGATTCTGACCGATTCGGGTCTGTTCGGTCGTGTCACCCTGGACGAGTTCCAGAAGCAGCCGGGTGACTACAGCCTGCGTCTGAAAATGTACAACCATCCGCCGAATGCCGGTTCGATGGTGCTGGCCTTCATCAGTGGTTTCAGTCTGATGGTGATCCCGGCGTACGGCACCGATCAGTACACCATGAGCCTCGAAGCCGTCGACGGCACAGGCCAGGCCCTGACCACCGCGAGCAACCATGATGCGGTCGGTACCTGGATCGGTATCTGGTTCATTCCGCTGATGGGCAACACTCCGAAGGCGGCGGTCAACGACACTTTCGCCCGTCAGGTCAACGCGCTGCTCAAGCAGATGATCGACAACAATACCCTGAAATACTCGGCGCTCGAGACCCGCACTCCGCGGGCCTGATGCCAAAAAAAGAGCCGCAATCGCGGCTCTTTTTTTGCCCTTACTTCAGGGCCTGGATGAACTGCGGATCGCTGTACAGTTCCTTCAGCAGATCGCGCAGCATCGGGTTATAGGCGTTGACCGCATTCGGAATTGCAATGAAACCGAAGAAGCTGCTGCTCCACTGGCTGCTGACATTCTTGGTCGCGTCGTAGACCACATTCTGGCCATTGAGCAGGGTGAAGCGTGCCGCGAGTTGGCCTTCGCCGGTGCCCATGCCGGCCGACAGATTGTTCTTCACCACCAGCACTTTCAGCTGACGCTGAGCTTGCGGATCAAGCAGGCCGGCCTTGCGCAGTTCTTCAGTGATCGCGTCCTGGATGTGCGCCGGGATGCTGCCGGACGGCGAGCGCACCGGATTGGCTCGAACTGTCAGCGAACCTTCGCCGGACTCGGCAGTCACCTGCGAATTGCTGACTGCATGCAGGGGCGGAGTCTGCTTGAGCTTTTGAACGTTTTCGAAGCTCGGTTCGTAGCGGGTCATGGTCATGCCACAACCTTGCAGCAGCACGGCCAGCATCGGGATCAACAACAGAGACTTTTTCACGGCGTTTCCTTGCGTGAGGAATAAGGGGTGCGAATTATGGGCAGAGTGCCATCATTGAGCAATCGACTTTGTCCGTGAGGTGCTCAGGGCTTCAACAGATTTTCGATCTGCGCCAGTTCCCAGGTACTGAGCAGATTCACCGGGTCGGTGCCGTAACGGCTATTGAAATGCCATTCGCGGCCATCCGGGCAGCGGCACTGTTCACAGTGATGCAAGCGCCCACCCTCAACATCCAGCAATAGGCGCCAGCCCTCGATATCGACCGCAACCAGTCCGGCAGCACCGGACGCCTCTAATCGGTTGAACATCAGCACACCCAGCGCAGCCTCGCGCAAGCGCTGGCAAACGTCGCGGGCGGTCAGCAATGCAGTCATGGTCATACTCGGTGGAGGCATAAGCGCGTCAGGATAAATCGCACGGCTACACGTGTCAGCGATCACTGGCCCGATCCCGGACAATTCCGTAACATCCGCAACCCTCTTTTACTTCCGCGAACACCCTCGGCCACGCTCTCAGGTCGTTTAGTCAGGTAAGCCATGAAACCACAACGTCTGCGCGCCGATGTCCTGGCCGGACTCACCACCTCGTTTGCCCTGTTGCCCGAATGCATTGCGTTTGCGCTGGTGGCGCATCTCAATCCGCTGATGGGCCTGTACGGCGCCTTCATTATTTGCACGCTGACCGCGTTGTTTGGCGGGCGGCCGGGGATGGTCTCCGGGGCGGCAGGCTCGATGGCGGTGGTGATCGTCGCGCTGGTGGTGCAGCACGGCGTGCAATACCTGCTGGCAACGGTGTTGCTCGGCGGTCTGATCATGATGGCGTTCGGGCTGCTGCGCCTGGGCAAACTGGTGCGCATGGTGCCGCACCCGGTGATGCTCGGCTTCGTCAACGGTCTGGCGATCATCATTGCGCTGGCGCAACTGGAGCATTTCAAGAGCGGCGAACACTGGCTCAGCGGCACGCCGCTGTACCTGATGACCGGGCTGGTGCTGCTGACCATGGCCATCGTCTACATTCTGCCGCGCCTGACCCGCGCGGTGCCGCCGGCACTGGTGGCGATCCTCGGCGTGGGCCTGCTGGTCTACCTGTTCGGCCTGCCGACCCGCACACTTGGCGACATGGCGCACATCGCCGGTGGTCTGCCGAGCTTCGCGCTGCCGGACATCCCGTGGACGCTGGAGACCCTGCGCATCATCGCCCCGTACGCGATTCTGATGGCGCTGGTCGGTCTGCTGGAAACTTTGCTGACGCTGAACCTCACCGATGAAATCACCGAAACCCGTGGCTACCCGGATCGCGAATGCGTGGCGCTGGGCGCGGCGAACGTGGTCTCCGGCGCGTTCGGTGGTATGGGCGGTTGCGCGATGATCGGCCAGACCGTGATCAACCTCAGCTCCGGCGGCCGTGGGCGTTTGTCCGGGGTGGTGGCGGGGGTGCTGATTCTGCTGTTCATCCTGTTTCTGTCGCCGCTGATCGAGCGCATTCCGCTGGCGGCGCTGGTGGGGGTGATGTTCGTGGTCTCGCAGCAAACCTTCGCCTGGGCGTCGTTGCGTGTATTGAACAAAGTGCCGCTTAACGATGTGCTAGTGATCATCGCTGTGACCAGCATCACCGTGTTCACCGATCTGGCCACTGCCGTGCTGTGCGGGATCATCATCGCCGCGCTGAACTTCGCGTGGCAGCAGGCCCGCGAGTTGTACGCCGATGAGCATCTGGAAGCCGACGGCAGCAAACTCTACCGCCTGCACGGCACGTTGTTTTTCGCCTCGACCACGCCGTTCCTCAACCAGTTCGACCCGGCCAATGACCCGGAGCGGGTGACCCTGGATTGCCGGCATTTGAGCTTCGTCGATTATTCGGCGATTGCCGCGTTGAAGACCTTGCGTGAGCGTTACGCCAAGGCCGGGAAGGAATTGCAGGTGTTTCATCTGTCCGAGCGCTGCAAGAAGCTGTTCAAACGCGCCGGCGTCGAACACCACTGATCAACTGTGGGAGCGGGCTTGCTCGCGAAGGCAGCGTGTCATTCAACACACAAGTTGACTGACCCAGCGCTTTCGCGAGCAAGCCTGCTCCCACAGATGAGATTCCAAACATAGCTACCCGGCGAACTTCTTCGCCCCGGCCACACACAGAATCACCCCCAACGTCACCGCCAGCATCCCCACACTCACCTGTTCATGCAGCAACGTCGCCGCCAGTGCCAGACCGAAAAACGGCTGCAGCAATTGCAGTTGGCCGACCGCCGCGATCCCGCCCTGGGCCAGACCGCGGTACCAGAACACAAAGCCGATCAGCATGCTGAACAGCGCCACATAGGCCAGGCACATCCAGGCCGACAGGCTGATGTGGCTGAACGAGGCGGGCGCCAGGTACAGGCTGAGCAAGGCCATCACCGGCAGTGACAACACCAGCGCCCAGCAAATCACCTGCCAGCCGCCGAGAACTCGCGACAGTTTCGCGCCTTCGGCGTAACCCAGGCCACAGGCCAGAATCGCGGCGAGCATCAGCAGGTCGCCGGTGGGCGAGGCGGTCAGCCCCTGTGACAGAGCAAAGCCGACGACCAACGCGCTGCCCAGAATCGAAAACCCCCAGAACACCGGTCGCGGGCGCTCACCGCCGCGCAGCACGGCAAAAATTGCCGTCGCCAGTGGCAGCAATCCTACAAACACAATCGAATGCGCCGACGTCACGTGTTGCAGCGCCAATGCCGTCAGCAGTGGAAAACCCAGCACCACACCCAACGCCACAACCAACAACGACCACCACTGATCGCGTGCCGGACGCCGTTCGCGAAACAGCCACAGCAGAACCACCGCCAGCACCCCGGCAATGGCCGCGCGCGCCACGGTGAGAAACACCGGATCGAATTCCAGCACCGCCAGACGCGTGGCCGGGAGTGATCCGCTGAAGATCACCACGCCGATAAAGCCATTGATCCAGCCACTGGTTTTTTCCAGGGCCGGGTTAACCGGGTTCGAAGTCCGTTCCATAGAAGGTCGCGCTCAAAGGGTGGGGTTGCTTTCGAGCCATCCTGGAGCCGAGAATCAGCACAATCAAATAATTGTCATGGATACATCCAGCATGCCGCGCTCGCGCTACAAAACCCTCGTTGACGCCTATGCCGCTGACATTCGCGCGGGGCGTCTGGCGCCCGGAACGCGACTGCCCACCCACCGGGAACTGGCGGCCAACGAAGGCCTGGCACTGGTTACTGCGTCGCGGGTGTACGCCGAGCTTGAGGCGATGGGGCTGGTCAGCGGCGAAACCGGGCGCGGGACGTTTGTGCGCGAAACCTCGTTGTCGCCGGGGCAGGGCATCGACCAGAAAGACGTGGCGGTCGGCATGATCGACCTCAATTTCAACTATCCATCGCTGCCCGGTCAGGCCGATCTGTTGCGCACGGCGTTACGCCAACTGGCCCTGTCTGGCGATCTGGAAGCCTTGCTGCGTTACCAGCCCCACGCCGGGCGCCCGCATGAGCGCGCCTCGATTGCGCGGCATATGCAGGATCGCGGGGTGCAGGTCGATGCCGGGCAAGTGCTGATCGTCAACGGTGCCCAGCAAGGGTTGGCGGTGACGCTGATGGCGTTGCTCAAACCCGGCGATGTGATTGCAGCGGATGCGCTGACCTATTCCGGCTTCAAGGTGTTGGCCGAAGCGCTGCATCTGGAAGTGGTGGCGATCCCGCCCGGTGATCACGGGCCAGACTTGGCGGCACTGGAAAAGCTATGTCGCAGCCGCTCGGTGCGGGCCGTGTACAGCATGCCGACGCTGCACAATCCATTGGGTTGGGTGACGCCGATCGAGCAGCGCGAGCAATTGGTCGCGCTCGCCCGACGGCATGATCTGACGCTCATCGAGGACGCGGCCTACGCCTTTCTGGTGGAAAACCCACCGCGTACCCTGGTCGACCTGGCACCGGAGCGCACGGTGTACGTCTCGGGACTTTCGAAGAACATTGCCACTGGGCTGCGTGTCGGTTTCATTGCTGCGCCGCTGCACACGGTGCCGGCGCTGGAACGGATCATTCGCGCCACCACCTGGAACACCCCCGGCGTGATGACCGCGATGGCTTGCGGCTGGCTCGACGATGGCACCGTCACCCTACTCGAACAACAAAAACGCGACGACGCCAAGGCCCGGCAAACCCTGGCCGCCGAGTTGCTGCAAGGGCTGACCTGCATCGGCCATCCATCCTCCTATTTCCTGTGGCTGCCACTGCCGGAAGACGTACGCGCCGATCAGATTGTGGTGGAGTTGATGCACCAGCAGATTTCGGTGACCACCGCCGAGCCGTTCGCCGTATCGGCGCATGTGCCGCATGCGATTCGGCTGGCGTTGGGGTCGGTGCCGATGGATGTCCTGCGTCAGGCATTGATCACCGTCAGAAAGGTCATCGGCGCTTACCTGTAAAAAGCACCTGCTGTGAAAAAGCCTGTGGCGAGGGAGCTTGCTCGCGCTGGGTGCGAAGCGCCCCCTACGATGAGCCTGCTGAATAGGCCAGCGGGAGCAAGCTCCCTCGCCACAAAGTGTTAGCCTTGCCTCAACTGCATCACACCGTTCTGGATCGCCCGATGAAAAACACCGTTGCACTGCTTCTTGCCCTCACCGCAACCGCCATTCTGTTCAGCTCAACCGCCCGCGCCGCAGGCGATCCGGCAGCCGGCGAAAAGATCTTCCCGCGCCTGTGCGGCGGCTGCCACCAGGTCGGCCCGGATGCGCGCCCGGGGTTCGGCCCGCAACTCAACGGCATCATGGGTCGACCCGCCGGGACGTCGGCCAATTACGTGTATTCCGACGCGATGAAAAATTCCGGCAAGACTTGGGATCGCGAAACGCTGACTGCGTATCTGAAAGATCCAAAGGGCGTGGTGCCGGGCACGCGGATGATTTTCTGGGGGCTGAGTGATGAGGAGAAGATCGATAATTTGCTCGCGTATCTGCAGCAATTCTCCAACTAAATGTTTTGCTCGGCCTGCGCGGCAAACCATTGCATGACCACCGCGCACGCCGCATGCGAAGCCGCTGCCGGTTGCAGGCACAAGGCGTAAATCCCGCCGGTTTTCAGCGGTGGTCCGAACGGCACCACCAACACCCCGCGCTCGATGGACTCTGCCGCGAGCGTCATGTCCGTCACCGCAACGCCCAAGCCTCGCGCCGCCGCATCCAGTGCCAGCTCATCGAGGTTGAACGGAATGTGCCGGTAACTCTCCAGTGGCTTGCCGCCATTGGCCGCCAGCCATTCGATCCACGCCTGCCGATCGGCAGAGCGATGCAGCAACGCAAAGCGCTGCAACTCCGCGACTGATCGAGGCGCCTGCGGCAGGCTCGGCGCACACACGGGCACCAGCGTTTCCTCAAACAGCGTCAGGCAGTCTGCGTCACTGGTTGGCTGCGGCAGATAAAGAATGTAGGCGTCGCTGTCACTGGCCGGTTCAACCACCTCGGTGGCAACGGTTTCTATCGCCAGCGAGACCTCGGGGTGGCTGAGGTAGAAGTCGTTGAGTTTGGGCAGCAGCCAGCGCACCGCCAGTGACACATGCATGCGAATGCGGAACGGGCGTTGCTGCGGAACGAGGCGCTCTTCGAGGGTTTTCAATTGTTCGAGAATGCTGACGGCGCTGGCCAGTACCTGTTCGCCTTCCGGGGTCAGGCGCAGGCTGCGGCTGGTTCTGATGAACAGCGCAACGTTGAAATGGTTTTCCAGTTGCTGGATCTGCCGGCTCACCGCGCTTTGGGTCAGGCACAGCTGTTGCGCGGCCTGGGTGAAGCTGGCGCAACGGGCGACTTCAACCAGCGTCTGCATGGCCTGCAGGGACGGTACGTGGCGGATTTTATCCATGCGTTTTCAGAATGGCTCGATGATTTTATAACGTTGGTTGGGCCAGCCAAGACCTTATAGATTTTAGCTCTGGCGGCGAACTTTACGCTTTTTCCATGCGATTCACGCATGAGCAAAGGTGAAAGGCAAGCCGTGCAACGACAGTCGAATGAGGTCAGCAATGGAAAACGTATGTGGCTGGATCGCCCAGGCCGGCAGCTCGCCGCAGCGCGGTTGCCTGAGCGGTACGCAACAAGCCGACTGGCTGGTGATCGGCGGCGGCATTACCGGCCTCAGCGCCGCGCACAACCTGGCACAAATGCACCCACAGGCGCGCATCGTGGTGGTTGACCGCCAGCGTGCGGCGCAGGGTGCTTCGGCGCGCAACTCGGGGTTTGTCGTAGCCCACGAGCATCCGGCCGACAGTGAATTGATCGGCGCGCCAGGCTTTGCCGGGTTCGAAATCGACACGGCAATTTCCCGTGCCGCCAGCGATGCGGTGCGCCAGACCATCGCGCAATATGCCATCGACTGCGACTTTCGCGACAACGGTTATTTCTTCGCCGTCAGCGACGCCGCCAAGCTCAGCCATGTCGACGCCAAACTGGCGACCTTGCGCGCCCTCGGTGCCCGCGCAGATTTTCTCCAGGGCGATGCGCTGGCGCAGAAACTCGGCACCCGGCATTACGCGGCGGGGATCTGGTGCGGCAACGGCAATGCGCTGTTGCAACCGGCCAAATACGTGAAGGTCCTGTTCAATGCGCTGCCGGGCAATGTCAGCGTTTACGAACACACCGACATCAGCAGTCTGGTGCGCATGAGCCACGGCCGGCTGCGAGCCAGCGCGGTGAGTGGCAGCGTCGAGGCCAAACGGGTGCTGGTGTGTCTGAACGCATTCATTCCCCGGGTCGGCATTCATGACAGTGCGACCTTCCCGATGGAGCTCAGCGCCAGTCTCACCCGGCCGCTCAGCGATGAAGAATTTCAGGCCATCGGCGCCGTCGAGCCGTGGGGCGTGCTGTCGACCCGGCCGCTGGGCGCCACGGTGCGCCTGACCCCGGACCGCCGGGTGATGATCCGCAACACCGCCGAATACCGCACGCGCGATTTGTCTGAAAGCGAATTGGTGCTGCGCCGCGAGCATCATGTGCGTGGTCTGCAACGACGCTTTCCGTTCCTCGGCGCGCAAGACATCCAGTACACCTGGACCGGCCACTTGAGCGCGACCCGCAGCGGTCAGGCGTTTTTTCAGAAGGTGGAAGAGGGCGTGTTTGCCGTCGCCGGTTGCAACGGTTCCGGGGTGGCGCGCGGCACGCTGTGGGGACGCTTGCTGGCGGAACTGGCGTGCGGCGTCGATTCACCGTTGCTGCAATCGGTGATGCAACGGGCCGACCCTGGCTGGCTGCCGCCGCGACCTTTTTTCGACATCGGTGCCATGCTTCGCATGCGCGTGGAGGCAGTCAGGGCCAGAACAGAGATCTGAAGTTTCGCCTATCGCACAACAACAAAAGCCACTCAACACAGGTGACAGACCATGCGCATCAACCCACTTTCCCTGGCAGTCCTGCTCACGGCCAGCACGGCCGCTTGGGCCGACGAAACCGTCAACATTTCCAACTGGAACAGCTACATCGCCGCGGACACTCTGGCCAATTTCACCCAGGCCACGGGGATCAAGACCACCTACGACATTCACGACAGCAACGAAGTGCTGGAATCGAAGTTGATGACCGGCAACACCGGTTATGACGTGGTCAGCCCGTCGAACCACTTTCTGTCGCGACTGATCAAGGCCGGGGCAATTCAGAAACTCGACCGATCGCAGCTGCCGAACTGGAAGAACCTCGACCCGGTACTGCTGCAAAAACTTGAAGTCAACGATCCCGGCAATCAGTACGGTTACCCCTACATGTGGGGCACGGCCGGTATCGGTTACAACGTCGAGAAGATCAAGGCGATTTTCGGCAACACCGATGTCACGCAGTCATGGGACTTTTTCTTCAAGGAAGAAAACATCAAGAAGCTGAGCCAGTGCGGCGTGGCGTTCATCGACAACCCGACCCAGGTGCTGCCGATCACGCTCAACTACCTGCACTTGCCAGCACACAGTCACGAACCGGCGGATTACAAACAAGCCGAGCAGGCGCTGCTGAAGATTCGTCCGTACATTCAGTACTTCCACGCCTCGAAGTACATCAGCGACCTGGCCAACGGCAACGTCTGCGCGGTGATCGGCTTCAATGGTGACATCGTCCAGGCCGCGGCCAGCGCGAAAGACGCCAGGAATGGCATCAACATCGCCTACTCGATCCCTAAAGAAGGCACGACGCTGTGGTTCGACATGGTGGTCATGCCCAAAAACGCGCCGCATGAAAAGAACGGTTACGCCTACATGAACTACCTCCTTGACCCCAAAGTGGTGGCCAACATCAGCAACAGCATTCATTACGCCAATCCCAATGCGGCGGCTGATCAGTACCTCAACGCGGACGTGAAGCAGGATTCGGCCATCTACCCGCCCAAGGACGTGATGCAACGGTTGTTCACCGTGGAAGAGCTGCCGGCGGCGATTGCGCGGTTGTCGACGCGGTTGTGGACGAAATTGAAAACCAATACCTGATGGCAACCACCCTGTGCAGGGGCGATGGCGCCAGCGCCTGCACGGAGTGTGCGTCAGACCCACTTCATGAAACTTGTCGGGGTTGATACTAAAAAGCCACTGCCTCCGGTAGAGTGTGCGCCGCCCGAGAGATGGATCCCGGGCTAACACCCATGGAGTTTGCAGTGAAATATCTGAGCAAAGTAGTCGCCGCCGCACTGTTCGGTGTGGTTCTGGCAGGTTGCACCGGCACCCCGATGAACACCAAGCAATATGACAGCAGTCAATACACCGTGATTGGCCACAGTGAAGCTACCGCCACCGGTCTGATGCTGTTCGGCGTAATCCCGATCCAACAGAACAACCGCTTCGTGCGCGCGCAGACTGCGGCCATCAAAGCCAAGGGCGGCGATGCCATGATCAATACCCAAGTTCAGGAAAACTGGTTCTGGGCATGGGTTCTGAGCGGCTACACCACCAAGATTTCCGGTGATGTGATCAAGCTGAAAACCGTGCAGTAAACCGCGGTTGAACGCAAAAGCCCGGCTGATCAGGCCGGGCTTTTTTATGGGCTGGTGGCGTTGATTCAGGCGACGCGGCGCTCGTTCAAACGATCCGCACCACCTTCGGCCACGCGGCGTTCCAGCAGACGATCCGAGCCACCTTCGGCCACACGGCGTTCCAGCAGACGATCCGAGCCACCTTCAGCCACGCGGCGTTCCAGCAGACGATCCGAGCCACCTTCAGCCACGCGGCGTTCCAGCAGACGATCCGAGCCACCTTCGGCCACGCGGCGTTCCAGCAGACGATCCGAGCCACCTTCAGCCACGCGGCGTTCCAGCAGACGATCCGAGCCACCTTCAGCCAAGCGGCGTTCCAGCAGACGATCCGAACCACCTTCAGCCAAACGGCTTTCAATCAACTTGTCCGAGCTGCCTTCAACGACCAGGGTGTGAGCGGGCGTTGCTGCAAAAGCGTTAACTGCGAGAACCGAGAAAGCGATGCCGAGGATGGTTTGGCGTTTCATGATCGTGTGCTCCGGGGTGTATTGGGTTGGTATGGAGCGGATGTTACGCCGCGGAGTTTTTATGAGAACTTCATTGACGTGATGGTCACTATCGACGCCAGCGATGTGTGCCAGACCCCCTGTTCTAGAGATGTTCCGCGCGAATGCACAGCTCTCCGGTGGCGCGGGTCAGGGCCAGGTCGTGCAGTGCGTCATAGGTCAGCCCCTGGCGAGCCTGGGCCAGCAAGGCCGGGCAATTCGGGGCGCGGCGATACGGCGCGAAGTCGGAATACTGGCGCAGCAGGCGGGTCTGCAACTCGTCCAGGCGCGGACGAATTTGCCTGGCCAGATCCGGACGCGGAGTGTCCGGCGCCACACCGGCCGTTTGCCATTGTGCGAGCAATCCATACTGCACCAATTTGTTGGCCTCCATTTGCGCCGCAATCAACTGCGCAACGTCTTCGGGGTCGAGCTGGCGTTCGGTCGCCAAGGTGCGGGCATTGGCGATGACCTGAGCTTCGCGCGGGCTGTCCTGAATCGGCTTGCCGCTGTCCCATTTGGTCAGCGCTACCAGATCGCCGATGTTCAGGCGTTCGTTCAATGTCGCCAGCAAGGGGCGCAACGCTTCGGCGGGAGCGGAGGCTTCGGCGGCACCAGCAATGTGGCTGAAAACAACCAGCACGGAACAGGTCAGAGCATTTCGCAGAAGAGGCATGGCAAGGCGCGATCCAATGATAAGAGTGCCGCCATTTAAGCCTTGCGCCGAGGTCATGTCGACTGACTTTAACCCGCGCATCTAGCGTAATATCCATCGCATCTCCCACCCCGAGACGGATCCTCAATGCAAACCCCTGCCACCACCAAACCCCTTTGGCAAACCTACCTGCTGTTCCTCGCGCCGATGGTGCTGTCGAACTTCCTGCAATCGATGTCGGGCACGATCAACAGCATCTACATCGGGCAGATGCTCGGCACTCAGGCGTTGGCAGCGGTGTCGGGGATGTTTCCGATCATCTTTTTCTTCATCGCGCTGGTGATCGGTCTGGGCGCAGGGGCCGGGGTGTTGATCGGTCAGGCGTGGGGCGCACGTGAGGCGCACATGGTCAAGGCGATCGCCGGGGCAACGCTGTTGCTGGGGGTATTGATCGGCTTGCTTGCGGCGGTGCTGGGCAGTGTGTTTGCGCGGCAGGCGTTGCAGGGGCTGGGGACGCCTGCGGATGTGCTGGATGATGCGGTGGCGTATGCGCACGTGATGATGTGGATTCTGCCGTCGATGCTGGTGTTTGTGCTGTTCACGCAGTTGCTGCGCGGGGTCAGTGACACCGTGTCACCGCTGTTGGCGCTGATCGTGTCGACCTCGGTCGGGCTGGCGCTGACCCCGGCGTTGATTCGTGGCTGGTTCGGTTTGCCCCAGTTGGGAATCCAGAGCGCCGCCTTCGCCGGTCTGGCCGGTAACCTGTCGGCGATGGCGTGGCTGGCCTGGCGGCTGATTCGCAAGCACCACCCGCTGGCCCCAGACCGCGAGTTCTTCGCGGCACTGCGGCTGGACGGGGCGATTCTGGGCAAGGTGCTGCGCATCGGTCTGCCGACCGGGGTGCAGATGATTGTGCTGTCGCTGTCGGAGCTGGTGATCCTGGCGCTGGTGAATCAGCACGGTTCCCAGGCGACGGCGGCGTATGGCGCGGTCACGCAGATCGTCAACTACGTGCAGTTTCCGGCGCTGTCGATTGCGATCACCGCGTCGATCCTCGGCGCGCAGGCCATCGGTGCCGGGCAACTGCAGCGCATGGGGCCGATCCTGCGCACCGGGCTGCTGATCAACGTGTGCCTGACCGGTGGCTTGATCGTGCTCGGTTACCTGTTGTCGCACTGGTTGCTGGGATTGTTCCTGACCGAGGATTCGACCCGGGTGATGGCCGAACATTTGCTGCACATCATGCTCTGGAGCCTGCTGGTGTTTGGTTTTCAGGCGATCATCGGCGGGATCATGCGTGCCAGTGGCACGGTGCTGGTGCCGGTGGCCATTGCGATTATCTGTGTGGTTGGCGTGCAGTTACCGGCGGCTTACTGGCTGGATGGGCAGTACGGTTTGCAGGGGGTGTGGATGGCGTTTCCGGTGGCGTATCTGGGCATGCTGGTGTTGCAGACGCTGTATTACAAGCTGGTCTGGCAGCATCAGAAGATCGAGCGGCTGGTCTGAAGCAATGAGAAGGGCCAGCCTTCGGGGCGGCCCTTTTTTGTCTCGCTGGCATTGTCGATCAAAGCGTCGTAGCTTATCCGCCATAACAATAAGGACGCTTGAGGGTATCGATGGGAGCTTTTCGTCTGTTGCTGGCTGTTCTGGTCGCCGTTTCTCATATGGGCAAGACGGTCGCAGGGTTCAACCCGGGAGTGGTCGCGGTCATCTCCTTTTTGATCATCAGCGGTTTTGTCATGACCTCGCTGATCGAGCGCAACTACAGCGTCCCCGAGAAAATCGGCCTGTTCTACGTGGACAGGGCCTTGCGGTTGTACCCGCAGTTCCTGTTTTACTTCGTCCTTTCTTGTACGGTGATCCATTTCCTTCTGCCCGGCACCCCTCAGGCGGCTGAACTGACGTTCAAAACGATCGCCAGCAGTGTGCTCATGCTGCCGCTCGGCTTCTACATGTTCGGAGTGGCGGGAACCGAAATCGTCCCCCCGGCCTGGTCGCTCGGCCTGGAGATGTGCTTCTACCTGGTGATCCCGTTCCTGCTGATTTTCAAGCTGCGGGGCGCTGCATTTGTGCTCTCTGCCGGCATTTTCATGTTGGCGTGTCTGGGTTACCTCAACACCGATATCTACGGTTATCGCTTGCTGCCCGGTGTACTTTTTATCTTTCTGTGCGGCAGTTATCTGTACCAGCCTCAGGCCAAAGGCCTGGCGATCGCCGCCGGTACGGCGGTGCTGGCAGGGTTGCTCTTCGTCGCGATCATGGCAGGGCTGATCGAACGTCGTCCGTTCAACGCGGAGGTGAGTCTGGGTATCGTGTTGGGCGTCCCGGCGGTGTATCTGCTGACTCGATGCAAATATCATCGGGTTGACGAGTTCCTCGGCAACATCAGTTACGGGGTGTTCCTCAATCACTTTGTGGTGATGTACTTTTTGCGCGGTTTCTGGCCGGTTGCCTACGACGCCCATATCGTGGTGGCGGTGCTGGTGCTGGCCTTTGCGCTGAGCGGAGTTTCCTACTACTGCGTCGAACGCCCGGCGCTGAAGCTGCGCCATCGCCTGCGGCGCGGGCAGCGGCAGAGCGTTCAAACCCAGCGCGCCGAGACGACTGCCTGAGCCAATTCGGCGGACAGATGACATGGCGCAACCGCCGGTTGTTTGCTTAAGTCAGTCGAGGCCTTGAAGGTTTGGCCTGTCCGGAGAATCCCATGCGTGCCCGATTCACCGCTGCGGCATTGTTTGCCTGCCTGTGTGCCACGAGCGCAGCGCAGGCCGTTGAATACAACCGTGTCAACACCACCGCCAGCCAGATCAGTTTCACTTACAACCAGATGGGCTCGCGGATGTACGGCACCTTTGGCAAGTTCGAGGCGACGCTACAGTTCGACAGTGACAACCTCGCCAGCGCCCATACCACGTTGCACATCGACCTCAACAGCATCGACGCCGGCAGCGAGGACGCCAACACCGAGCTGGTGAAGCCGGCGTGGTTCGATACGCAGCGCTTTCCCGTGGCGGTGTTCGAGTCCAGCCGTTTTACCCGGGTCACGGGCAATCATTATCTGATCGCCGGCCAGCTCACCCTCAAGGGCATCACCCGCGAGGTGCAGGTGCCGGTCGAGTTTAAACCGGACAGTTCGATCGGCATTTTCGACGGTGAACTGGTGCTCAAGCGTGACCAGTTCGGACTCGGGGCGGGGGAGTGGGCGGACACTGTGGTGTCCAACGACATCGCGATCAAGTTCAAGGTGGTGGCGCCACAGCAGTGACGCCACCGCTGGCGATCAATACGCGCGCCAGTGTCCCGGCGCCCAGCGCCACTCATGGCCATCCCAGCGATAGTGGCCTGCAACCCAGTGGTAACCGGGTGCTGGCATGACCGGCACGACTTCAACCGGCGGTGGCGGTCGATGCGGCCGGACCGGCTCGACGATGCAGCCGGACAAGGAGATCGCGACCAGAGAGGCAACGAGCAGGGTTTTCAGGTTTCGCGACATGGCGGTCTTCCCGGTAGATGAGTTGTTGTTGCCGAGCGGGTTCAACGGGCCCAGTGGCCTTCGACCCAATACCAGTTAGGCCCGCGCGCCTGCCAGTGGCCTGGTCGCCAGTGCGCGCCGTACCTCACCGGTTGCCAATGACCGGGCATCCACACGTAGCCGCGTCCTTCCCAGCGCCAATGGCCCTGATCCCAGATATAACCGGGGCGCGGGCCGGGCATCACTTCCATGCGCATCGGCGGCGGTGCCTGCTGAATGTAAACCGGGGGTTGTGCAAACACCGGGGTGCTGGCCAGCGCTGCCAGGGTCAGCGGCACCAGCAACAAGGCTTGCCGCCATTTGAACAGAGAACGCAAAACGTTCATGTGAACTCCTCAAGGCCTGCGTTAAAAAAGTGAACGCAGCTGAAGAATTGGACGCTAAATCGGCGAAAGATCCGAGCCTTGGCAGATGAAATTTTCTTCAGGTCAACCGTCAGCTTGCTTCGGTATTTCCTGCGACGGTGGCAGGCGTCGGGACACGGTATGATGTCGCGGTTTTCCGCCGGAGTTCAGTTGTCATGCCACGCATCACCCACTACAAATCCCCATGCCCCGAAAGCGTCAACAGCCAGATTCTGCAACTGGTGGTCGACAATCTGACCGACATCAGCGCGGTCGGTCTCGGCCCGAGCAATCTGCTGTACAACGTCTATCAGTACGCGGTCGGCTATGAGGTGCATCTGTATCTGGAAGCGTTGAATGGCGACAAAGGCACTGAGGTGGAGTTGCTGGTGGCGACGGCCGAGGATGATCCGGAGCGGGTCACCGGTTTCCTCTTGTACCTGCCAGTGCAGGGCGATTGGGAAGCGTGCAGCGTCGCCTACATGGCCGTGCGCGAAGGCTATCGGCGCCAGGGCGTGGCGCGGGCGATGATCAGCGAGATGGTGACGCGTTATCCGCATGCCGAACTGACCTGCAGCGTCGGCAAGGTGCCGTACTTCGAGGCGCAGGGTTTCGAAGTGATCGGCGCTCGGGAAACCCAGGTGCTGATGAGCACCCGGCATTACCGCAGCAATGGCCTGCGCGGTTTCATCGACACCACGCCCATCTACCGCTCGCTGGAAGTGCAGCAGATCCACAC
Organism: Pseudomonas sp. RSB 5.4; assembly: GCF_037126175.1. Taxonomy (NCBI): domain Bacteria; kingdom Pseudomonadati; phylum Pseudomonadota; class Gammaproteobacteria; order Pseudomonadales; family Pseudomonadaceae; genus Pseudomonas; species Pseudomonas sp. RSB 5.4. The sequence continues at coordinate 783,451 of NZ_CP146986.1, forward strand.
CTACCTGCTACAGAAAAACGGCAAGCGCGCCATGCTCGACGCCGAGAAGCAGCGTGACCGGCATCTGGATCAGACCACCCGCCACGTCGAAGAATTTGTCCGCCAGCGCCTGACGCTGCACTGATTCAGACGCAAAAAACAGACAAAAAAAGAGCCTCGAAGCTCTTTGATGGGGAGAAGTAGAGCCCACGAGGCTCAAGTTGCGCATGAACAAGGAGACGGGCTTGATTGGGGTTCAGAACACCCGTTCCCTACGCAGACGCTCAGGAGTGAAGCGCCTGCGTACCTTCATCATGGGAACGTGCCGGCTTTGACTCAAGTACCGCTAGTCGCACGGGCGGCGGCCCGTTCCACCATCGCAACGATGGTGGCGAACAATTCGTCCTTCGCTTGCTCGGCGCTGATTTCAGCGCTCGCGGCAGCATTCGACAGGGCTTCGGCGGCACCGAGCATGGCGCGCAAACCGGCCTGAGTGATTTCGCCGCCAGTGGCAAGCGGTTGTAGCACGCTACGACATTTTTCGAGGAAGATCGCCTCGTAATCGCGTTTGATTTTCTCCAGCTCCGGCGTGCTGCCCAGCGCAGCAATCACCCCCGGGATCTCATTGCCCTGCAATAACACGCAATCGACGTATGCCGTGGCGATCACTGTCGCGGTATCGATCAGTGCCGGTGGGCAATTATCGATGGCCGCGTCCATCACTGCGGTCTGGCGCGTATCGAAATCCCGGTACAGCGCCGCAAGCAGGCCCGAGCGGGTAGTGAAGTGGTCGTAGACCACCGGTTTGGTCACGCCAGCCTTTTCCGCCAGATAGCCCAGGGTCAGGGCATCGGTGCCCTCGGCGCGGATGATCTGCCAGGCGACATCGAGCAATTGACGATTGCGATCTTCCCGCGACAAGCGTCGGCGCGGTTGGGCAGGGGAATCGGCTTCGGAGATTTCTGTGGTTGACATCGCTTATATACCAAACGTAACTTACTGTTCGTAACTTACCAAGAGTATATAGCCCTTGGTCTGCGCAAACTTACAGGAGAATTCCCATGCATGCATTGATTGTTGTGGCGCATCACGAGCCGCGTTCGCTGACCCACGGCGTAGCGACGCAGATTGCTGAGGGCTTGACCCGCGCCGATTCGACCAATACCAGTGAAATTGCCGATTTGTACGCGGAAGGTTTCCAGCCGGTTTTCGGCGCGGCGGATTTCGCCGTGCATCACCGTGAGGCGCAGCCGCCAGCCGACGTGCTGGCTGAACAGGCGCGGATTGATCGCGCCGATGCGCTGGTGCTGGTGTTCCCGGTCTACTGGTGGTCGATGCCGGCGCTGCTCAAGGGCTGGATCGATCGGGTGTTCAGCAACGGCTGGGCGTTTGATTTCGCTGGCGACCTCAAGCATGTGAAGAAGCTGCAGCGCCTGCGCGTGCATCTGGTCGCGCTTGCGGGGGCCGATGAACGCGCCTACGAACGTCACGGTTATGGCCCGGCGATGAAGGCGCAGATCGAACACGGGATTTTCGATTACAGCGGGGCGACGGTGGTGAGTTCGACGCTGATGGTGGAGTCGGAGGTGCGTGATCCGCAGGAGCATCTGCAGACGGCACGGCACATCGGCGCCCAGATGTTCACCTGAGCCGCACCTCCTGTAGGAGCTGCCGAAGGCTGCGATCTTTTGATCTTGTTTTTAGAAAATCAAAAGATCGCAGTGTGCCGCAGCTCCTACAGGTGTTGTCAGCGTGATCCGGGCCAGCCGGCTCTGGCGAGGGCGGCGAGCAGCGTTTCCTTATCCAGCCCCGGCACCGAATGGCCATTGCCTTCGGCACTGTCACTGGCGAGCAGAGCATTGATGATCGCTTCTTCGACTGCCTCGGTAGCCGCGAGGAACAGTTCGCTGATGTGGTCGTTGTTGACCATGCGCAAGCCGTCGCAAGTCGGCGCGCCTTTGCCTTCGTAAGCGGCGGGTGGCACCTGCTCGTTGCCGGTGGCGAAGGCAATGAAAATGTCGCCGCTGTGGTCTTCGTTACCGCCGCCGCTGCGCGCCAGACCGAGGCTGGCGCGTTGCGCGAGGCGCGTGCATTGATGTGGCAGCAGCGGTGCGTCGGTGGCCAGGCAGACCACGATCGAACCCATGCCCGGATGCGGCAGCGAAGCACGCAGGAATGGCGAATCCACCTGCTCCATGTAGCGGCCCACCGGATAACCGTCGACCCGCAACTCGCTGCGAATGCCGTGGTTGGCCTGCACGATCGCGCCCACCGTCCAGCCGCCCTGAGCGCTGCTCAACCGGCGTGACGCGCTGCCAATGCCGCCCTTGAATTCATGGCAGATCATGCCGCTGCCGCCACCGACGGCACCTTCTTCGACGGCGCCGTCATGCGCTGAATCCAGCGCCTCGGCAACATGCTCGGGCTTGACGTGAAAACCATTGATGTCATTGAGCAAGCCATCGAAGGTCTCCAGCACCACCGGCATGTTCCAGTAAAGGCGTCCGTCGTCCGGCTGTTGCTGGCGATCCAGCGCAATCAACGCATCGCGCACCACGCCGAGGCTGTGGGTGTTAGTGAAGGCGATGGGACTGGTCAGCAGCCCGGCCTCGCGAATCCACTCAAGACCGGTGGCATCACCATTGCCATTGAGCACATGTACCCCGGCGAAGCACGGCTGCTGGTTGGTCGAACCGCGACGCGGCTCGATCACGGTAACGCCGGTGCAGATGTCACGCCCGGCCGCGCTGCGGCCACGCACGTTGCTGTGGCCGACGCGTACGCCGGGGACGTCGGTGATGGCGTTGAGTGGGCCGGGTTGCAGTTGGCCGATACGGATATTGAGGTCACGGGCACGGGGTTTCATGGATTGTCTCTCTATAACAAGGCAGAAATGAATGAGCGGGGCTGAACACAAAACCCTGTGGGAGCGTGGCTTGCCCGCGAAGGCGTCCGTCCAGCCAATGCGTGTGTCGCCTGACACACCGTCATCGCGGGCAAGCCACGCTCCCACAGGTTTTGTGTGGTTTGCAGATGGGTTTACTGGCCGTTCTTGACCTTGCTCCACACCCGCGTGCGCACGCGCTCGGTGGCTTTGGGCAGCGGTTCCAGGGTGTACAAGGTGGCCATCGCCGCCGCGGACGGATACACCGCCGGGTTATCCCGCGTGGCCTCGGCCACCAGTGGCGTCGCGGCGCGGTTGCCGTTGGGGTACGACAGGTGATCACTGACCGGCGCGATCACTTCCGGGCGCAGCAGGTAGTCGATGAACGCCAGACCCTGAGCGCGGTTCGGCGCGTCCTTGAGCAGCACCAGCGTGTCGAACCACACCGGCGCGCCTTCCTTGGGCAGGCTATAGGCGATCTTCACGCCGTTGTGCGCCTGCTCGGCGTTGGTCTTGGCTTCGAGCATCGCCCCGGACCAGCCCACCGCCACACAAATGTTGCCGTTGGACAGGTCACTGATGAATTTCGACGAGTTGAAGTAGGCGATGTGCGGGCGCAATTTGAGCAGCAGCGCTTCGGCTTTCTGGTAGTCCTCGGGGTTGGTGCTGTTGGGCGGCAGCCCGAGGTAGTGCAGGGCCACCGGAAGCATTTCCGATGGCGAGTCGAGCATCGCCACCCCGCACTGGCCGAGCTTGGCGAGGTTCTCTTCCTTGAACACCAGATCCCACGAATCCAGCGGGGCCTTGTCGCCGAGTGCGGCGCGCACTTTGTCGACGTTGTAGCCGATGCCATTGGTGCCCCACAGATACGGCACGGCGTATTGATTGCCGGGGTCGTTGTTGGCCAGTTTGCTCAGCAGATCGCTGTCCAGATTCTTCCAGCCCGGCAGTTGATCGCGCGGCAGCGGAGCGAGGGCGCCGGCCTTGATCAGCGTCGGCAGGCTGAAGTTGCTCGCCACCACCACGTCATAACCGCTGCGGCTGGTCAGCAGTTTGCCTTCGAGCACTTCGGCGCTGTCGAAGGTGTCGTAAACCGGCTGAATACCGCTGTCGCGCTTGAAGTCAGCCAGGGTCGTCGGACCGATGTAGTCGTACCAGTTGTAGACGTGCACGCTCGGTGCGTCGGCGGCATTGGCGGCGCAGATGCCGCCGATACAGGCGAGCAGGCCGAGGTTGATGCCCAAGTTGATATAGCCACGACGACAACGCATGATGCGGCACTCCTGGCCTGCGGCAGGCCGGTGATGATCGGGAGTGCTCAGGCTATCGGGCCGGGCACGCCTGACCCATTCCCATCATGGGTTACTCAAAAGGGGTAGTGCGTGGACGCGTTGTTGCAGGAGTTGCCGGTGCATCAAAGTCTGGCGCGGGTGTTTGCCGCCGTCGGCCAGGATGATTTCTGGCGGGCGCTGGTCGACACGCTGCGGTTGCTGGTGCCGCTGGACAACGCGCTGGTGGCGCTGATGAAGGCGGGGCAGGCACCGCAACTGCTGATCGACTTCGACAGCAAGGGCCGCGCCGACGAGCAGGAAGAACTGGCCAGCTACACCGCTGGCATGTACCTGCTCGATCCGTTCTACCAAACCGCCTCGACCGGCATCGCCGACGGCCTGCACAGCCTGGCCTCGGTGGCGCCGGACCAGTTTCTGCACAGCGAGTATTACCAGAGCTACTTTCGCTCGGTGGTCGGTGAGGACGAGTTGCAGTTCATGATCAACATCGAGGGCGGCGTGCTTGGCCTGTCACTCGGGCGCTCGACGGCTTTCGACCTGGCCGAGCAGGGCCGTCTGCTGTGTGTGCGCGACTGGGTGTTGGCGGCGATGCGCCGCCATGTGCAACTGTTGCCGCCGCAAGGGACCGGCAGCGAGCCGGTGGCGGGGGATCTGGCAACGCTGCTCGATCGCTTCGATGCGCGCCTGACCGTCCGTGAGGTCGACACTGCGCGGCTGATTCTGCAGGGCTTTTCCAGCAAGGCCATCGCCCAGCAAATGGGCATCTCGCCGGAGACGGTGAAGGTGCATCGGCGCAATCTTTATCACAAGCTCAATGTGAACGGGCATGGCGAGCTGTTCGCACTGGTGCTGCGCCCACCCACTGCCTGAACCTGTGAGAACTGGCTTGCCAGCAATGACGCCCTTACAGCCAACCAATCCCCACCTGAATGCACGCATTCCAACTGTGGGAGCGAGCTTGCTCGCGAAAGCGGCCTAACAGTCGACCAATCCCTGACTGAATGCACTCGGTCAAATGGTGGGAGCTGGCTTGCCAGCGATGGCGGCCTACCAGCCGACCAACCTCCCACCTGAATGCACTCAATCCAACTGTGGGAGCGAGCCTGCTCGCGAAAGCGGCCTCACAGTCGACCAATCCTTGACTGAATGCACTCGGTCAAATGGTGGGAGCTGGCTTGCCAGCGATGACGGCTTACCAGCCGACCAATTCCCACCTGAATGCACTCAATCCAACTGTGGGAGCGAGCTTGCTCGCGAAAGCGATCTGCCAGACGACATCAAAACTACAGGAGCAATCCCGGTTCTCCACACACACCATAAACGCATCTCTGCAACCACGTTTAAAGTACACGAACCGTTACGCCATACCGGCTACAACGCCTTGCGCCGTTACCTACGCGTACGCCAGAATCCGCCGGCTTACACGGCTATGGGGCGGGCTATATCGTTTCCCTGTCACTGAAAATCAGTGATCGGGTTTGGTAGCCCGTTTCATTACAGTCGTGCGCCACATTACAGGTCCGTTTTTGGGGCTCTGCTTTTATGGTGGCCATGCGTGGGGCTCCTTCGGGAGCGCCGGGTTTACTGTTTTGACCGGTCTACCAACCCACAAATGGCCGCCACCCTTCGTTTGGTAGCGAGAGTGATGGCTCCTCACTTATTCAAAAACAGCGAGTCACCTATGTTCAAAGCCACACCAAACCCCCCAGACACCTCAATCCCATACGACCCAGCCCTCGACCCGCAGAAGATAAAAGCGGCAACCGACCGCGCCATCAACTTCTACCTCAACCCCGGCGCCCTGAAGATCTCGATCCCTTCAACCTCGTCACGCCAATCGAACAGAATCTTCCTCATCGACCCCACCGTGGACGAAGAAACGTTGCTCGTCGAAGCCTGCGAATCGTTAGCCGCCGCCAGCGACATGGCCCGCGATATCGGCGACTCCATCGACAACCCACAGCGCCGGGCGATGCTGATGCTGCATCAGGTGATCATGCTCAGTGAACTGATGGTCAACCGGGTACTGGACGGCCGCCGCGTGCCGAACTAACTGCTCGGTCCCCCTGTAGGAGCTGCCGCAGGCTGCGATCTTTTGATTTTGTTTTTCAAGATCAAGATCAAAAGATCGCAGCCTGCGGCAGCTCCTACAGGTCATCATTCATTCAAAGTACGTCGATCGGAGTTCCATCTGATGCCCGAACCCAAGCCCAATCCGCCGGCCACAGACTCGGTATCACCCTACGAATCCCTCAACTCCAGAAAACTCCACGAAGCCGCCGAACGCGCCCTCGACCATTACCTCGCACCCGCGCAAATCATGGCAACGCCATACACCCCCAGCAGCATGTTCCTCGTCAATCCACAAACCGACACCGAATCCCTGCTGGCCAACGCTTGCGAATCTCTGGCGTCGGCCACGGTCATGCTCGGCGATTTCGCCGGGACGCTGGAGGGGCCGAGTCGTAATACGGCGCTGGGCATTGCGCAGGTGGTGATGCTGGGGGAGTTGGCGGTGAATCAGGCGCTGGATAACGTGGTGCCCAAGGAATAGGCGCTGACAGTTCTGGCCTCTTCGCGAGCAAGCCCGCTCCCACAGTGGATCTGCGTTGGTCACAGGTTTTGTGCCCGGCAAAGATCCCTTGTAGGCGTGAGCCTGCTCGCGATTGCTATCAAATAAATCTGTCCCCTTATCACTTCTCAGCAACTAGGGTTTAAGGCGAGCAAACCCTTTCGTATCAATTGAATGTGACGGTGAAGGGCGGAGTTATCTGCTTTCCTGTGGGGCCGAAGAAGTTCAGCGTATATAGTCCCGGCCCGTTGAGTTTGATACCCCATAATCCGATCTGACGGGAACCAGGAGATTTAATGTCTAAAGTCCTGCTTTGAAGCTCAACCATGGGGCTACTTAGCGTTACTACATGAGTTCCTATGGCGAGGGATACGACCTGAAAACCCAAGCTCAAGCCGACGTAATTCGAAAATAACAATACGCTACCGTTTTGAGGAAGATACCCGGCGCCTCCTGACGGCAATTGCATCCAAAAACTGAGAACATCTTTTGCATCTATGACAACGATGAGGTACGGGGCAGAAGTCTGATCACTGCCATCTAGAACCTTCGCTGTGAAGATGTGAGTCAACGCGTCAAGCCCCATCAAGGTGTACGACCATTCTCCGTTTTGCGAGTCTGCCAAGACCTCGCCTATGGCTGTCAGGTTATCCAGAATTTCGACTCTTTGGCCCCTGCTTGCTACCCCGGTCAGAACTATCGTTCTGTCAGCAGTATCACCGCCAGACAGAATCATCTGGCCCACAGAGTCTCTTGCCGAAATGATGGTGGGCCGCACATCCTCAATCGCTTTGATCGTGTAAGTACGCACTGGAAACTCCACCGCCTCACTCTCCACCGTGCTCTGCCCAAGCGCCGCTTTAAACATCAGTGTCAGGCTGCTGCCATCCTGCAGAGCTTGGAGCTCATCGACTGGAAGCGAAACAGTGAAGAACCGGTCAGCAATCCAGTCGGGGTTGGTGCCGGCCGTCGGCGCACTCCAGATCTCGCGTGTGTAGGCGCTGCCGTCAGCATATGTCCCGTGCAGGCGCAGCCAGACGTACTGGCCGAGGGCGATCAGCGGCCAGTCACCCATGCGTACGGACGCTTGGGTCAGGTTGCCGGTATGCAGTTCCGGGCCGGCGCCGTCGTTGTCGGCCTGCTCGATGGTGGGGCTGGCCAGCGCGCTCTGCGGCATTGCTTGCACCGTCAGGTCAAATTCCCGGGACGGTGTTGGATGACCATCAATGATGACGACGTAGGAGATTTTTACCCGCTTACCCAGGTTGAACGCCACCACGCTGTTGGGGATTGCAAACTCAAGCCCTTCGCTTACCGCACGCGGCGCTGAGGTGTGCGACCCGCCGGCCGGCGTGCCGTCAGCGCCAGTCCAGGTGACGCTGATTTCATGGTTTGGCAGCAACTCGCTGTTGTCCGGCACCACGATGGTCAAGGTGTCCCTGACCAGCAGCGGGTTGAGTGCGCTGTCGCCGTTGTTCTCCTTGATCGAGGGGGCGAGCAGTTCCAGCGCGACGCCCACGGTGAACACCAATGGATTCGAAAGGCTGGTCTCATCTGTGGCATGCCGCCAGAGCTGGTAGCGGACGCTGATCTTGCTGCCGCGGTTCGGTTCGATGTGTTGGGCGACGAAGGCGGCGTCCAGGTTGATGACCCAGTCTTGTTGGGCGGTTACGGCATTGAATGTGCGGGACCCGGGTTCCTCGCCGGAGATGTCGCCCATCCACTTCCAGGTGGCCTCGTCGTTGGCTACCCATGGCTTCACCACAGGCCTGGGGATGGTCAGTTTACTGGTACCGCCGGGCAGTGTGGCCGGGTCGAGGAAGCCGTTCGCCACCCCGAGGACAATGGGAGCGTCCAGCTCGAATTTCGGTTCACCCACATTGATCAATTTTGTGTGCAGCGACTCCCGTCTGAGGATCTCGTCGCCGTCGGCTATCAGCAGCTCGTACCAACCCTCCAGGGTTCCGCCGTCAACGAGCTTGAGGTTGTAGTCAGCGACGGTGATGACGAAACCTTCGGGATTCTCGACTTCATCCTCCTCCGGAATGTGCCACTCCAACTCAGGCAGGAAGGTGCTGCCGTCCGGGCGTTTACCCAGCAGGAACAGCTCAATGCCCATGCCGTACTCGATGGCCGGATCGAACGGAATGCGGACGTCGGGTTTCTTCGTGGGATCGATGAAGTCTCCCTCGGCTTCTTCGATGATCGGTGCGGCCAGGCGGTGGGCTGCGCCGGTGACTTGTACAAACTGCCTTTTTGAGCGTAACGGGTCACTGCTGCCGCTGCGTTCCAGCCGATAGAAGAAACTGACCTGGGTATTGACCAGTTTACGCACGGCCGCAATGGACAGCTTGAACTCGTAGTTATGCGGGATATTGTCGACGGTCTGGGGCAGGGCGGTGACTTCGACTTTTTCGCCCTCCGTGGTGGTGCCGAGCATGGTCAAATGAATGATGTCATCCATCTCGAAGTCTGGCCGGGTGGCCGTGACATGCACCGTGATGTCGTTATCGCCCTGTTTATCGGCGTCGAGTTCATTGTTGACAGCCTCCTGAACAATCGGTGCGGCCAGCGGGTCGATGCCGGTGGTGACGACGATGCGGATTTCCTTGCACCAGTCTTCTGATTCATTGCCGACGATGTCGCGCACCTTGAAGGTGACCGCCAGACCGGAGAGGTCGGTATCACCAGCCCGTTCAATAGTGGCTTTGGAGACCGTGATCAATATCGGGTTTGCCGCTGGATCGTTGATCTGCTCCAGGGTCACCGGTGTGGAATACTCAAAAAAGCCGCCCCAACTGAGATGAATGACGTCGCCCTCCGCGATGTCCGGGTAAGGCAAGCCGCTGCCGGACTCGGACCTGATGACAATCGGCACTCCCGCTTCGGCAACGTCTTTGTCCACGCCGCCGTTGACGATTTCCGGGGGAATGTACATGTACAGGTTGGAGTGACCAGGGCCCGGGTCGATGTCCTGGCCACCGGGGAGTTCCAGTTTGACGAAGAGGTTGAGGGGCTTGTCCGGACGCTCTTCTTTTTGATTGGGCTGTTTGATTTCGTAGGTGAGTTGGTAAGGACCTGTCTGCAGATGACGGGGAGCCACCCACAAGAGGGTCGGTTGCTTGAGCTCGACCTCGTCAATGATGGGACGCCCGTCGACCTCACGGCCATTGAGCAGCAGCTTGACGGTGTCGCCGACAGCCTTGTTGGCCCAGACGGGGATCACGACCAGCAGGCCAAGGTCGGGAAAAGTGAACACCGCCGCCCGGTTGATCCCCCACTGGCCGGAAGGCAGGAGGCGCCCGGGGACTAGCGGGTCCAGCAGTGAATGGGGGGCAGAGATTTTCATCTTGGGCTGAACGAGCATGGTTGGAACTCCGTGCGAACTGTCGGGAGACAAAGGGCGTGGAGTTATTCAGCGCTGAAGATGACGGCTCTGGCTACTGTCAGAAATTACAGGTAGGGAGGTATTTGCGATGAACGGTCGGGGGGGCGCTGAGGTGATTGCGAGTGGGCAGGACAGCGCGGCGATCATCAGCAGCGTGCTCAATGATCGTTCGTTGAAGACGGGAACGATTTGATCTCGGCCTGAAACGACAAAACCCGCCGCCTCGGTTGATCGGGGCGGCGGGTTTTGTCCTTCTGAAGAAATGAGTTGCCGGTGAGTCAGTCTTCGCGAGCAGGCTCACTCCTACAGAGATGAGCGGGGTTCGCGGGATGTCGGTTCAGTCGAGGCGTTTGAAGACGAGCGCCTTAAGACCGCTCTCAGGATCAATATCCGGAAACTCCGGCGGATTCTCCAGCCGCTGCTCAAAGCGCAAGCTCGGCGCCTCTTGCGTCACGCCATCGATCAAAAAGTCCGAACCAAACGACGGATCATTCATGCACGCCAGCACCGTGCCGTTCGCTGTCAGCAGTTCCGGCAGGCGGCGCAGCACGCGCTGGTAGTCCTTGGTCAGCAGAAAACTGCCTTTCTGGAACGATGGCGGGTCGATGATGACCAGGTCGTATGGGCCGCTGTTGATCACCTTGCCCCACGACTTGAACAGGTCGTGGCCGAGGAAACTCACCTTGCTCAGGTCATGCCCGTTCAAGCGATGATTGTCGCGACCACGGCTCAGCGCGGCGCGGGACATGTCGAGGTTGACCACATGGCTGGCGCCGCCTTCGATGGCTGTCACGGAAAACCCGCAGGTGTAGGCGAACAGGTTCAGCACGCGTTTGCCTGCGGCCTGCTCACGCACCCAGTTGCGCCCGTAGCGCATGTCGAGAAACAGCCCGGCGTTTTGCTTGCGGCCCAAGTCGACGCGGTACTGCAAGCCGCCCTCGACGATGCTCATCTCCTCGATCTCATTGCCCAGCAGCCATTCGGCGGTGCTTTGCGGCAGGTAACGATGTTGCACCAACAAGGTGTGGGCACCGGACTCTTGCCATTCCGCCGAGGTGCTGATGTCGAGCAGCAATTGCTTGAGCGCTTCGAGTTGCTCCGGCGGCGGCTCCTTGAACAGCGACACCAGCACCACGCCTTGCAGCCAGTCCACCGTCAACTGTTCCAGCCCCGGCCAGCAACGCCCGCGGCCATGGAACAGGCGGCGGGTTTCGCTCGGTGCCGCAGCGAGTGCAGGCAGCAAATGGGCGCGGAGGGTGGCGAGGGCTTCAGGGTTCATCAGTCACGGTCGGCAAGCAAAAGGGCCGGCATTTTAACCACAAATACCGCCTGACGAACGCCGGTCAGCCAATGCCATTGGCGACTGTTAAGAAAAGACCTGTATCAAAAATGAATTTATGCAGGGCGCGCCGCTCATACCAGATAAGCAGCGGAAACAAGCCGCTAAATCGTTAATGCAATTCAGGGAGTGCCAGTTCATGAGTCCAACACCGACGGCGAGCGCGCACCTTCCTGACGGGTTGATTCTGGTGGTTGAGGATGACCCGTTGATTCTGGAGTTTCTCTGCGAAATTCTTCAGGAGGAAGGTTTCAAGGTCGAGCCGCAAACCAGCGCGGATGCAGCCAAGCTGTATCTGGAAAAGCACGCGCCGGAAGTGGCGCTGCTGCTCACCGATATCACCATGCCCGGTGAAATCAACGGGGCGGGTCTGGCCAATCTGGTCGGCGAGCGCTGGCCGGACAAACCGGTGATGGTCATGTCCGGTTATGAAACCCCCGAGACTTCCGGGGTCAAGCATCCGGTGGCGTTCATCAAAAAGCCCTGGGCCATCGGCCAGTTGCTCGACTGCGTCGACAGCGCGTTCAAGTCCAAGGCGCCGCGTCTGCATTGAAGCGGCGGGTCGAATCGCCGGGCAAAAATGCTACATTGCCCGGCCAATCCGCCCAGTCTTGTCAAAGGATGCGACCTTTTGTCTGCTCACGATAACGTCTTTGATCGCGCGTTCGGCGCGTTCCTGTTCGACATGGACGGCACCGTCCTCAATTCCATCGCCGCTGCCGAGCGCGTCTGGGCGGCTTGGGCTGCGCGTCACGGGGTTGATGTCGAGAGTTTCCTGCCGACCATTCATGGCGCCCGCGCCATCGACACCATCCGCCGGCTGAACCTGCCGGGGGTGGACGCCGAGGCGCAAGCGGCGTTTATCGCGCAGGCGGAAATCGATGATGTCGAAGGGATCGTGCAGATTCCCGGGGCCGCGGCGTTTCTCGATGCCTTGCCGAGAGAGCGCTGGGCCATGGTGACTTCGGCACCACGGGATCTGGCGTTGCGGCGAATGGCCGCGGCGGGGATCTGCGAACCTGCGGTGATGATCACGGCGGAGGACGTGACGGCCGGCAAGCCGGATCCTGCCGGTTATCGTCTGGCGGCGAAACGCCTCGGGCTTGAGCCAACTGATTGCCTGGTTTTCGAAGACGCCACCGTTGGTATTCAGGCCGCTGAAGCTGCCGGAGCGGCACTGATGATCGTCACCACGACGCACCAGCATCCTCTCGAAACCCGCCACGCGACCCTCGACAGTTATGAGTCGCTGAGCGTCGCTGTCGACAGGGACGGTCAATTACACCTGCAAATAACCTGACATAACACAGTCCCCCTGTGGAAGCGGGCTTGCTCGCGAAAGCGCTCGGTCAGTTGCAAGTGATGTCGACTGATCCTGCGCCTTCGCGAGCAAGCCCGCTCCCACACTGGATAGATGTCGCAGCCAGCCTGCTGGCGATGGCGTCAGTAAACCCCCGGCAACAACCGCCAGCTACGCGCGCAGTAAGCCTCATACTCAGCGCCAAATTGCCCGCGCAGCAGCGCCTCTTCCGAGTGGATGCGGGCGATCAGCGGGATCAATGTCAGCGCCGCGAGAATCAACCCGACGCTGGAGCGAAACGCCAGCGCCCAGCCCACGGCGTTGACCACCAGACCCAGATAGCTTGGATTGCGCAGGCGCGTGTAAATGCCGTCAGTGACCAACCGATGCCCCGGCTGAATCGCCACCAACCCGCTGAACCGCCGCCCCAGCACAAACACCGGCCACAGCCGCAGCGCACCACCGACGATAAACAGTAGCGCGCCGAGCCAGCGCACGCCTTCAGCACCGAAGGTCCAGAAGTCGATGCGGTCGCAGTACGCCGGGAGAAATCCGCTGACCAGCCCAATCACCCCGAACGCTGGAATCACCCAACGATTGGCTCGATCCTCGCGCTCGCCCGAGCTCATGTTCACATCGGTGAACAGCGACGCCACCACCATCAGCACCGTGGCCAGCGCCACCAGCACCAGCGCCCCATGCGCAAAGAACACCGCCGGCCCACCGATGCCCCAGACCGCCAGCGCCAGGTAGGCAAGGGTGGCCAGCACCGTGACCACGGTCATTTGCACAGACATCTTCATGGGCACCTCACGTCGATTGCTGATCACCTGAGTGTAGATCGCCAATTCCCCGTAGGCCTTCGCCTGCTCGCGAAGGCGTCAGGTCAGTTGACATCAATGCTGAATGTACCGACCCCTTCGTGAGCAAGCCCACTCCCACCCTTGATCGCGGCCAGCCGAAAAATCCCTGATCCACCGACAATCCCCGGTGGGAGCGGGCTTGCTCGCGAATGCGGACTGTCAGCTGTCAGTGATGCTGGATCCGCCAACGCTATCGCCCGCAGGCTGGCTGCCACAGGGGAGTGTGTGATGGTCGTAGGGGACCGGGTCGGTCAGGACCTTGCGAAAGGTCTCCACCAACGGTCGCAGGTTGATCCGGTGCCACGCCGCCCACAGCGGTGTGGTGAATGCCAGCCATGGCACTTCCCGCAGTATTACGCCGGGCGGGGCGTTGTGGCTCAGGCCTTTCTGGATCATCGCGATCCCCAGCCCGGACGCCACCAGTCCCAGCGCGGTGAACGGCTCGGTAGCCTGCATGCGCACATCCGGCGTGAACCCGGCGCGGATGCAGGCACTCACAAACTCATTGTTCGCACCTTGACGCGATTGCACGCCGATCCATTCCTGATCGGCCAGATCTTCCGGGCGCAGCGCGGTGTGTCGGGCCAGCGGGTGCTGTTCCGGCAAAGCCAGCAGCATCGGATCGTCGAGCACCTGAAAACCCAGCAGATCCGGATCGTCGTCGCTCGGCGGCTCGCTCACCAAGGCGATATCCAGGCTCCGCTGACGCAGGCCTTCAAGTTGTTCGGTGGAACTCAGGTTGTACAGCGCGACATGCACATTCGGCCGATCGACCCGCAACACCCGCAGGGCATTGGGCAGCACCCCGGCGTGCATGGCGTTCTCGCTATAGCCGATGCACAACCCGCCTTCTTCGCCCCGGCCCAGGCGTTTGCCAAGGGATTCCAGGCGACTGGCGTGGGTCAGCAGGGCGCGGGTCTCGGCGAGAAAGGTCTGGCCATCGCGGGTCAGACGGATGCGCTGCTGGCTGCGCTCGAACAGGGTCAGGCCCAGGCGTTCTTCGAGCTGAGCAATCTGCCGGCTCAGCGGCGACTGGGAAATATGCAACCGTTCGGCAGCGCGGCCGACGTGTTCTTCTTCGGCGACGGCAACGAAGTAGCGCAACTGGCGGATGTCGATCATGTCAGACCTATAGGGACTCAAGTGCTGCGCATTATGTCTTGGACGGTCTCGGCGTCGCAATCTACGATCTGCTCAACGGTCACACCGACCCAGACACCTGCGAGGACAATTCAATGAGCTTGAAAGACAAACTGCCCGGCCAGCTCGGCTTCGGCACCGCACCGCTGGGCAACATGTTCCGCGCCATCCCGGAAGACGAAGCGCAAGCCACCGTGCATGCTGCGTGGGATGCCGGCGTGCGCTACTTCGACACCGCGCCGTTCTACGGCTCGGGCCTGTCGGAAATCCGCTTGGGTGAGGCGCTTAAACAGTACCAGCGCGATGACTATGTGCTCAGCACCAAGGTCGGCCGAGTGATTCTCGATGAAGTGGAAGATGCAGCCGCTCGCGATCTGGGCGAAAAAAGCGGCGTGTTCGAACACGGTCGCCCGAACAGGATCGTCAACGACTACAGCGCTGACGCCACGCTGCGCTCGATCGAACACAGCCTCAAGCGCCTGCAGACCGATCGCCTCGACATCGTCTGGGTCCATGACATCGCCCAGGACTTCTATGGCGATCAATGGCTGGAATACTTCAATCAGGCCCGCACCGGCGCGTTCAAAGTGCTGACCCGACTGCGCGAAGAAGGCGTGATCAAGGGCTGGGGCTTGGGTGTGAACAAGGTCGAGCCGTGCGAACTGACGCTCGACCTGACGGAGGCGAAACCCGATGGCTTCCTGCTTGCCGGGCGCTACACCTTGCTCGATCACGAACGTGCGCTACAACGTCTGATGGATTCGGCACGGGCGCAGAACGTCGAGATTGTGGTCGGCGGCCCTTACAGCTCGGGGATACTGGCCGGCGGCGCGCACTTCGAATACCAGAAGGCCAGCGCGCAGGTCATCGCCAAAGTCGAGCAGATCAAACGTATCGCCGCTACTTTTAACGTCGATGTAAAAGCGGCAGCCCTGCAATTCTCGCTGGCCAATCCCGCCGTTGCTGCGGTGATTCCGGGTGCGAGCAAACCGGGGCGCATTGCTGAAGATGTCGCGGCATTGTCGGCGCTGATTCCCGCCGGTTTCTGGCAGGCCATGCGTGACGCAAAACTGGTGTCCGAACGTGCACCGTTGCCTATCGATGAGGTGAAAGC
Organism: Pseudomonas sp. RSB 5.4; assembly: GCF_037126175.1. NCBI lineage: Bacteria > Pseudomonadati > Pseudomonadota > Gammaproteobacteria > Pseudomonadales > Pseudomonadaceae > Pseudomonas > Pseudomonas sp. RSB 5.4. The sequence continues at coordinate 799,322 of NZ_CP146986.1, forward strand.
ATGAAAATAGATCTGAGTGGAAAACTGGCGATCGTCAGCGGCAGCACCGCCGGAATTGGTCTGGGCATCAGTCAGTCGCTGGCCGAAGCCGGCGCCACGGTGGTGGTGATCGGGCGCGAAACGGCCAAGGTCGATCAGGCGCTGGCGAGCATTCGGCAGAAGGTGCCGGGTGCGCAACTGCGCGGTCTGACGGCCGATCTGGGTACCGCCGAGGGCGCGGAAAAATTGTTCGCCGCCGAACCCCGTGCGGACATCCTGGTGAACAACCTGGGGATTTTCGACGCGGTGGATTTCTTCGACACGCCGGACAGCGAGTGGACGCGCTTCTACGAGGTCAACGTGATTTCCGGCGTGCGCCTGTCGCGCCATTACGTGCCGGCAATGGTCGAGCAGGGCTGGGGCCGGGTGATCTTCCTGTCTTCGGAATCCGGCGTGGCGACTCCGGCCGACATGCTCAACTATGGCGTGACCAAAAGCGCCAATCTGGCGGTTTCCCATGGTCTGGCCAAACGTCTGGCTGGCACTGGCGTGACGGTCAATGCAATCCTGCCGGGGCCGACCTTCACCGATGGCCTGGAAAACATGCTCAAGGACGCCGCTGCCGAGTCCGGTCGCAGCCTGCGCGATGAGGCCGACGCCTTTGTGCGCAAGGCGCGTCCGACCTCGATCATCCAGCGCGTGGCCGATGTCGCAGAAGTCGCGCATCTGGTCACTTACATCGCTTCGCCGCTGTCCTCGGCCACCACGGGCGCGGCCCTGCGGGTCGATGGCGGCGTCGTCGACAGTATGGCGATCTGAACCCGAACTCTTCTGGAGAAACCTTTATTTATGGCAACTGCATCAGCAACGATCGACATCCCGGCCTCGGCCGATCAGGTCTGGCAATTGATTGGCGGCTTCAACACGCTGCCGGACTGGCTGCCGTTCATTCCCAAGAGTGAGCTGAGTGAAGGCGGACGCGTGCGCACCCTGCAAACCGCCGATGGCGGCGTGGTGATCGAGCGTCTGCAAGCGTTCGATAACGGCGCAAAGACCTACAGTTATTCGATCGAACAGGCGCCGTTTCCGGCGACTGATTACCTGGCGACGATCAAGGTCGAAGCCCAGGGGCAGGGCGCCCGGGTGACGTGGTCGGGACGCTTCAACGCCAAGGGCGTGAGCGATGAGGAAGTGGTGGCGCTGTTCAGCGGCATCTATCAGGGGGGCCTTGAGGCGCTGCGGGCCAATTATCCGGCCTGATCTGACAAAGATCTGAATGTGGGAGCGGGCTTGCTCGCGAATGCGCAGGGTCATCCAATAACGATGTCGAATGACCCGACGCCTTCGCGAGCAAGCCCGCTCCCACAGAGGATCACATTGTTTTCAGGACCACGGATTGTAGGAGTGAGCCTGCTCGCGATAGCGGTGAGTCATACAACAAATATGTTGGCTGATTCACCGGCATCGCGAGCAGGCTTACTCCTACATTGCATCGCGGTGATTCTCAGGACTGCGAGATCAAACTCTGTCGACAATCCAGCACCAGCTTCGCGCCCCCCAGCTCACTGCTGCCGACCTCAAGACTGAAGCCATGCAGACTGACAATCGCCGCCACAATCGACAGACCAAGGCCAAAACCACTCTGCGGTTGCCCACCCTCGGCCCGATAGAAACGCTGAAATACCGCCTCACGCTCGGCCTCGGGGATCCCCGGTCCGGAATCGTGGACCTCGATTCGCGTATGCCCGCCATCATTCACGCCACGCAAAATCACCGTGCCGCCCGCCGGGGTGAACTTGATCGAGTTGCTCAGCAGATTCGCCAGCGCCTCGAACATCAACGCCCGGTCGCCGTTCAACGGGGGCAGGGTTTCCGGCATGTTCAGCACGAACAGCAGTTCGCCTTCCTCGGCCAGTGGCAGGTAGAACTCATGCAGTTCTTCGAGCAGTTGCACCGGATCGAGCTCGACAAATCCTGAGCGCCGTTGACGGTCTTCGAGCTCGGAAATCCGCAGCAATCCGCGAAACCGCGCCATCAGCGTATCCGCCTCGGCCAGCACCAGATCCAGTTGCGCCGCCTCCTGAGAACCTTCACCGGCCTGTTGCTGCATGCGATACAACTGCGCGCGCAAACGCGTCAGCGGGGTGCGCAAGTCGTGGGCGATGTTGTCGCACACGCCTTTGACTTCATGCATCAGCCGTTCGATGCGATCGAGCATGGCGTTGACGATGGCGGCGAGCATGTCCAGTTCGTCGCGGCGGTTGGACAGCGGCAAGCGGTGAGTCAGGTCGCCGGCCACAATCGCCTGGGCGCTGTCCTGAATCGCCCGAATCCGCCGCATCGGACGACGGCGCAGCAGATGCCAACCGGCAATCCCCGGCAGGATCGTCAGCGACACACCCCAGAACAACGCGTGCAGAATGATCCGCGTCACGGCGAACAACGAACCGTTATCGCGCAACAACACCAGCCAGCGACCGTCGCGGGTCTGGGTTGCCACCGCGTCGCAGCTGTCGGCGGGCAGGGTCGGGTCGTCGGAATCGGCGCAGTCATCCAGGGTGTGGATCTTGCCGTCCAGCGGCAGGCCTTCGGGCAACTGTTGCAAGGCACCGCCGAGGTACACGCCCTGGGCGTCGAACAGGCCATAGGCGTCGATACCGCGGATGTCGAAGGTCATGCTGGCAGCGAGTGCTTCTTCCAGTTGCTCACCGCGAAAGTGCGAAAACAGATGCTGACGTTGCATCAGCGAATGCTTGGCGAGGTTGTCGAGGTAGCCGGAAACCTCGAAATACATGACCCCCATGAGGATCGCGCTCCAGGCCACGAACAGCGAACTGTACAGCGCCAGCAACCGGCTGCTGGAGGAACGCCAGCCGTCAGACGGGTTCGGCAATGACATAACCCGAGCCCCGTACCGTGCGAATCAGCGGGACATTGCCGGCCGCGTCGATCTTCTTGCGCAGACGACCGATGTGTACGTCGATCAGGTTGGTGCCCGGGTCGAAGTGATAACCCCAGACTTCTTCGAAAATCATCATCCGCGACAGGATCTGGCCACTGTTGCGCATCAGGAATTCCAGCAGCTTGTACTCGGTCGGCAGCAGCGTCAGCACCTGCTCGGCGCGGCGCGCTTCGTGGCTGATCAAGTCCAGTTCGAGGTCAGCGACCTGCAACGTAGTGGCCTGAGTGGCGACGCTGTTCTGGCGGCGCAGCAGCACCTCTACGCGCGCGGCCATCTCGTCGGTGGCGAACGGTTTGGTCAGGTAGTCATCGCCGCCGGCACGCAAGCCGCGCACACGTTCATCGACATCGGAGAGCGCGCTGATCATCAGAATCGGCGTGGCCACGCCCATGGTGCGCAGCGTGGTAACGATGGCCAGACCATCGAGTTCCGGCAGCATGCGGTCGAGGGTGATCAGGTCGTAGTTGCCGCTGACGGCACGGTCCAGGCCTTCGCGGCCATTGTCGACCCAATCCACTTCCAGGCCGTGGCTGCTGAGTTCGGCAACGATTTCACGGGCAGTCACGGCGTCGTCTTCGATGGTCAAAATACGAGTCATAGAGCAGGCCTTGATCGGTTCAAACGGAATGGCAGCATTTTGCCAAGTATTTTCCGTAACGCTTTAAATTAACTTTCATGTTTTAGCCGCCATTTGCCAAGGCTGCGGAATTATTTTCGGGAACATTGATATCATCTGGCCATAATTTCCAACAGGAGTGGTTCAGTGCGTACTTTTATTCGCCGTGGCTGGATGCCAATTACCGGTTTGTTGCTGGTGCTGCTGAGCACCGCAGCCCTGGCCGCCAATACGCCGTGCTCCGGGAAGAAGGGCGGTATCGATCGCTGCGACGGCGATCTGTTCCTGTGCAATGACGGCTCTATCAGCGGCTCGAAGAAAAGCTGTGCCGCCCTGTTCGGAATCAAGGGCCAGGCACGTCCTCAGCAATTTCTGCAGAGTGACGATGGCTGCACCTGCGGTAGCGGCTCTTTCTGCACCGGCCCGCGTGGCGGGGTGTATTGCCTGACACCCAGCGGGAACAAAAGCTACAAGCGCAAATGACAGCCCTTTGTGCCAATGCATAAAACCCGCTGCTTTTAGCCTGTTATTGCAAATTGCACGGTCTTAGGAAGTTCATTCTTTTTAACTGATTGAAATATAACGATTTATTTAAAGTTGGCACATGGCACGGTCGCTGCAATTCCTCTGATGACGAGTTGTAACACCATTATTCATGCCTGGAGCACTACAACAATGAATAGATCTTCTGATGGGTTTTATTCTGCCTTCGAAGGAGAGTCGAGCAACGTGTCAGGCGTGTCCTGGGGCGCGATCTTCGCGGGCGCAGCGGCGGCCGCAGCACTGTCGATGATTTTGGTGCTGCTTGGGTTCGGTTTGGGATTCTCTGCCGTTTCACCTTGGGCCGGAGAGGGCGTCAGCGCCAAGAGCCTGGGGATTTCCACGATTGTCTGGCTGGCGGCGACGCAAATCATTGCCTCGGGTCTCGGGGGTTACATCGCCGGTCGCTTGCGCGTGAAGTGGGCCAACATGCACGGTGATGAAGTGTATTTCCGTGATACCGCCCATGGCTTCCTGTCCTGGTGTGTTGCCACATTGGTCACAGCAGTGCTGGTGATCGGCTCGGTCAGCAGTGTGATCAGCGGTGGCGTTCAGGCCGGTGCCAGTGTCGCCGGTGGCGCAGCAAGTGCGATGACTCAGGCTGCCGGTACCGCAGCGGCCAACACCGACAGCAATCAGTACGGGTATTTCATCGACAGCCTGTTCCGCGATGATCGTCCGGCGTCCGTCAGTGATGACGCCGCCCATGGCGCTGTGGCCCGGATCTTCGCTCAGAGCCTGGCCAATGGTCAGCTCAGCCCTGAAGACCGTACCTACCTCGCACAACTGGTCGCGCAACGGACCAACCTGAGTCAGGCCGACGCCGAGAAACGTGTCGATGACGTGTATGCCCGTACTCAGAAAGCCATCGCCGATGCCAAGGTCAAGGCTCAGCAAGCTGCCGATACCGCCGCCAAAGTCGCTGCCTGGACTTCGCTGTGGACATTCATCGCGCTGTTGGCCGGTGCGTTCTTCGCCAGCCTCGCCGCCACTTACGGCGGTCGTCGTCGGGATGCGGTGGAGTACGTCGAAGTCGAGACCTATACCGCCACCACCACACTGCCTCCAGTTCGTTAAACAAGGAGAATCACCATGCGCTCTCTACTACTGTTTTTCCTCGGTGTGCCGATCCCGATCATCATCCTGATCGCCCTGTTCGTACACTGATCCAGATGCTCTATTGAGGTTCATGCCTCGGCCGCTTTCACTTCACGGTGAAAGCGGCTTTTTGCTTTCCGGGGTTCAACAAGGCGAGAATTGGCGGCTGGAGCTCAACGCTTCATCCCGGGATCTCTCTACTTAAGGAAAAGCACGTTGGACAAGAAGGAAATCAAACGTCAGGCAATGCAGATGCTGGAGGCAGGGCGCTCGAAAACCGAGACCTTCAAGGCGTTGTCTGGTGGTGTGGTCAAGGACAAGGTGCTGGCCTACTGGATCGGCTCACGCCCGGATCCGCAATTGCTCGAGCGGCATGCCGGCAAAATCAAAATACTGCTCGGGCTGATCTACGCGCAGGCGTTGTTCGGGCTGGTGGGCGGCTATTTTCTGGGACTGACGATCAGCGCCGGTTTTGCAATCGTCCTCGGATTGCTCGCCGGGGGGATTTCGCTATTGTTCGCCTGGGGTTTTTATCGCAACTCGGCGCAGACCTACACCGTGTACACGTTGCTGTCGATCAGCCAGGTGCCACAGATGTTCAAGGATTACGCCGAAGACCCGGTGTCGGTGATCATCGGCGTGGTGACGACGCTGGCCATGGTGTTTTTCGTGGCCTGGGTGAAAAACCTGCTGTTTCCCGACCTCGGTTTCATGGGGTCGAAGAAGATCAAGGGCCAGTTTGTCTTCTCCAACTGAATCGTTGAACAATCCGACCACTTTCACTGGCCTGGATCAATATTCGCGTTTGTAACTTCCCCTAACGTAAATGTTCCAGGCCTTTGCTGAGGTTTGAACTACAGTGCTTCACGCGCACTTTGCTGCGCTGACGAAGTACCCGCGAGCCCGCCTGTAATCGAACAATTAAACGGGCCGCACGGTGTAGAGCAGCAAGGAGCTGACGCAATACCTTCCCCCTGAACCTTTTCACGGATGAACTTCGTAATGCACTGCCTAGAACGCACTTTCGATATCCAGCCCCTGACCAAGGCGGATATGACCGTCCACATCAATGGTCAACCGGTGACGGCGGCCATTGGCGAAACCGTCCTGAGCGTTATCCAGTCCCTTGGCGTGCGCCAGGTCGCACGCAACGACCATGGCCAGATCAGCGGCGCCTACTGCGGCATGGGTGTGTGCCAGTGCTGCCTGGTGAAAATCAACGGTCGCCACAAGCGCCGCGCCTGTCAGACCGTGGTGCGCGACGGTATGCAGATTGAAACCCAGGTCAACCGCATCAACGAGCAGGAGGTCGTATGAGCCTGCAACCGGTGATCGTCGGCGGTGGTCCGGCGGGGATGGCGGCGGCCATTGAACTGGCTCGCCACGGTGTGCGCTGCACCTTGCTCGAAGAAGCCTCGCGCCTTGGCGGCGTGGTCTATCGCGGGCCGCTGCGTGACGGCGTGCAACTGGATTATCTGGGGCCGCGCTATTCCGAAGCCCTGAACAAACTGCACGGTGATTTCCAGGAGCAATCCGGGTTGATCGATGTGCGCCTCAATCACCGCGTGGTCGGTGCCGAAGGCACCCGTGCGCTGGTGGTGCTCGACAGCGATGAGCAACTGCACGAGATCGCGTACCCGCAATTGCTCCTGGCTGCCGGTTGCCACGAGCGCAGCGTGCCGTTTCCCGGCTGGACCCTGCCGGGGGTGATCATGCTCGGCGGCCTGCAACTGCAAATCAAAAGTGGCGTGGTCAAGCCGCAAGGGCCGGTGATCATCGCCGGTACCGGGCCGCTGCTGCCGCTGGTGGCGACGCAGTTGCACGCGTCCGGGGTCAAGGTCGCGGGTGTGTATGAAGCCTGCGCCTTCGGCAAGATCGCCCGTGAAAGCCTGGCGCTGTTGAATAAACCGCAGCTGTTCCTCGACGGTCTGAGCATGCTCGCGTACCTGAAACTGCACGGTATCCCGATGAACTACGGCTGGGGCGTGGTCGAAGCGCACGGCGAGGGCGAGCTGAAGAGCGTAACTGTCGCGCCGTATTCGGCCAGTTGGGAACCTGATCTGACTCAGGTCGAGCGCTTCGAAGCCCAGACCCTGGCGGTCGGTTACGGCTTCATCCCGCGCACGCAACTCAGTCAACAGATGGGCCTCGATCACGGTTTCAGCGACGACGGCTACCTGCGCGCCAACTCGAACAACTGGCAGCAAAGCAACGAGCCGCACGTGCACCTGGCCGGCGACATGGGCGGGATTCGCGGTGGTGAAGCGGCGATGCTCGCCGGCAAGATCGCGGCGACCTCGATCCTGCTGCAACGCGGGGTGATCGAAGAAGAACTGGCGCGGGTACGCCGCGACCGCTATCTGGGCAAACTCAAATCCATCGTGCGCTTCCGTGCGGCCGTCGACCGCTACACCGAACGTGGTGTCGGCCAGACCGCTTTGCCGGCCGCCGATACGGTGATCTGTCGCTGTGAACACGCGACCCGCGCCGACATCGATCTGGCGCTGGAGCAGGGCGTGCAGGACATCGCCAGCCTGAAAATGCGCACCCGCGTCAGCATGGGCGATTGTCAGGGACGGATGTGCGTCGGTTACTGCAGCGACCGCCTGCGCCAGGCCACCGGGCGCAAGGACGTCGGCTGGCTGCGCCCGCGCTTCCCGATCGATCCGATTCCTTTTTCCGCGTTCCAGTCCGTCGGCACGGAGGCCACTTCCCATGAGTAAGTTCTACGACGTGATCATTGCCGGCGGCGGCGTGATCGGGGCGTCTTGCGCCTATCAATTGTCCAAGCGCGAAGGTCTCAAGGTCGCGCTGATCGACGCCAAGCGTCCGGGTAACGCGAGCCGCGCTTCGGCCGGTGGCTTATGGGCCATCGGCGAGTCAGTGGGGCTGGGCTGCGGGGTGATTTTCTTCCGCATGATGTCGGCCAACCGCAAGCGCGAAACCCAGGGCGCGGCGGTGGCGGTGGACGCCAGCACGCCGCACATCCTGCCGGAGTCGTTCTTCGATTTCGCCTTGCAGTCCAACGCGCTGTACCCGGCGTTGCATCGCGAGCTGAAAGACAAGCACGGGATGGATTTCAAGTTCGAAAAGACCGGGCTGAAGTTCGTCATCTATGACGACGAGGACCGGCTCTACGCCGAGCACATCGTCAGTTGCATTCCGCATCTGGCCGATCAGGTGCGCTGGCTCGATCAAGCGGCGCTGCGCGAGGCAGAGCCGAGCGTCAGCCACGAGGCCCGGGGGGCGCTGGAGTTTCTCTGCGATCACCAGGTCAGCCCGTTCCGTCTCGCCGATGCCTACATGGAAGGCGCGCGGCAGAACGGCGTCGACATCTTCGTCAACACCAACGTCACCGGTGTGTTGCACCACGGCAGCCGCGTGACTGGCGTGCAGACGGCCGAGGAGGGCGTGTTCCACTGCAAGACCCTGATCAATGCTGCTGGTGCCTGGGCGGCGGATTTGAGCGAATGGGCCACCGGTGTGCGGATTCCGGTGAAACCGGTCAAGGGCCAGATTCTGCTGACCGAGCGCATGCCGAAAATCCTCAACGGCTGCCTGACCACCAGCGACTGTTACGTGGCGCAGAAGGATAACGGCGAAATCCTGATCGGCAGCACCACCGAAGACAAAGGCTTCGACGTCACCACCACTTACCCGGAAATCGCCGGACTGGTGCAGGGCGCGGTGCGTTGCTTGCCGGAACTCAAGGACGTCAATCTCAAGCGAACCTGGGCCGGGTTGCGTCCGGGTTCACCGGATGAGCTGCCGATCCTCGGGCCGATGCGTGGGGTGGAGGGTTACCTGAATGCCTGCGGACACTTCCGCACCGGCATCCTGACTTCGGCGATTACCGGGGTGCTGCTGGACAAACTGGTCAACCACGAAGCGCTGCCGCTGGATATCACACCGTTCCTGGCGGACCGGTTTGAGACTGCACCGGTCAAGCAAGAGCGTGAATTGGAAATGGCCTGAGCCCATCCACAATCCCTGTAGGAGTGAGCTTGCTCGCGATCGCGGTGTGTCAGTAACAGAGAGGGCTACTGATAGATTGCAATCGCGAGCAGGCTCACTCCTACAATTGGAGTTGTGGTGATTTCAGGCCTTGCGCGCTTCCTCTTCCAGTTGATCCGACTCGAACAACCGCGCCAGCTCCGCCCGGGCTTCCTGGGCGGTCTGCAGGACTTTGGCGGCATCGTCGTAGACCGCGTGCTGGGCTTCCAGCACCTGTTCGTCGTGGTGCTTGAATCGCTTGATCCGCGCATCGGCCTGGGCCTGGGTCAGACCGAGGCCGACCAGCGTGCGGCGGCTCATCTCCAGACTCGAATAGTAGGTTTCCCGAATCGGCTCGGCGCCGACATCGACCAAGCGGTGTACGTGCTGACGGTTACGTGCGCGGGCGATGATCTTCATGTGCGGATACAGTTTGCGCACGATCTCGGCCGTCTTGATGTTGGTCTCCGGATCGTCCGTGGCAATCACGAAATACTCCGCCTCGCCGACCTTCGCCGCATGGAGGATTTCCGGACGCATCGGGTCGCCATAGAACACCGGCACACCGCCAAAACTGCGCGACAGCTCGATGGTTTCCACCGACGTGTCCAGCGCTACGAACTTGATGTTCTGCGCGCGCAGAATCCGCGCCACGATCTGGCCCATCCGACCCATGCCGGCGATCACCACGCGCGGAGCCTCGGTGTCGATCTCGCGGAATTTCTCCGGCACCTCCACCGGCTGCACCTTGGGGCTGACCAGTCGCGCACAGATCAACAGCAGCAACGGCGTCAACGCCATCGACAGGGTGATGGTCAGCATCAGCAGGTCATACAGGCGCGGCTCGAACAGGCCCTGATCGCGCCCGATCTTGAACACCACAAAGGCAAATTCACCACCCGCCGCGAGCACGATACCGAGGCGAATCGCACTGACCTTGGTCAGCCCGCCGGCCAGACGCCCGACCACAAACAGCAGCGGCAACTTCAAACCGATCAGCAGCAGCGTCAGGCCCAACACGGTGATCGGTGCGCTGAGCAGCAGACTGAGGTTGGCGCCCATGCCGACGCTGATGAAAAACAACCCGAGCAGCAGGCCCTTGAACGGCTCGATCTGCGCTTCCAGTTCATGCCGATATTCCGAATCCGCCAGCAGCAGGCCGGCGAGGAAAGCCCCGAGCGCCATCGACACGCCGACCAGATCCATCAGCCACGCCGTGCCGATCACCACCAGCAATGCGGTGGCGGTGGAGACTTCCGGCAGACCGGTTTTTGCCACCACGCGAAACACCGGGCGCAACAGATAACGTCCGCCGACCACCACCACGGCGATCCCGCCGAGCACCTGCAAACCATGATTGAGGCTTCCCGCGCTGCTGGTTTCGTGGCCGCCGCCAGCGAGCATTGGCACCAGTGCGATCAACGGGATCGCGGCGATGTCCTGAAACAGCAGAATCGCAAACGCCAGCCGCCCATGCGGGCTGGTCAGTTCCTTGCGCTCGGCCAGGCTTTGCAGGCCGAAAGCCGTGGACGACAGCGCCAGGCCAAGACCCAACACAATCGCACTGTTCAGTGGCTGACCGAACACGTACAACGCCAGCACGCCGATCACCGCCGCCGTCAGTAGCACCTGCGCCAGGCCCACGCCGAATACCGACTTGCGCATCACCCACAAGCGGCGTGGCGACAGTTCAAGGCCGATGATGAACAACAGCAACACCACGCCCAGTTCCGAGATATGCGCAACGCTCTGCGGATTGCCGATCAGGCCGAGCACCGACGGGCCGATGATCACCCCCGCCAACAGATAACCGAGCACCGCGCCCAATTGCAGACGCTTGGCCAAAGGCACGGTGAGCACGGCTGCGAAGAGAAACACGACAGCAGCTTGTAACAGGTTGCCTTCATGGGGCATGGACTGACTCCTGACAGCGATACGGCGGGGGTGACAAGGATAAAGGCTGACTTACTGCCACACCACAAGCACTGTCGGGCAGCGATTCTGTAATCAATGTCTTTTTTAGCGCTAGAACGGCTTGGCATCGGTGAGCGTCAGGCGCCTTGAAAGTTGTTGCACGGGCAAAGGCGCTTTTCCTGTTATCCGCTTATGTAAAGTAATACTTTGGTCTTAGAGTGCGCGGGCATGATATTGCCGAGCCATTGCGTGACTAACCGATAATTGCTGGCGATGGACGAAGTTTTGCATTGAGCAATCGATTGAAGAGTGACCGTGTGTTAATTCAAAAGTTGGACAGCTGATTCGATACTGTAAAACCTGGAGCGCCGTGCCACGGACAATGCACTGTGATGATTGCGTGAACCAGATAGTTCATATTCTGCGATTTACCATTAAATGTTTGTTACAGCGATTGACAAGGTGAGCGCTCCGAACCTACTATTTTTTGCCCGAGATGCTGGCCGTTTTATAACGGCCGTAATAAAGCGACCAGGACGGTCGTGTGAAGTTTTCATAAGGAATGAAACTTTGTATCTGGATTCCATTGGATCGGAACCGCTTCGATTTCGGCTCGATCAGCTCGTCCCCGGCATTTGCCCGGGAGCAGCTCAGGATCGTGCAGCGGCTGAAATCGCGACGTCATTGTCACGTCGTCAAAATCATGACAATCATTCGATAGAACCCCGGGAATTCGTGGGTTCAGCCGAGAACATCTCCTTTTCAAAAAGCCGAAAAGCCCCTGTGCACTCGCTTGTTTTCCAAGCCGCAGGTGACGCATTCGGCCGTGCGGGTCTGTGCGTTGAAAGTAAGGTTTTCACAAGGATTTGAGACTTTTTACTTGTATTTGATGGGGCAGTAACTCAAGTCAATCATTTTGTGGTTAACAACTGTTTGCGTGGTTTCCATAACTATCGCCTGTGCAAAATGGCGAGGCTGAGTTGTGCTTGCATTGGTGAACATACAAGTAGGTTTAAAGTAAAGTTTTCATAAGGAATTGAAGATTTGTACCGGGTTCTGCGCTGACTATTAAGAAAGATTGAAATAACTCGATGTGTTCCCGAGATGTCGCGGAACCGTGCGAGTGCGTCTTTCTGCGCGTCTGGTCAGGTATTCATATCGCCCGAATCACCGTCGTGTTGCGGTCGAAAGTTTTGATGCAACCCTCTGCTGTAGTGCGCAAATAAGCACATTCAATGTGAAGTTTTCATAAGGATTTGAAACTGTGTACTTGGATTCCATTGATTCAGAACGTCAACGCCTGCAACCCGACAAACTCGCCGCTGATGAGGCGCAAACCACCTTGTCGCGGATCGAAAACTATGACAGCCGCTCGATGTACTGCCGGGAACACGCGCAGCCCAACGAGCGCATCTTTCTCAGCGGCCAGCAGGCCCTGGTGAGATTGCTGCTGTCCCAGGCTGCCCTTGATCGATCCAACGGCATTCGCACCGCGGGATTCGTCAGCGGTTATCGCGGCTCGCCGCTGGGAGGCGTGGACCGCGAGCTGGTCAAGGCCCAGAGCGTTCTGGAAAACGCGAACATCCGCTTTCTGCCGGCGATCAACGAGGATCTGGCGGCAACGGCCCTGATCGGCACCCAGCGCGTCGAAACCGATCCGCAGCGTCTGTATGACGGCGTGTTTGGCATGTGGTACGGCAAGGGCCCGGGCGTCGATCGATCCGGCGACGCGATCAAACACGGCAGTTCCTATGGCTCGTCGCCCAACGGCGGGGTACTGGTGGTTACCGGCGACGATCACGGTTGCGTGTCCTCGTCGATGTCCCACCAATCCGACCGCACGCTGATGGCCTGGGGCTTGCCGGTGATTCACCCGGCGGGACTGGCTGACTACGAACGCTGCGGCCTGTGGGGCTGGGCGCTGTCGCGTGTGTCCGGTTTGTGGGTGGGTTTCAAGGCAATCACCGAGACGGTCGAGGCAACGACTTCGGTTGAGTCCTCGCCGCTGCCCGAATTCGTTACCCCCGAGATCAATCCGGGACCGGACGGTCTGCACTGGCGCTGGCCGGATCTGCCGGGCATGCAGATCGAACGGCGCACCGCTTTCAAGTTCGATGCCGCCCGGGCCTTTGCCCTGGCCAACCCGATCGACACGGCGGTCACCGCGCCGGCACAACCGACACTGGTCATCGCTGCGGTCGGCAAGGCCTATGGCGATGTACGCCAGGCCTTGCAGCAATGCGGCATTTCCCTCGAACAGCTGGAAAATGCTGGCGTTGCACTGCTCAAGATCAACCTGGTTTATCCGCTGTCGCCGGTGCTGGACGCCTGGACCCAGCGGGCCGGCAAGGTGCTGATCATCGAAGAGAAGCAGGCAATCGTCGAAGAGCAGCTCAAGCAGAAGTATTACAACGCTGCCCACGACCAGCGTGCGGTGATCATCGGCAAGACCGACGAAAACGGCGCAGCGCTGATCTCCGATCACGAAGAGCTGCGCCCGTCGCGCATCGCCGCACTGCTGCAGCAGCGCCTGCCAGCTCTGGGGATCGAACCGAGCCTCCCGGATTTCTGGCTTACGCCCTGCGTTTCGCGGGTTGAAGACTGGATCCGCCGCACGCCTTATTTGTGTTCGGGTTGCCCGCACAACACCTCGACCCAGGTGCCCAAGGGCAGTGAAGCGCGGCTCGGTATCGGCTGCCATGCCATGGCCGCACGCATGCCCGAACGCTCGACCACCGGCAGCGTGCAGATGGGCGGGGAAGGAGTCGACTGGCTGGGGCAGGCGCCGTTCGTGCAAACCCCGCACATCTTCCAGAACATTGGCGACGGCACTTTTTTCCACTCCGGATTCCTTGCGGTACGGCAGGCTATCGCGGCCGGCGCGACCATCACCTACAAACTGCTCTACAACGACGCGGTGGCCATGACCGGCGGCCAGCCTATCGACGGCAAGCTGACGGTGAAAAAAGCCGTCGAGCTGCTCAAGGCCGAAGGCGCCCAGCGAATCGTGGTGGTGGCGGACGACCTGCAACGCTATCAGGCGCATGACAGCCTGCCTCAGGGCATCGAAGTGTTTCACCGGGAAAAGCTCGAGCAAGTGCAGCAGCAGTTGCGCGATACCCGTGGCGTCAGCGTGCTGATTTTCGATCAGGTCTGCGCGGTCGAAGGGCGTCGACGCAAGAAGCAATTGCCGGCGCCGTTGGTGAAGACCGAAGTGGTGATCAACGAAGCGGTCTGTGAAGGCTGTGGCGATTGCCAGGTCAAATCCAACTGCCTGTCGGTGATCCCGGTGCAAACACCGTTCGGCGCCAAACGCCGCATCGATCCGCACTCGTGCAATACCGATCTGTCGTGCATCAAGGGGTTCTGCCCAAGCTTCGTGACGGTGACCGGCAAGCCGCGGCAACGTCCGCGCAAACTGGCCGACAGCGCCGAAGTGCTGGCGTGGGCCGAAGCGCTGGCGCTGCCGCAGGCACCACGGTCGCTCGACAGGCCGTATGAAATGCTTCTGGCCGGTGTCGGCGGTACCGGCGTCGTGACCGTGGCGCGGGCCATTGCCATGGCGGCCCACCTCGACGGCCGCGCCGTCAGCGTGCTCGATTTCACCGGGTTCGCGCAGAAGGGCGGTGCGGTGTTGAGCCATGTGCGTCTGGCCGGTCATGCCAATGCGCTGCACCAGCACCGCATCGATATCGGCGGCGCCGACCTGCTGCTCGCGGCCGATCTGGTGGTGGCCAGCGAAGACGATGCACTGGCAACGCTGCGGCGGAAAAAAACCCTGGTCATCGCCAACAGTGCGCTGACCCAGACCGGCGCGATGCTGCGTAACACGCAACTGAATATTGAAACCGACGCGATACAAGCGTTTTTGAAAGAGAAGGTCGGCGCCGAGCAGTTCCACAGTCTGGACGCCGGGCAGTTGGCGAACGCACTGGTCAGCCCGCTGCAGGCCAACATGTTGTTGCTCGGTTACGCCTGGCAGAAGGGCACGGTGCCGGTGTCGCTGCCGGCACTGCAGAAGGCCATCGATCTGGCCGGCAGCGCCGCTGCCAACCATCTGGCTTTCGCCTGGGGACGGTTGTGGGCGCAGGACTCGGCGTTTGCCGCGCCTTATCTCGATCAGCCAGTGGATGCCGTGTCGACGATTGCGATCCGCGACATCAGCGACATGCGCGGTCGCCGCGAAAGCCTTGAGCAACTGATCGACAACCGCAGCGAGTTCCTGACGGCCTATCAGAACGCAGCGTATGCGGCGCGTTATCGCAACGTCATCGAGCAGCTGCGGGCGCTGCCGGCGGCCGGTGATGAGAGTGCCTTGACCGAAGCAGTGGCACGCAACTTGTTCAAGCTGATGGCCTACAAGGACGAGTACGAAGTTGCGCGGCTGCTCACCACCCGCAGTTTCACCGACTCGCTCAAAGCCCGGTTCGACGGTGGCATTCGCCTGAAATTCCACTTTGCCTTGCCGCTGCTGCGCAAGAAGCAGGAAGGCACCGGCGAGCCGAAAAAGGTCGCTTTCTCCGGCTGGATTCTGCCGCTGCTGAAAGTGCTGGCCAAGGGCCGAGTGTTGCGTCACACCCGGTTCGATCCGCTGGGCTTTTCCGCCGAGCGCCGCGAAGAACGCCGCTTGCTGAGTGACTACGAGCAAAACCTGCAGCGCCTGTTACCGAAACTGAACTCGGACAACCTGTCGGCGTTCGTCGCATGGGCGAACCTGCCGGATTCGATTCGCGGCTACGGCCACGTCAAGGAGCGTTCGATCGCGGCGGCACGTCTGCGCGAGCAACAACTCATTGAACAGATTCTGGCGGACAAACCGGTCATTCACGGTGTCGAGTCGTGGCAGCCATCCACCGTCATCGCCAGGCAACTGAGCGCAGAAGAGGAACGCGACGTGATGGAAGCCTCCTGACGGAGGCTGGCGCCAGCCCCGCACAAGAAAAAATACAACAACTACCGAGATGAGCTGACCATGATGAATAACGACAGCATTTCCCCCGACCTTCTGCACAAGGGTTCGGCTGACGACGTTTTGATTTGTGCACCGAGAGACGCATTGCCGCTGTATGTGAACGAAGCACTGATCGAGGCCAATGGGCATAACCCGTTGGTGCGCAATTACGTCGCGGGCGCCAACCAGCAGCGGCGCTTCGAGATTGCGCCCGTGTTGCAGAAGAAGAGCCGGATGGACGGCGTCGGTGCCGATGATGAATGGAACCAGGTGCGAGCACTGCCTTACCAGATCGTCGCCGCGCAACTGGAATCGGCTGAAGCAAGGATCGACAACCTGGAGTTTGCCGTCGCTGCCCTGTGCGAATCGATCGCGCCGATCCGCCGCGCCAGTTCGTTTCGCTTGATCAATAACGCCGACAACTACTTCTTCTATCGCAAGGCGCACGAACATGTGCCGGGGACGATGTTCATCGAAGCGGCGCGTCAGGCGGTCTATCACCATTTGTACCATCACACCGATCATGCACGCGGCGCCGTCACCGTCAGCGTCAATGAGCTGAACGCGAGCTTTTTCGCCTACGCCGAGCTGATGTACCCGATCGAACTGGTGGTCGACAACATGACCCCGAGCGATGCCACCTCACCGAAGAAAATCCATCTGCGGGTTGCGTTCTATCAGCGCCAGACGCTGTTCGCCACGGTCGATACCAAGGCCACGGTGATCGATATGCCGCTGTTCGAAAAGACCCGCAATATCTTCATCTACTCCAATGACTGGTTTGCACCGCTGCAGGCGTCGAAGCTGGCCTGCACGATCAGCGACCAGCAGGGGCGCAAGGCCCAGGTGCAACTGTTGGGTCTGGGCAAGACCGGTTGCGTAACGACCACGGCGGATCTGCCCGACCCGGTCACTCTGCACATCGTCTACGAAGGCAAGCTGAGTTTCACCGCCAGCATCCGTCGTGCCGGACAGGGCGAGCATGCGTCGTGGGAGTTTGCCGAGGTGGATTTCAGCGGTTTGCAGGTGATCAGCGACATGATCAAGCGCGGCTTTGTTCACCTCGATGAGCCGGCGCTGGCGGCGCTGAAGCAATGAGCAAAGAAAACCCAAGCTTGCAGGCGGCCACCCAGGCGCTGCATTTCGGCGCGCATGCAGTGGCGAAAAACCGACTGTATTTTTCTTCGCTCGGCATGGATCTGTGTGACGAACACGGCTTTCCGCTGCCAGCGTTTTTTTCGGTTTATCAAGCCTTGATGGTCGGCGGCGCCGGCTTCGGTTTTCTCGGCAATGCCAGCGTGGACGCCGATGCGCGGTACAACAGCCGCGGTCTGCGCCTGACTTCGGCAGCCCACGCGCAGGCCCTGCGGCCGCTGTTTGAAGCGGCACGGGAGCGTGGTTTTCCGCTGGGGGTGCAATTGCAGCATTACGGGCCGCAGTCTTTGCCGTCGAAGCAAGGGATCATTCTGACGCCCAGCGGTATCGCCTCACCGACGGTGCTCAGTGCCCATCCCCAGGCTCGGGCAGTGGCGATGTCAGAGGCGCAGATTCAGCGCTGCATCGAGCAGTTCTGCGCTGCCGCCCGTTACGCGCAACAGGCCGGCGCCACGCTGATTCAGTTGCAGGCGTCCAACGGCTATTTGATCAGCAGCTTTCTCTCGCCAAAGACCAATCAACGCGAGGATGACTGGGGCGGTACGCCGCTCAAGCGCGCCAGGTTGCTGCTGGCGATTGTCGAAGGCATTCGCCAGGCCACCGACCACAAAGTGGCCGTCACCGTGCGCCTGGGCATGGACGACGGTCTCGGTGAAGAAGGCCAGCACGCGGCGCTGTTGGGTGACGTCGTCGCGGCGCTGGAAGCCAGCGGGGTCGCAGCGATTACCTGCTCGCTGGGTATCAGCGAGACCTTCCGCTTCTTTTTCAAGAACACCGAACAAGCCTTGGCCATGTCGCGGGAGGGCTGCCGCTATCTGAAACGCTTCGTGCGCATTCCGCTGGGGTTTACCGGCTCGGTGGCAGACGTGGCGCAAGCCAACGAAATCATCGCCAGCGGCGATGCCGATTTTGTCGGCTTCGGCCGCGCCATGCTCGCCGACAACCACTTTGTCGCCAAGCAACTGGCGGGGCGAGCGGATCAGGTCAACCGCTGTCGAGGCGATGCCTTTTGTTTTCGCGACAAAAAAGAACCGATGGCCGAGCGCGTCTACTGCTGCGTCAATCCTGACTATCGACGGCCAGAACAACTACAACAGCACTACGAGGAAAACCTGAAATGAACTTCACCGCCAAGATCGCCCTTGTTGTCGGGGGCACACGCGGGATCGGTTTCGATGTCAGCCAGAAACTCATCGAAGCCGGCTGCATCTGCTACATCACCGGCCGCAACGAAGACGACGGCCTGACGGCGCAAAGTCGCCTCGGCGACAACTGCACGTTCATCAAAAGTGACGTCACCGACGAAGCCTCGGTCATCGAGCTGTTCCGTATCATCAATGACAAACACGGCCGACTCGATCTGGCCGTGAACAATGCCGGCGTCACCTCCAGACATGCACCGATCCGCGACATGGATTTCCCTGACTGGAAACGCGTGCTGGAGATCAACCTGCTGGGCCCGCTGCTGTTGCTCAAGCACGAGACCAATCTGATCTCGAAGCATGCGGGTGGCTCGATCGTGAACGTCTCGTCCTGCGCCGGTCTGCTGGGGGTTGCCAGACAAAGCGCCTATTCCACCAGCAAGGCTGCGCTGAACATGCTGACTCAGGTCTGCGCGATTGAATGCGCTGAAGAGGCTTTGCCTGAGCGGCATTCGATTCGCGTCAACGCCGTGTGCCCGGGCCCGACGCTGGGCGGCATGAACTCCGAGGAACGCCTGAAAGCCAATCCGGAATCCACCAGGCACAAGTTGCAGGTCACGGCGATGAAGCGCTTCGCCAATCCCGGTGAAATCTCTGCCGCGATCCTGTGGCTGCTCAGTGATGCCTCTTCGTTTGTCACTGGCACCGTAATGCCGGTAGATGGCGGCTTCTCCGCCGGTAAATTCTGATGCACACGGTCAAGCGTAATCCCGGCGCTGGCTCGCGCGAGAAGGGCAAACACCGGGTGTTCATCACCGGTGTGAGCAGCGGTATCGGCGAGGCGCTGGCGCAGCTGCATCTGCAAAACGGCCATACGGTTTTTGGCACCGCACGGCGTCAGCCCTATGCACTGATGGACCATCCGAATTTCCGTTTTCGGCCGTTCGATCTCTCGCGGCCGAGTGAGATGGGCGAGCTGTTCAAGGACAACTTTGCCGAGGTTCTGGAGCAAGGCGTCGACCGGTTTTTCCTCAATGCCGGGGTCAGCGGCAACGTGCCGGGGCGTGGCGGTGACTTCACCCTGGACGAATTGCAGCATGTGCTCAACGTCAATGTGCTGGCCAACAAGGCCATTCTCGATCTGATGTTGGCTTCGGCACAGCGGCCGGCGACCTGCGTGCTGTCGGCCTCGATGGCTGGCGTGCGCTTTCGCGCGGGTACGCTGCCGTACAGCCTGTCGAAAGCCGCGCTGGCGGCATTGGCCGGCGTCTACGCCGAAGAAAACCCGGAGATCTTTTTTGCCGTACTCGGCCTGTGCAACGTCGACACCGGTTTGTCGCGGCAGGTGAGTTTCAGCCAGCGCACCGCTGACTTCGCCGACCTCAAGTCGCTGCAACAACGAGCCCTGGCGCCCGGCTACATGGTGTCGCCGGCGCAACGTGCGAAAGACATCCTGGCGGTGATTGACGCGCCCGAAGCTTACGGGATCAAGAGCGGAATCTTCGTCGACATGCGCACGGCGCTGGCCGATCACCAGAAAGCGCACCCGCCATTGTCCCAAGCGTAGTGAACGCAGGGACCTGCATCAGCCAATAAAGGAATGTTGGAATGTTCAATCAAGTCAAAGCGCTGACCGAGTCAGCCGTTCGGCAACAGGATCTGTTGTTGAGCACCCCGATCGATTTGTCCCGTGGGGAAGACAGCCGCCTCTATGGTGTGGACGGCAGCATCGACTCCCTGACCCTGGTTTCGATCATCGTCGATGTCGAGGAAAAGCTGCGCAGCCAGCTGGGCGTTGACGTGCGTCTGGCCGATACCAGCGACCTGCCCGACACCGCCACACCGTTTGCCACGCTGGGCACGCTGATCGCCTACATCATGGATCGGCTGTCGGCGGCGCAAGCACAAACTCAAGCGGTTTGATCGAACGACGGGGTGTGTATGCAAGTTGAAGAATTTCTGGCGCATCTGCAAAGCGTCGGCAACCAAGCGGCGATTGTCAGCGATGAGGGCCGCTTTACCTATGATCAGTTGCATCAGCAGATAACCGCCTACGGCGAAGAGCTGGCGGCAAAATCCGTGCGCGATTCGAGTGTGTTGCTGGTCGACAACTACAGCTTCAACAGCGTGTGCATGCTGTTCGCGCTGTGGCTGCACAACAACGTGGTCGCGCTTTCCGTACCCAAGGACGAGGAGCAACTGGCGAATCTGGCGGGCGCTGCGGGGGCACGGTTTTCCGTGATCGGCGGGGCGCCGGAGTTTGCGGTTATCCGTCACAACAACAGTCGGGTGCCGCCGACCGTCGACGGTCTGCTGTCGCGTCGTCAGGCCGGTTTCATCGTGTTTTCCTCAGGCTCGACAGGTCCGGCCAAAGGCGTGGTGCATGCCATTTCGCCGTTCTTCGAGCGCTATCTGAGTGCTGAGCGTTGCGGCGCGATTCTGGCGTTTTTACTGTTCGATCACATCGGCGGTCTGGTCACGGTTCTGCAGGCGCTGGCTACCCACGGCACGTTGATCCTGCCCAAGGAGCGCTCGCCGCAAGAGGTCGGTCGCTGCATCGAATCGTTCAATGTGCAGACCCTGCATGTATCGCCGACGCTGCTCAATCTGGCGACGGTCACCGGCGTCTTCCAGAAGTGGGACACCCGCAGCCTGGAGCGCATCTATTTCGGCTCGGAGCCGAGTTCACCGCAAGCGATTCAGCGCATTGCCAGCCTGCTGCCACAAGTGCAGTTGCAGCAGTTGTACGGGATGTCGGAAATCGGCGTGCTGCCATGTCGCAGCAAGGACGGTGACAGCGCGTGGATGAAGATCGACGATCCGAACTACAGCCTGCGGGTGGTCGACGGCATTTTGCAGGTGCGCGGGGCGACCAACATGCTCGGCTACCTGGCCAGCGTCGGTGACCTGTCGAGCGATGGCTACCTGATCACCCACGATCTGGCCGAGGAACATGAAGGCTACTTTCGGGTGACCGGGCGGGCGGTCGATCTGATCAATGTCGGCGGCAAGAAGGTGTTTCCGTCGCACGTGGAAAGCGTGCTGATGGGCCTGGAAAACGTCTCCGACGTGGTCGTCTACGCGCAGCCGAATCCGCTGCTCGGGCAGATCGTTGCCGCGCGGTTCACGCTGATCGAGCCGGAGGCGCTGGAGGCGTTCAAGGTTCGCTTGTATCAACACGTTCGCGGTGTCCTGGCGCAGGAGCAACTGCCCAGGGTGGTCTCCATTGCCGAGACCCCGCTGTACACCAGCCGTTTCAAGAAAATGCGTCACCCCGGCGTTCTCGCCCAGTCGTGAGACCGGTTTACTCATCACGTTATAAGGAAATGACAAATGGTTGATCTGGTAAAAATGCGCGAAAGCATCGCTGAAATCCTGTCCATCCCGGTGGACAAACTGCACGGTGAGACTCGGCTGGAAAACAGCGAGAACTGGGACTCGATGGCGCGAATCGGGATTATCGCGCTGGTGTTCGAACAAGTCGGTGTGAGCGTGTCGGGCGAGGAGATCGAGCGCGTGGTCACGGTGCAGGATCTGTTCGATCTGATCGACGGGAAAATCAAGGACGCCGCATGAGCCTGCTGACCATTGAGGGCGTCGTCATTCGGGCGGTCACAGCGGCACTGCCTGAGCGGCGGGTGACCGAGGCGGACTTCGCCGAACTGTTCGGCGCCAAGGAAGTTGAGCGCATCACCAAGAGCACCGGCATCCAATCGATCCGCGAAACCAAAACCCTGTACACCTCCGATCTGATCATCGCCGCATGCCGCAACCTGCTCGATCAAGGGCATGCTGCGGCAGGGGAGATCGATGGTTTGATCGTGGTGACCCAGACCCCGGATTCCTGGGTGCCGGGTGTCGGTTTCGTGGTGCAGCAGGCGCTCGGCCTGCCACAGCATTGTCTGGTGCTGAACGTGGCCGCTGGCTGCTCCGGCTACATCAGCGCGCTGGTCCAGGCGGGGGCGCTGATCTCCTCCGGCGCCTGCAAGAAGATCCTGCTGTGCACTGGCGACGTCACCACGCGGATCCTCGACGAGCGCGACCGTCACGTGAAAATGCTGTTTGGTGACGCCGCTTCGGCGACCTTGCTGGAAGCGGGTGAAGGCAAATTCGAATTCATCTGCGGTGCCGACGGCAGCGGCGGTACTGCGCTGCAGTCCGACATTGCCTACGCCAGAGAGGAGGGCAATCCGGTCTGCGCGACTATCCAGCGCTTGCAGATGGACGGCACGGCGGTGATGAATTTTGCCCTGAGCCGTGTACCGCAGACCGTCAAGGCCTTGCTCGATGCCACGGGGTTGAGTCCGGCTACGCTGGACTTGCTGGTGCTGCATCAGGCGAACGAGTTCATGCTCAACTACCTGCGGCGGATGATTGGTGTGGCGCCGGAGAAAATGCCGGTCGACATCGATGGCGTTGGCAACACCAGCTCCACCTCGATTCCGATCGTGTTGTCGCGCCACGCCGCGATGGGTACGCCGCAGGCTGAACACGTTGTGCTGTGCGGTTTCGGTGCCGGGTTGTCGTGGGGCGCGTTGAAGGCGGACCTGCGCCAGACCGTCGCCGTGGCGCCTTGCGATGTGCCGGAAAAAATCGCTCAGGCAGTCAGTGAGCGTTTGCAAGCCTGAATAAGGCAATACACGGCAGCTTCGCGGCGATGCCCGCATCCACCCGCAAAGCTGCCGTGCCCGGGTTCAAATCGACTGATCGAACGAGACAGCTGTCATGAGCCGCACCTTCTGCAACGCACTGGGCATCATCGGGCGCAAGGATAATCTGCTATGGGAATATCCTTCGCCGTTTCTTCCGCTGTTCCAGTTTCACGAGCGCCATGAGTCAGGCCCGATTCGTGCGCAACCCGAGGCCATCATCGCCGCAGTTTGCGCGCTGAACATGCGCGATGACCGCGTCGTCGATGCGCTGCTGTGCCTGCGCGAACTGCCGGGGAAAATACTGCGCACGTTTGGCGACCGAACAGTGCCGCAGGAAACTGTGCCGTTCGGCTTTGACGCTTTCACCTTGCTCGAACGCACTTCGACTGAAGTGTCTCTAGGCCTGGCCGGACGCTTCTGGCGCCCTGATCTGAAGACCGGTCACATCGCTGACGCTCAAGCATTCAAAGTCCTGGATGACCCACACGTAGCCAAACTGGTGCTGCGTTTTCAGGTCGTCGAACACCCTCAAGGCAGGCGTACGCTGCGCACCGAAACCTTCGTGTATTGCGCCACCACGCGCAGCAAAATGCTGTTTACCCCTTACTGGCTGTTGATTCGTCTGGCCAGCGGCTGGATTCGGCGACGCAACCTTGCTGCCATCCAGCGGCAATTTTCGACGGAACGGGTTGTGTAAAAGTCCGCATCAATTGGTTACATTGATAGTCTCTGCGAATCAGTCTCTCCGAGTCCCGCCATGGCCATCAACTTCGACCTCAACGACCTGCAAGCCTTTCGCGCTGTGGTCGAACAGGGCAGTTTCCGCAAGGCCGCCGACACTGTGCGCCTGTCTCAACCGGCCCTGAGCCGACGTATCGAAAAGCTCGAAGACGCCCTCGGTGTAAAACTGTTCGAACGCACCACGCGCAAGGTCAGCCTGACCCAGGCCGGACGCGGCTTCATGCCCAGCGTCGAGCGTTTGCTCGATGACCTGGACGTGGCGTTGCTGGGCATCAGCGAAGTGGCTTCGACCCGGCTCGGTCATGTCACTGTGGCCTGCGTGCCTTCGGCGGCGTACTACTTCATGCCGCGAGTGGTCGCCCGCTATCACCAGCAATTCCCGCGTATCAAAGTCAAAGTCCTCGATTCCAGTGCCCACGACGTGCTCAGCGCAGTGGTCAACGGCGAGGCGGATTTCGGTTTGAGTTTCATGGGGACCCAGGAGGCCAAAGTCGAATTCGAACCGCTGGTGCAGGAAAGCTACGTGGTCGCGTGTCGTCGCGATCACCCGTTGGCCGGACGCAGCAGCGTGACCTGGGACGAGTTCTATCAGCAGGATTACATCTCGCTCGACAAGACTTCCGGCAACCGTTTTCTGCTCGATCAGGCCTTGAGCGGCGTCGTGCCGCAACGCCCGAGCATCTGCGAGACACGGCATGTGACGACGATGATTGGGCTGGTGGAGGCGGGGCTAGGGGTGGCGGCGGTGCCGCTGATGGCGATGCCCGGGCCGGATCATCCGATCCTGACCCGGGTGCCGCTGACCGATCCGCAGGTGATGCGCAGTGTCGGCATCATCAAGCGCCGGGATCGTACGTTGACCCCGGCAGCACTGGAGCTGGAACGGCTGGTGGTGGAAATGAAAGTCCAGCCGCCGCCGATCAGCGCTTGACCGAATCCAGTCCGGTGGCTTGCACGTCAGCCTGGGCGGCAGGTGCGGCGAGGTAGTCGAGCAAGGCCTTGGCCTCTTTTGGATGCTGCGCGCCGACCGGAATACCGGCGGCGAAGCGGGTCACCGACTGCACCGACTCCGGAATCTTGCCGACAAAACTCACCCCTGGCACCGGCAGCAATTCGCTGACCTGCTGGAAGCCCAGTTGATAATCGCCCGTGGCGACCACCGAACCCACCGGGATTTTCGGGATCATC
Source organism: Pseudomonas sp. RSB 5.4 (assembly GCF_037126175.1). NCBI lineage: Bacteria > Pseudomonadati > Pseudomonadota > Gammaproteobacteria > Pseudomonadales > Pseudomonadaceae > Pseudomonas > Pseudomonas sp. RSB 5.4. The sequence goes on from NZ_CP146986.1 coordinate 824,253, forward strand.
TTCGCTTTCGGTTTCAGTTGATCCTCGACACCGAGTTTCTTGAACAGCTCCTTCTCGATGTACACGCCGCTGGCGCTGTCGGAGTAGGCCACCGATTTTGCGTCGAGCAGGGTTTTCTTCAGGCTTTCGACGCTGCTGATGTCCGGCTTCGGCGCGCCTTCACGCACCACCAGACCGATCCGCGAATCCGCCAGTTCGACCCGCGAGGCCGGGTCGACCTTGCCTTGTTTGATCAGGTCATCGAGGGCATAGCCGACCATGATCACCACGTCGGCGTGCTCACCGCGGGCGAGGCGGTTGGGGATCGCTTCCGGGGCTTTGCCCATCGATGGCCCGAGCTGGGTATCGAGGGTATTGCCGGTGGCGGCCGCGAATTTCGGGCCGAGGATTTTGTAGGCGGCGGTGAAGCCGCCCGACGTCATCACGTTCAGCTGTTCAGCGTGTGCCAGAGCGCTGAAAGCGAAGAGGGCGATGGCGCTGAGATTGATCAGTTTTTTCAAGGTGATTGCTCCTTAGGCGGCAACCGGTTGCAAACGGCCGCCTGCGCGGCGATAGAGGTACAGCGTGGCGCACAACGCGCACAGTGCGCCGACGCTCATCCAGTAACCCGGCGCTGCCTTGTCGCCGGTGTACTGGATCAGGAAGGTCGACATCGCCGGAGTGAAGCCACCGAAAATTGCGGTCGCCAGGCTGTAAGCCAAGGAAAAACCGGCCACACGCACCTCCACCGGCATGATCTCGGTCAGCGCCGGAATCATCGCGCCGTTGTACATGCCGTAGATGAACGACAGCCACAACAGCGACAGCAACATGTGGCTGAAACTCGGTGCCTGCACCAGGTACGACAGCGCCGGATAAGTCGTGGCCAGCGCCAGCAGCGACATGGCGATCAACACCGGACGCCGGCCGATACGGTCGGACAACATGCCGCCAATCGGCAGCCAGAAGAAGTTCGAAACGCCCACCAGCAAGGTCACCAGCAGCGCATCGGAAGTGCTCAGGTGCAGCACGGTTTTACCGAAGGTCGGCGCGTACACGGTAATCAGGTAGAACGCGGTGGTGGTCAGCGCGACCATCAGCATGCCGCCGAGCACCACCACCCAGTTCTGGCCGAGGGTGCGGAACACTTCGCCCATGCTCGGACGGTGTTTGCGCGCGGCGAACTCTTCGGTTTCCGCCAGGTTACGGCGCAGCAGGAAGATGAACGGCACGATCATGCAGCCGACGAAAAACGGAATCCGCCAGCCCCAATCGGCAATCACATCCGGCGCCATCCACGCGTTCAGGGCGAAGCCCAAGGCTGCCGCAACGATGATCGCCACTTGCTGACTGGCCGACTGCCAGGCAGTGAAAAAGCCCTTGCGGCCAGGGGTGGCGATTTCCGACAAGTACACCGAAACACCGCCCAATTCCGCACCGGCGGAGAAGCCTTGCAATAGCCGTCCGACCAACACCAGCGCGGGTGCAAAAAGACCAATGGTTTCGTATCCGGGCACCAGCACTATCAGGATCGTACCGCTGGCCATGATCGACAGGGTGACGATCAGACCTTTGCGGCGACCGACATCATCGATGTACGCGCCGAGCACAATCGCCCCCAGCGGACGCATCAGGAAACCTGCGCCGAACACGGCAAAAGTCATCATCAGGGAAGCGAACTCACTGCTCGCCGGGAAGAACACCGCCGCAATCTGCGTGGCGTAGAAGCCGAACAGAAAGAAGTCGAACTGTTCGAGGAAGTTGCCCGAGGTCACCCGGAAAATGGCGCCGGCCCGTGAGCCGCCGTGTGGGATTGAGGCTGTCATAGAAAAGAACTCCACCGCTTTTATGACGTGCGCGACGTGGAAGCAGCGCACGGTTGTTATTGCGGCGGATGGTCGCGCAGGTGTTACAGGATGTTAATTGCATTGTTGGCATGGATTGATGTGCAGAGCGGATCAATCCTGAAAACACCGTCTAACCTGTGGGAGCGAGCCTGCTGGCGATAGCGGTTTGTCAGTCAATGGAGATGTTGCATGTGCCGACGCCATCGCTGGCAAGCCAGCTCCCACAGTTTCTGCGGTGTGCCCTCTGTTCCTGCACCACCAAGAAACCTTGTGGGAGCTGGCTTGCCAGCGATGGCGGAGTATCTGTTCAATAAAATCCATCACCAGCCCAGGCAAAAAAACAAGGAATGATTTCCTGACTCAGCAGTCGGAGTACAGGCAAAACCCATCTGAAGGAGGTTCACCGATGAACAGCAAAACCCTAATCGCCAGCCTGGCCCTCGTCGCCGGCATTGCCGGGATCAGCCCACTTGTTCAAGCGGCGCAAACCTCAAGCGAACAGGCTGTCCAGTCGCCTACCAGCGACCGTGAGTTGAAAGTCAACGACCGAGCACCAGACATCTACCAGCGCAGCGACAAAGCGTTGAAAAACTGGAAACAGAAAGGCCTGAAAGCCCCGGTCGATCAGGCGCAGTGGGTGCAGATCAACGACAAGTACGTGATGGTCATGATCACCAACGGCACCATCGTTGAGATGCAGCCTGTCGAGCGTTAAGCGCTTTGGCAACAATTGGCCATGGACGGTCGATTGCATTCGGGCGCCATTCGGGTAAAACGCGAAGGGCGTTTCGAGTGACTGGATGTCAGGAGCAATCGTTGGAAAAGAAACCGCTTTATCGCAAAGTAAATACCACCGCCCATAACGTCTGGCGCAACAATCAGGGCAGTCACTATCGGTATGAGCGTAATACCAAAGCCGAGAAACGTAGCGAGGCGATGCGGGGTTCGATGCATGGAATCAAGCATCACGGCTACGATTACACGCCATTATTTCGCTTTCTGTTATCTCGTGTCGGAGGTAACTGGGATGAGATTTTCAGCGAGGCGGTTGCGCGCGTTGATCGCCCGGAGCCAGTGTTCTGGATGGTGTCCATCCATGAAGACGATCGCGAGGAGGTCGTGCGACTGGGTGAGTCGAGCTACTTCAATGGCCTGTACGTCGATGAGCAAAAGCGCCTGCAAATCGTCAATCCGGATTTGAAGGCCGAAGAGATGAAGCCTCATTGCCAATGTTGCACCCACACCTTCAATGGCGTTGTGTTTGGCTTGCCTCCTGACTGAGTGTTTCCACTCGATAGACCGCCAATCATTGGTTAATGAGTTGCGAACTGCTGCCGTTTCTGGGAAAACGGCCGCCAGTTAAGCAATTGAGTGAATGTCATGACGGATGAACTGCAGGTAATCGATCTCCAGGTGGGCGAGGGCAAGGCTGCCGTCAAAGGCGCGCTGATCACCACCCACTACACCGGCTGGCTGGAAGACGGCAGCGAGTTCGACTCTTCCCACAGCCGTGGCAAACCTTTCCAGTGCGTGATTGGCACGGGCAGGGTGATCAAGGGTTGGGATCAGGGACTGATGGGCATGCAAGTGGGCGGCAAGCGCAAACTGCTGGTGCCGGCGCATCTGGGCTATGGCGAGCGGACGATGGGCAAGATTCCGCCGAATTCGAATCTGGTGTTTGAGATCGAGTTGCTGGAGGTTTTGACGCGGGACGATTGAGGCGAATAAACGCCGATCAATCAATGTCCATGCAACCTGTGGCGAGGGGATTTATCCCCGATGGACTGCGCAGCAGACCTTGTTGGGGCATTGCTCCGCGATCCATCAAGCCCTCGCCATTTTCACTCAGGCAACCATCGCAATCTCGGTCAACGTGTCAGCCACTGTCCTTTCAAGTGACGGAAAACGCCGTTTCACTCGGTGCAGCGCGGGCAGCACAGCCTCCATCTCAAGCTCATCGAGTTTCCCGAGAGCGGCCACTGCCGAGGCCACAATTGTTTCCCGCTCGCTTTCAAACAACACCAGGCATGCGTTCTGCGCCCAGCGGCGATCCCGTTCGTTGAGGCCCATGGCGACTAATGCGGCGACGACGTGGGCATCTGGTTTATTGGCCATGTGAAATTCTCCTTTGCGTCGTTTTCCTTGTGGCGAGGGAGCTTGCTCCCGCTGGGTTGCGAAGCGACCCCAAGCCCCATCGATCCGGTTCGGATCCGGATTTTCGACTGCTGTGCAGTCGAGCGGGAGCAAGCTCCCTCGCCACAGGGACGCTTTTTCAATTGCTGATCGGGGGCTCGAGGTTGTCGAGGGCGCGGTTCACGGCGAGTTCGCCGAGCATGACTACTTGCTGGATGCCGAGCAGGGTGTTGCGGTAGGGCGCGTCGAGCAGGCCGGCGAAGTCGCTGAGCATGATGCTGGCCGAGGCCATGGATTCGCAGGCGTGGGCCAGCAGTTCTTCGTTGTCCATGTTCGGGGCGACGACAAACATGTGGCTGGGTTTGCGCTCGGGCGGGGCTTGCGGTTTCAGGTAGTGATCGAGGGCGCGTTCGGCGGCTTCGTGGAGTTTTCTGGAATTGGGGTCGGAGTAGGGGGATGTTGATTCCGGGTCAGGTATTGCGTCCGCTTCTGGCGGATTTGGCGTTACTTTGAACATTTGTTGGGCAACCTCAATGAGGCTGACACGCTTTTGCGACTAAACAATAGGTGGCAGCTGTACGCAGGTTAGTCGACCAGTACCCAAACATTACCGGCGCACCCGAAGGCGCCCTGCGCACAGCTGCCATTGAGTGCAGGCGTGAAAGTGCCTGACTGATAACAGCTTGCGTGTTTGAGATAAAACCGAGCGACTAAACCCGATCACTGACCATTCAGTGACGCGAACCAAGTTACCGATGCCCCCCAAACCGCACAAGCCGGCGGATTCTGGCGTAGTTGTAGGCAAAGGCGCAAGGCGATGTAGCCTGCTGGATGATGCCTAAATGATGCTGCGTTTTTCAGTCCGCCATCGCCAGCAGGCTGGCTCCTACAGGGGAATCTGCGTACGGCGCGGAACCCGAGCACCCCCGGAAAAATGTAGGAGTGAGCCTGCTCGCGAAGGGGCCGGTACATCCAGCATCTTTGTTTCCAGACACACCGCTATCGCGAGCAGGCTCACTCCTACAACGGGATTGAGGTCGCCTTCAGCTTCCCGTTCATCCCTTGAATGCTCACCGAACTTGCGATTGCCCAAGCCATCGGCGACCATGCCTGCCATATAGGGGTAGGGGGTATAGGTATGTCGCACATTCATGAACACAAAGACGAGCTGCTGAACCGGGTGCGGCGCATTGCCGGGCAGGTGCAGGCCGTTGAAAAAGCGCTGGAGGGCGATGCCGATTGCGCCAAGACCTTGCACCTGGTGGCGGCAATTCGCGGGGCGGTCAACGGTTTGATGGAGCAGTTCATCGAGGCCCACACCCGTGAACATGTGGCGCATCCCGACCTCACCGACGAACAGCGTGCCCAGGGCGCCGAAGATCTGCTGCAAGCCATCCGTCGTTATTCCAAATAGAGCATCAGCATCATGAACCTGACCCCAAGCGCTGACCGTTTCAGCCACGATCACCAGTTTCTCGGCGCGTCCCACGATGAAAACGCCCGCCGCACCTTGTGGGTGGTGGCGCTGACGTTTGTGATGATGATCGGTGAGATCGCCGCCGGTTACCTCACCGGTTCCATGGCTTTGCTGGCCGACGGTTTTCACATGGCAACCCATGCCGGCGCGTTGGGCATCGCCGCCGCCGCGTATGGTTTCGCCCGGCGCAACGCCAACAACCGTCGCTACAGTTTCGGCACCGGTAAGGTCGGCGATCTGGCCGGTTTTGCCTCGGCGATGGTGCTGGGGCTGGTGTCGCTGGGCATTGCCGGCGAATCGGTTTTTCGATTGTTCGAACCGACCACCGTGGCGTTTGGCGAAGCGACCGTGATCGCGATTGTCGGGTTGGGCGTAAACGTCCTGAGCGCCTTCCTGCTGATGGGCCATCATGGCCATGACCACGGCCATCAGCATGACCACGGCCACGATCATCATCACCATCACGACAACAACCTGCGCTCGGCCTACGTCCACGTGTTGGCCGATGCCCTGACCTCGGTACTGGCGATTGCCGCGTTGCTGGCCGGGCGCTATCTGGGCTGGGTGTGGCTGGATCCGGCGATGGGTATTGTCGGCGCGATTGTCATCGCGAAATGGGCCTACAACCTGATGCGCGACAGCGCCGCGGTGCTGCTCGACACCACCGACGAACCGGTGGAGGCGGAGATCCGCGAGCTGCTGGAAACCTCGGACGATGTGCGCATCAGCGATCTGCATGTCTGGCAGGTCGGCCCGCAGGCGCGGGCGGCGATTGTCAGTGTGGTCGCGGCGGCGGGCGTGACGGCGGAGGCTATTCGCGAACGGCTGGCGCCGGTGCATGAGCTGTCGCACCTGACCATCGAGCTGCGCAACGCTTAAGGCTGCACCGCGCTGAACAGTGGAATCCGCCCATTGAGGGATGGGCGGTAATGCCACGTCAGTTGTTGCAGATTCACACCCTGATCGAGGATTTCTCTGACAGTCGCAGCGGCAATGCTCAGCGCCAGCGTCTGCCCCGGACACTGATGCCGGCCGCTGCCAAAGCTGAAACTGCGCCGGTCAGGACGATCCAGCAGAAACCGCTCGGGCTCTGCATTCAACAAAGGATCGCGGTTGGCCGAGGCCAGCAGCACCAGAATCACCTCACCGGCCTCAAGCCGCACGCCATCGATCTCGCAAGTCTGCGCGACAAAGCGCCGAGTGTTCTGCACCGGCGGATCAAAGCGCTGAACCTCGGCCAGCAACACGTCCATTGCGGCATCACGCAACTCGGGCTGACGTTGCAGCGCTATCAGCGCATTGCCGATCAGCCCGGCAGTCGCTTCAAACGTCTGCGAACAGAGACCGATCAGGTTGGCGATCAGGGTTTCTTCGTCTCCTGCAAAGCGCTGTTCGATGGCCTTGAGCAACTCGCTATCGGCTTCGGCCAGCAACTCGATAAAATAGCCGTGCAATTGCTCCGCCGCCGCATGCGCCGCCGCCAGTTGCAGGTCATTGCTCAGCGGCGACAGGCAGGCGACGAAATCCGGGGTCAACTCACTGATGGCCCGGCCCTGCGCCGGGGTGAAGCCGAGCAGCGCCGCGACCACGCACACCGGGCCGCGAAACATTGCCTTATATAAGCCATCGGCGTCCGCCGTCATCAATCGCGCCGCCACCAGCGTGCGTACCAGGTTGTCATCGATCAACTGCAGCGCCGGTTCCACCGCAGAGCGTGGGCGGCGCTGACGTTCGCCCTCGTTCATCCGCATCAACTGCCCGAACACCTTGCCGGCCATCCCCGAGGCAATCGCCATGGGCACCGGCTCCTGCAGCGGTCGCACCCGACAGTCGGCATGCATCAGCACTGCGCTCACCGCTCGGGCGCTGCTTGCGATCCACAGTTTCAATCCGTGATCAAAGGTCAGTCCGCCCTCGGCGCGCAGTTTGGCGTAGTAGGGATAGGGATCGGCATGCGTCGCAGCGATGATCGGGTCCATGGTTCACAGCCTTGTCGTCGGGAAAGTGAAGCGAGTATCTTCAGTTCGCAGCGACGACGATTCGTCGGGGAGCGAAATATGCACGCAGAACATCAAGACATCGGCGTCTCGCAAGTAGCCGCCGCTATCGCCGAACCGGCACGCACGAAAATTCTCTGCTCGCTGATGGACGGCCACGCCCGCACCAGCACTGAGTTGGCCGCCGTCGCCGAGGTCAGCGCCTCCACCGCCAGTGCGCACCTGACCAAGCTCAAGGATCTGGCACTGGTGCGCCTGCATGTGCAGGGCCGCCATCGCTATTACAGCCTCGCCGATCAGCGCGTGGCCCAGGCGCTGGAAGCGTTGATGGTGATCGGCCAGAACGCCGCGCCGATTTTCAAACCGCACACCCCGGATCGCCTGCAATTCGCTCGTACCTGCTACGACCACATGGCCGGGACGCTCGCGGTGTTGCTGCACGACCGTATGCTTGAGGCGGGGTGGCTGGTGGAAACCGATGAGCGGGCTTATCGCTTGAGCGACAGTGGCGAGGCGTTGTTTACGAGCTTGGGGATTGAGGTGCAGGACTTGAGTACCTTGCGCCGCAAGTTTGCCTGCCCGTGCCTGGACTGGAGCATGCGTCGGCCGCATCTGGGTGGTTCACTGGGGGCGGCGCTGTTGCAAATGGCGTTGAAGCGCAAGTGGGTGACGCAGGATCTGGACAGTCGGGCGCTGGCACTGACCGTGGCGGGGCGGAAGGAAATGGGTATGCGATTTGGTCTTGAGTTGCCATTAGACGCGCAGAGCAAAAGATCGCAGCCTGCGGCAGTTCCTATAGGTAACCGCGCACCTTTGTAGGATCCTGTATTTGCACCTTGTGCCAATCCAATAGACTCGATACTGTACGCATAACCAGTATCGAGTCTTCGCCATGCAACTCATCGACAAGCTCAGCATTCTCGCCGACGCCGCCAAGTACGACGCCTCCTGCGCCAGCAGCGGTGCGCCCAAGCGCAGCTCCGAGGGCAAGAGCGGGTTGGGCTCGACCGACGGCATGGGCATCTGCCACAGCTATACGCCGGACGGCCGTTGCGTATCGTTGCTGAAAATTCTCCTGACCAACTTCTGTCTCTACGACTGCCAGTACTGCGTCAACCGCCGCTCCAGCGATGTGCCGCGTGCACGCTTCACCCCCGAGGAAGTGGTGACGTTGACCCTGGATTTCTACCGACGCAACTGTGTCAGCGGACTGTTTCTCAGCTCCGGGATCATCCGCTCGGCGGACTACACCATGGAGCAACTGGTGCGTGTGGCGAAGCTGCTGCGCGAAGAGCATGAATTTCGCGGCTACATTCACCTCAAGACCATTCCCGAGGCCGATCCGGCATTGATCGAGGAAGCCGGACGGTACGCCGATCGCCTCAGCGTCAATATCGAACTGCCCACCGATGCCAGCCTGCAAACCCTGGCCCCGGAGAAACACATCGGCTCGATCAAGCAGGCGATGCACACCATCTACACCGGCGAGCAGACCGTGCTCAACGAGCCGCGCTCGGCGAAATTTGCCCCGGCCGGGCAGAGCACGCAGATGATCGTCGGCGCCGATGACACCGACGACAGCACGATCCTGCATGGCGCCCAGGCCTTGTACGGCAATTTCCGCCTGCGCCGGGTTTACTATTCGGCATTCAGCCCGATTCCCGACAGCCCGAAAAGCGTGCCATTGGCCGCGCCGCCGCTGATGCGCGAGCATCGTTTGTATCAGGCCGACTTCCTCTTGCGCAGTTACGGCTACAGCGCCGACGAGTTGCTCAAGGGGCCGGGTAATCTGGCGCTGGATATCGATCCGAAGCTGGCCTGGGCGCTGCAGAATCGCGAAGTGTTTCCGCTGGATCTGAATCGCGCCGAACCGGCGCTGATCGCGCGCATTCCCGGCATCGGCCTGCGCACCACCGAGCGTTTGGTGCAATTGCGCCAGCAACGGCGCATCCGCTATGAAGACGTGGCGCGCATGCGCTGTGTGCTGGCCAAAGCCAAGCCGTTCATCATCACCAGCGACTACCACCCGCAACAGGCCGAAGTCACCAGCCAGATGCTCTACCAGCAATTGCGCGACCGGCCGCAGCCACAGCAGATGGGGTTGTGGGGATGATCAATCTCGATTGCGACGACCTGTTCGACACCTGGCGCCAGCAGGCGCGCTGGCTGCTCAGCCATGAAGTCGACCCGAGTCTGGTGAGTTGGGCGTCGGAAGGGGTGAGCGATCTGTTTGCCAGTGACGTGCACGTGCCGGAGGGGCAGGGGCCGTTTCAGGCACGCATCCCCCGTGCATTGCTCGACACCCTGGAACAAGCTGCACGCTACCGGGGCGACCAGCGCTGGAGTCTGTTGTATGAAGTGCTGTGGCGAGTCAGCCATGGCGATCGCACGGCGATGATGGCCGGCGACAAACTCGGCAGCGAGTTGCAGCGGCGGATCAAGCAAGTGCAGCGCGAAGCCCACCATTTGCATGCGTTCGTGCGTTTCATCGAACGCCCGCAGGATCAGCCAGGCCCGCAATATGTGGCGTGGCACGAACCGGCCCACGACATCCTGCACAGCGCCAGCGAACATTTCATCGGACGCATGGGCCGCCACCGCTGGTTGATCGCCACGCCGCGTGACGGGGTTTATTACGATGGTGAGCGACTGATCCATGAGCGCCAGTGCCCGGTGGAATGGCAGCAGCTGGCGCAGAACGTCGATGACCCGCACGGCGAGTTATGGCTGACCTATTACAGCCACATCTTCAACCCGGCGCGGTTGAACGAGAAGGTCATGCAAGGGCACTTGCCGGTACGGTTCTGGAAGAATCTGCCGGAAGGGGAGTTGATTCCCGGGCTGATTACCCAGGCGCGCACGGGCAAACAGCAGAACGGACAGGCCAGCGGGATAGCCGCGCGAGCCGGCAAGCGAATTGCGTTGAAATAGAAAATCAAAAGATCGCAGCCTTCGGCAGCTCCTACATGGGTACCGCATTCCATCTGTAGGAGCTGCCGAAGGCTGCGATCTTTTGATCTTTATCACAACGAAAAAAGCCCCCCATCAAGCACTTGATGGGGGGCTTTTTGTGCATCAGCGGCCGTCAGATCAAACCTTGACGATCCAGCCCGCTGGCGCTTCGATGTCGCCGGTCTGTACGCCAGTCAGCTCTTTGTAGAGCTTCTGGGTGACCGGGCCGACTTCGGTTTCGCTGTGAAACACGTGCAGATGGTCGTTGTAGCTGATCCCGCCGATCGGCGTGATCACCGCAGCGGTACCGCAAGCACCGGCTTCCTTGAAGTCCGACAGCTTGTCGATCAGCACGTCGCCTTCCACCACTTCCAGGCCCAGACGGGTTTTCGCCAGTTCGATCAGCGACAGGCGGGTGATGCCCGGCAGCACGGATGGCGAGTTCGGAGTGATGAACTTGTTGTCGTGGGTGATCCCGAAGAAGTTGGCCGAACCGACTTCCTCGATCTTCTTGTGGGTCAGCGGATCCAGGTAGATGGCGTCAGCGAAGTGCGCTTTCTTGGCCTGGGAGCCCGGCATCAGGCTGGCGGCGTAGTTGCCACCGACCTTGGCCGCACCGGTGCCTTGTGGGGCGGCGCGGTCGAAGCTGGAAATCTGGAAGTTGTGCGGGGTCAGGCCGCCCTTGAAGTAGGCGCCGACCGGGATCGCGAACACCGAGAAGATGAACTCCGGCGCGGTGCGCACGCCGATGTTGTCACCCACGCCGATCACGAACGGACGCAGGTACAGCGCGCCGCCGGTGCCGTATGGCGGGATGAAGCGCTCGTTGGCGCGAACCACTTCCTTGCACGCTTCGATGAACTGCTCGGTCGACACGTGCGGCATCAGCAGGCGAGCGCAGCTGCGTTGCATGCGAGCGGCGTTCTGGTCTGGACGGAACAGGTTGATCGAGCCGTCCTTGCAACGATAAGCCTTCAGACCTTCGAAGCACTGCTGGCCATAGTGAAGGGCAGTCGAGCCTTCGCTGATGTGCAGCACGTTGTCTTCGGTCAGGGTGCCTTTGTCCCATTCGCCATTGCGAAAGTACGACAGATAGCGTTTGTCGGTCTTGATGTAGTCAAAACCCAGCTTGTCCCAATTGATGCTCTCGTTACCCATGACACCCTCTATCACTGAACAACCGTCGAAACGGTTCAAGGCTTCTGACGTTTTTTTGGATGGGCACAACAATACTTCATTCTTGAGCGGTTTCGCAGCCCGGACTATCGGATGACAGGCAGATAAATCGTGTCGGCCTCAAGAATTCGCGAGCAAGCCCGCTCCCACATTTTGAAATGCATTCCCATTGTGGGAGCGGGCTTGCTCGCGAAGAGGCCATCACTGCCACCATCCATCACAGGTGCAACGCATGCCCCAAAGCACGCAGCGCTGCTTCCTGCACCGCTTCACCCAAGGTCGGATGCGCATGAATGGTGCCGCCGATGTCTTCCAGGCGCGCGCCCATTTCCAGGCTTTGCGCGAACGCGGTCGACAACTCCGATACGCCAACCCCGACCGCCTGCCAGCCGACAATCACATGATTGTCGCGACGCGCGACCACGCGCACGAAGCCGCTTTTCGATTCGAGGGTCATCGCCCGGCCATTGGCGGCGAACGGGAAGCTCGAGACGATGCAGTCCAGTCCGGCAGCCTTGGCCTCGTCCGGGGTCTGGCCGACCACCACCAGTTCCGGGTCGGTGAAGCACACGGCGGCGATGGCGGTCGGGTTGAATTCGCGGTGCTTGCCGCTGATCAGCTCGGCGACCATTTCGCCCTGAGCCATGGCGCGGTGCGCGAGCATCGGTTCGCCGCTCAGGTCGCCGATGGCGTAGACGTTGCGCATGCTGGTCTGGCAGCGGCTGTCGATCTTGATCGCCGAGCCGTTCATGTCCAGGTTCAGCGCTTCGAGGTTCCAGCCTTGAGTGTTCGGCTTGCGACCCACCGCCACCAGCACCTGATCGGTTTCCAGATTGAGGGTGTCGCCGTTCGGCTCACGCACCTGCAAGGTGCCGTCGAAACCCAGCACGCTGTGCTTGAGATAGAGCTTCACGCCCAGTTGCTTCAGTGCTTCGTGTACTGGCTGGGTCAGTTCGGCGTCGTAGGCCGGCAGGATACGATCCTGCGCCTCGACCACACTGACCTCGGCGCCGAGCTTGCGGTAAGCAATGCCCAGCTCCAGACCGATATAACCGCCGCCCACCACCACCAGGCGTTTCGGCACGGACTTCGGCGCCAGTGCTTCGGTGGAGGAGATGATCGGCCCGCCGATCGGCAGGATCGGCAGGTTGACGCTGGTCGAACCAGTGGCCAGCACCAGATGCTCGCACTGGATGCGCGTGTCGCCGACCTCGACGGTTTTGCCGTCAACCACCTTGGCCCAGCCATGGATGACCTGAACCTTGTTCTTTTTCAGCAACGCGGCGACGCCGGTGGTCAGGCGATCAACGATGCCGTCCTTCCACTCGACGCTCTTGCTGATGTCGATGGTTGGTGCCGAGACGCTGATGCCCAGCGCCGAATGCTCGCTGTGATTGCGGGTCTGGTGGAACTGCTCGGCCACGTGAATCAACGCTTTCGATGGAATGCAGCCGATGTTCAGGCAAGTGCCGCCCAGCGATTGGCCTTCGACCAGAATCGTCGAAATGCCCAGTTGCCCGGCGCGAATCGCCGTGACGTAACCGCCGGGGCCGCCGCCGATGATCAGCAGCGTAGTGTTCAGAGATTGCATGCGAGCCTTACTCCACAAACAAAGTGGCAGGATGTTCGATCAAGCCACGGATGGCCTGGATGAAGAGCGCCGCGTCCATGCCGTCGACCACGCGGTGATCGAAGGAGCTGGAGAGGTTCATCATCTTGCGGATCACCACCTGGCCTTTGACGACCATTGGCCGTTCGACGATTTTGTTCACGCCGACGATCGCCACTTCCGGCAGGTTCAGCACCGGGGTGCTGACGATGCCGCCCAACGCACCGAGGCTGGTGAGGGTGATGGTCGAGCCGGACAATTCGTCGCGGTTGGCCTTGCCATTGCGTGCGGCATTGGCCAGACGCGAGATTTCCGCGGCGCTGTCCCACAGGCTGCGCGCCTCGGCGTGACGCACCACCGGTACCATCAGGCCCACATCGCTTTGCGTGGCGACACCGACATGCACTGCGCCGAGGCGGGTGATGACCTGGGCTTCGTCGTCATAGCGGGCGTTCATCTGCGGGAAGTCGCGCAGGGCCACGACCAATGCGCGGACGAGGAACGGCAGCAGGGTCAACTTGCCACGGCTGGCGCCGTGTTTTTCATTGAGGTGCGCGCGCAGTTCTTCAATCGCGGTGACGTCGATTTCCTCGACGTAGCTGAAGTGTGCGGCGCGCTGGGTGGCGTCCTGCATGCGCTGGGCGATCTTGCGGCGCATGCCGATCACTTGAATCTGTTCTTCATCGTGACGCTGAGCGTATGCGGCGGCTGCGGGTGCCGAAGCGTTGGATTGACCCTGCGCCAGATAAGCCTCGAGGTCTTCGTGCAGCACACGACCGGCCGGGCCGGAACCGCGCACCAGACGCAACTGAATGCCCAGGTCCAGCGCATGCTTGCGCACGGCCGGCGAGGCCAGCGGACGTTCATCGGCTTTACGGGCTACCATCGGGCCCTGGCAAGCCGGAGCCGGACGCGGTGCGGCAGCGGCCGCAGGTTTGCTCTCGGCAAATGTTTCAACTTTCGGCGCAGCAGGTGCCTCTTTCGCGGCAACCGGTGCTGGCGCGGCGGACTCTTTCAAGTTGCCGGCGCCTTCAACCTCAATGCTGATCAGCACACTGCCGACCGCCATCACTTCACCCGGCTGACCGCCGAGGGCAATCACCTTGCCGTGTACCGGCGACGGAATGTCGACCATTGCCTTGTCGGTCATCACGTCCGCCAGCACCTGGTCTTCAACCACCAGATCGCCAACCTTGACGTGCCACTGCGACAGTTCTACTTCTGCGATGCCTTCGCCGATGTCCGGCATCTTGATAACGTGCGTGCCCATTCAGACCTCCATGACCCGTTTCAACGCCGCGCCCACTCGGGACGGCCCTGGGAAATACGCCCACTCTTGCGCGTGCGGGTAGGGGGTGTCCCAACCGGTGACGCGCTCGATCGGCGCTTCCAGGTGATGGAAGCAATGCTCTTGCACCAGCGACACCAGTTCGGCGCCGAAACCGCAGGTGCGGGTGGCTTCGTGGACCACCACGCAGCGACCGGTTTTCTTCACCGACTTGACGATGGTTTCCAGGTCCAGCGGCCACAAACTGCGCAGGTCGATGACTTCGGCGTCAACACCGGATTCTTCAGCGGCGACTTGCGAGACGTAGACGGTGGTGCCGTAGGTCAGCACGGTCACGTCCTTGCCCGGACGGGTGATCGCGGCAACGTCCAGCGGCACGGTGTAGTAGCCATCCGGCACCTGGGCTTGCGGGTGTTTCGACCACGGGGTTACCGGACGGTCGTGGTGGCCGTCGAACGGGCCGTTGTACAGGCGTTTCGGCTCGAGGAAGATCACCGGGTCATCGTTTTCGATGGAGGCGATCAGCAGGCCTTTGGCGTCATACGGATTGGATGGCATGACGGTGCGCAGACCGCAGACCTGAGTGAACATCGCCTCGATGCTCTGGCTGTGGGTCTGGCCACCGTAGATCCCGCCGCCACAGGGCATGCGCAGGGTCATCGGCGCGGTGAACTCGCCGGCCGAGCGATAACGCAGACGCGCCGCTTCGGAGATGATCTGGTCGGAAGCCGGGTAGACGTAGTCGGCGAACTGAATCTCGGCCACCGGCCGCAGGCCGTAAGCGCCCATGCCCACGGCAACACCGACGATGCCGCTTTCGGAGATTGGCGCGTCGAACACCCGCGAGGTGCCGTACTTGGTCTGCAGGCCTTCGGTGCAACGGAACACGCCGCCGAAGTAGCCGACGTCCTGACCGAACACCACCACATTGTCGTCACGCTCAAGCATCACATCCATGGCCGAGCGCAGGGCCTGGATCATGGTCATGGTGGTCGTGGTCATGGCGGTTTCCAACTGAATATTGTTGTTGTGATCGTTCATGTCAGATCCCCAACTGCTGACGCTGGCGCTTCAAGTGCTCCGGCATCTCTTTGTAGACGTCTTCGAACATGGTTGCGGCGCTTGGAATCTGCCCACCGGCGAGGGTGCCGTACTGTTCGGCCTGTTTCTGCGCGGCAATCACTTCGGCTTCGAGCTCAGCGCTGACGGCGGCATGCTCTTCTTCCGACCAGTGGCCGACCTTGATCAGGTGCTGTTTCAGGCGGGCAATCGGGTCGCCCAGCGGGAAGTGGCTCCAGTCATCGGCAGGACGGTATTTCGACGGATCGTCGGAGGTCGAGTGCGGGCCGGCGCGGTAGGTGACCCATTCGATCATGGTCGGGCCGAGGTTGCGCCGGGCGCGCTCGGCAGCCCAGGCGGAAGCGGCGTAGACCGCGTAGAAGTCGTTGCCATCGACCCGCAGCGAGGCGATGCCGCAACCGACGCCGCGTCCGGCGAAAGTGGTGGCTTCACCCCCGGCGATGGCCTGGAAGGTCGAGATCGCCCACTGGTTGTTGACCACGTTGAGGATCACCGGCGCGCGGTAAACGTGAGCGAAGGTGAGGGCGGTGTGGAAGTCCGATTCGGCGGTGGCGCCGTCACCGATCCACGCCGAGGCGATTTTCGTGTCGCCCTTGATCGCCGAGGCCATGCCCCAGCCGACGGCCTGAATGAATTGGGTCGCGAGGTTGCCGGAGATGGTGAAGAAACCGGCGTCCTTGACCGAGTACATGATCGGCAACTGCCGGCCCTTGAGCGGATCACGCTCGTTGGACAGCAGTTGGCAGATCAGGTCGACCAGCGGCACTTCGCGGGCCATCAGAATGCTTTGCTGACGGTAGGTCGGGAAGCACATGTCGTCGATGTTCAAGGCCAGGGCCTGGGCGCTGCCGATGGCTTCCTCGCCGAGGCTCTGCATGTAGAACGACATTTTTTTCTGCCGCTGGGCGACCACCATGCGGTTGTCGTAAATCCGCGTCTTGAGCATGGCGCGCATGCCCTTGCGCAGGATCTCGACCGGCACGTTTTCAGCCCAGGGGCCGAGGGCGTTGCCCTGATCGTCGAGCACACGAATCAGCCCACGCGCCAGGTCGGCGGTGTCGGCGGGTTCTACATCAATGGAAGGTTTGCGCACCGTGCCGGCATCGGTCAGATGCAGGTAGGAGAAGTCGGTTTTGCAGCCTGGGCGGCCCGAGGGTTCAGGGACGTGCAGACGCAGCGGTTCATACGCTTGGGTCATGGCTTCTACGCTCGATCTTGTGAATTTCTTGTAGTGAGCTGGCAATCATTCTTGGGTGAAAGAAATCTTGTCCTACAACAATCATAGGCCCGGCCAAGAAGAATATTTCTCTCTGTTTCGTTGCGCTGGAGACGATTTGCAGATAGAAATTCTGCATAAACATAAAAAACAGGTGGTTTTGTCTCATGCGCAAACTGGACCGTACCGACATCGGCATTCTCAACAGCCTTCAGGAGAACGCGCGCATCACCAACGCCGACCTCGCGCGCTCGGTGAACCTGTCGCCGACACCGTGTTTCAACCGGGTCAAGGCGATGGAAGAATTAGGCCTGATTCGCGAGCAGGTGACGCTGCTGGATGCCGATCTGCTGGGCCTGCACGTGAACGTGTTCATTCATGTGAGCCTGGAGAAACAGGTCGAGGAAGCGTTGCAGCATTTCGAAGAGGCGATCTCTGACCGCCCCGAGGTGATGGAGTGCTACCTGATGGCCGGCGACCCGGACTATCTGATCCGGGTGCTGGTGCCGACCATTCAGTCGCTGGAACGCTTCATGATGGACTTTCTGACCAAGGTGCCGGGGGTGGCGAACATCCGGTCGAGTTTTGCCTTGAAGCAGGTGCGTTACAAGACGGCACTGCCGTTGCCGGCGAATGGGTTGACCTTGGGGTCTTGAAGATCAAAAGATCGCAGCCTGCGGCAGCTCCTACAGGTGAACGCATTCCAGTTTTGATGGGAAACGCGTTCTCCCTGGAGCTGCCGAAGGCTGCGATCTTTTGCTTTAAAGCTTGTTGATCGGCACCTTCAGATAAACCACACCGTTATCCTCGGCCGCCGGAAAATTCCCCGCCCGTACATTCACCTGAATCGCCGGCAGCAACAGTGTCGGCATGCCTAGCCCGGCATCGCGTTTGGTACGCATCTCGACAAACGCCGCCTCATCGATTCCGTCATGCACATGAATATTGCTCCTGCGCTGCTCGCCGACGGTGGTCTGGCATTGCGCGGCGCGGCCTTCGGGCGGGTAGTCGTGGCAGACGTAGAGTTTGACGCTGGCGGGGAAGGCCAGCAGTTTGTGGATCGAGTTGAACAGTTGATGCGCGTTGCCGCCGGGGAAGTCGCAGCGGGCGGTGCCGACGTCAGGCATGAACAGCGTGTCGCCGACCAGAATCTGCTCGCCATCGATCAGGTAGGCCATGTCCGCCGGGGTGTGGCCGGGGACGTGCAGGGCAGTGGCCTTGAGGTTGCCGATCATGAACGACTCGTTCGGCGCGAACAGGTGATCGAACTGCGAGCCGTCGACGCAAAATTCCGGTTCCAGATTGAACAGCGCCTTGAACACGTTCTGCACTTTGCTGATCGACTGGCCGATCGCGATCCTGCCGCCGAGTTCGCGGCGCAGGTACGGCGCGGCGGACAGGTGATCGGCGTGGGCGTGGGTTTCCAGCAGCCATTGCACCTGCAAGCGGTGTTCACGGACGAAAGCGATGATTTTGTCGGCCTGCACCGTGCAGGTGCGCCCGGCGGCGCCGTCGTAATCGAGTACCGGATCGACGATTGCACACTGCCCGCCATCGGCTTCATAGACCACATAGCTGTAGGTCGAGGAGGCGGGGTCGAGGAAAGCTTCAATCTGCGCGGGCATGGACACGAACCTGAACAAGGGAAATGGGTTGCAACACTTTATCTAAAAACATAATGTTCGCAGCTTAAGTGACGTTGAAGGCATCGTGCAAATGCAATCCAGTCTGACCGAATGTGAAGTCGCCCAATTGCGGGCCTCCGCCTCCAAGGCCTGTGCGCTGCTCAAGGCGTTGGCCAATGAGGATCGGCTGTTGATCCTGTGCCAGTTGACTCAGGGCGAGCGCAACGTCGGCGAGCTGGAAAAAATGACCGGCGTGCGCCAGCCGACGCTGTCCCAGCAACTGGGCATCCTGCGCGATGAAGGCCTGGTGGCGACTCGTCGCGAAGGCAAGTACATCTTTTACGGTCTGGCCAGTCCTGAAGTGATTCAGGTGATGAAAACCCTCTCCGGGCTGTATTGCGGGGCGGTGCTCAAGAGCTGGGGTCATCCATAAATGTCAGCTAACACCTCCATCCCCTGTGGGAGCGGGCTTGCTCGCGAAGGCGTCGTATCAGTCGACATTAATGTTGAATGATCTACCGTTTTCGCGAGCAAGCCCGCTCCCACATTGGTTTTATGTGAAGGCCAAGAAATCCTTGCGTGCAGCAATAAGGAACAAGCAATGAATGATCAACACTGGGGCCCATCCATCAGTGCAGATATCGTGGTCATCGGCGGCGGCACCGCCGGCATCGGCTTCGTCGCCAGTCTGCTCAAGCGTGATCCCACTCTGAAAATCACCGTGATCGAGCCAAGCGCCCAGCATTACTACCAACCGGCGTGGACGCTGGTCGGCGGTGGCGCCTATGACGTCAAGGACACCGCGCGACCGATGGGCCAGGTGATGCCGCGTCAGGCCACCTGGATTCAAGCGGCAGTCACCGCCATTGATCCCGACACACGTCAACTCACCCTCAACGATCAACGCCGCGTCAGCTACCAGAACCTGATCGTCTGTCCCGGCTTGCGTCTGGCCTGGGAGAAGATCGAAGGCTTGCAGGAAAGCCTCGGCCAGCATGGTGTGACCTCCAATTACAGCTATCAGCATTCGCAGTACACCTGGGATCAGGTGCAGAAACTGCGCGGCGGCAAGGCGCTGTTCACTCAGCCGGCGATGCCGATCAAATGCGCCGGGGCACCGCAGAAGGCGTTGTACCTGTCGTGCGATCACTGGCGCAAAACCGGCGTGCTGAACAACATTGACGTCGAATTCAACCTGGCCGGCGCTGCGCTGTTCGGTGTCGCGACCTTCGTGCCGCCACTGATGAAGTACATCGAAAAGTACAACGCGCAACTGGCCTTCAACGCCAACCTGGTCAAGGTCGACGGCCCGGCGAAAACCGCGTGGTTCGAGATCAAGGACGCTGACGGCAACGTCACCACACAGGCGAAAAGCTTCGATCTGCTGCATGTCGTGCCGCCGCAGGTCTCGCCGGATTTCATCGCTCAGAGCCCGTTGGCCGACGCTGGCGGCTGGTGCGAAGTGAACCCGCACAGCCTGCAGCACCTGCGTTACCCGGAAGTGTTCGCCATTGGCGACATCTGCGGCACCAGCAATGCGAAAACCGCGGCGGCCGTGCGCAAGCAGGTTGTGGTGGTCGCGGAAAACCTTTTGGCGCTGCGCAAGCAAAAGCCTATGCCGCTGAAGTACGACGGCTACGGTTCCTGCCCGCTGACGGTGGAGAAGGGCAAGGTGATCCTCGCCGAGTTCGGCTACGGCGGGAAGTTGCTGCCGACCTTCGCGCTCGACGCGACCGTGCCGCGCCGCTCGGCGTGGTTTCTCAAGGCGACGCTGCTGCCGTGGTTCTACTGGAACGGCATGCTCAAGGGCCGCGAGTGGCTGACCGGTCTGTCCAAGGTTGACTGAGTAAATCCTATGTTGCTGGCAAGTCTGTTTGGCGTGTTGATGGGGTTGATTCTCGGGCTCACCGGGGCGGGCGGCGGGATTCTCGCGGTGCCGGCGCTGGTGCTGGGCCTTGGCTGGACGATGACGCAAGCGGCGCCGGTCGCGTTGTTTGCGGTCGGCAGTGCGGCGGCGGTCGGGGCGATTGATGGCTTGCGCCATGGGCTGGTGCGCTATCGCGCAGCGCTGCTGATTGCGGCGCTCGGTGCGGTTTTTTCGCCGGTGGGGATTTATTTCGCGCACCAGTTGCCTGAGAAGATTCTGATGATCCTCTTCAGCCTGCTGATGGTCATGGTCGCTTGGCGCATGCTGCGCCGTGAGCGTCAGCACGAAGGACCGAGCGATCACGGCCACGCGAGCTGGGGCCAGAAAAACTGCATGCTGAATGAAGAGACCGGGCGTTTCGACTGGACCGCCAAATGCACCGCGACACTGGCGGCATTGGGCGCGGTCACGGGCGTGGTGTCGGGACTGCTCGGCGTCGGCGGTGGCTTCCTGATCGTCCCGGCGTTCAAGCAACTGACCGACGTGCAGATGCGCGGCATCGTTGCGACGTCGTTGATGGTGATCAGCCTGATTTCCGCCATTGGCGTGATCGGCTCCTTCCATGCCGGAGTGCGCATCGACAGCCTTGGCGTGGCGTTCATCATCGCCAGCATTGTCGGCATGATCATCGGCCGCAAACTCTGCGCCCGGGTTCCGGCGCGGACATTGCAGGTGGGCTTTGCCAGTGTGTGCCTGGTGGTCGCGGCTTACATGATGCTGCGCGCCTGATACAAAACTCCCGGCCCGACATTTGACCCTGTGGGAGTGAGCCTGCTCGCGATAGCGGTTTAGTATTCAACATTGATGCTGACTGACACTGCGCTATCGCGAGCAGGCTCACTCCTACAGGGGATGTGTGTTTTGTCGTTGATTGCGGCAAACTCAGACATCCCCAAACAAGGCCTTTCAATGGATCGATACGCCCCGCGCAACTGGCAGCCACACGAGAAGCCCAGTCTGCCCGGTTCCCCCTCGACGCCGTTGCACTCCAACCCCAAGCGCCTGGCCTATGCGCTGGTCGGGTTGCTGGTGGCGGTGACCGGTGGTTTGGGCAACTCACTGGTGGTCGCCAACCTGCCTTACCTGCAAGGCGCGCTGGGTGCGACTACGGCGGAGATGGCCTGGCTGCCGGCCGCCTACGTGATGACCAACGTGTCGATGAACCTGCTGCTGGTGAAGTTTCGTCAGCAGTTCGGCCTGCGTGCATTCACCGAAGTGTTTCTGGTGCTGTATGCGCTGGTGACCTTCGGCCACCTGTTCGTCAACGACCTGAGCTCGGCCATCGCGGTGCGTGCGGCGCACGGCATGGTCGGTGCGGCACTGAGTTCGCTGGGTCTGTATTACATGGTCCAGGCGTTTCCGGCCAAGTGGCGGCTGAAGGCCTTGGTGCTCGGGCTCGGCGCCTCACAACTGGCCTTGCCGCTGGCGCGCCTGTTCTCCGAGGACTTGCTGCAGATTGCCGAATGGCGCGGCTTGTACCTGTTCGAATTGGGCATGGCTTTGCTGTCGCTGGGCTGCGTGCTGTTGCTCAAGTTGCCGCCCGGTGACCGCTTCAAGACCTTCGAACCGCTGGATTTTCTCACCTTCGCGATTCTCGCCAGCGGCGTGGCACTGCTTTGCGCGGTGTTGTCGCTGGGGCGGATCGATTGGTGGCTGGAGGCCAACTGGATCGGTTATGCGCTGGCGGCCTCGATTGCCCTGATCCTCGCGGGCCTGGCGATCGAGCACAATCGCAGCAACCCGATGCTGATGACCCGTTGGCTCGGCAGTGGCACGATGATCCGCCTGGCGCTGGCGGTGACCCTGATTCGCATGGTGACCTCGGAGCAGTCCACCGGCGCCGTCGGTTTCATGCAGAACCTCAACATGGGTTATGAGCAGTTGCACAGCCTGTACGTGGTGATGCTGATTGGCAGCGTTGCCGGGCTGGCGACCAGCGCGCTGACCATCGATCCCAAGCACCTGCTGATGCCGCTGATCATCTCGCTGGCGCTGATGGCGACCGGTTCGGTGATGGACAGTTTTTCCAATAACCTGACCCGCCCGGCGAACCTGTATTTCAGTCAGTTCCTGCTGGCCTTAGGCAGCACGTTTTTCCTTGGCCCGACCATGGTTTTCGGCACGCGCAACGTGCTGACCAACCCGCGCAATTTGGTGAGTTTTTCGGTGTTGTTCGGGATCTGCAACAACCTCGGCGGCTTGCTCGGCGCGGCGTTGTTGGGCACGTTCCAGATCGTGCGCGAGAAATTCCACTCCAGTCATCTGGTCGAGCACCTGACGTTGTCCGATCCGCTGGTGGCTGCCCGCGTGCAGAGCGGCGGTTCGGCCTATGGCTCCTTGCTGGCCGACCCGAGCCTGCGCAATCTGGCCGGGATTCGTAGTCTGTCCAACGCGGCGACCCGCGAAGCCAATGTACTGGCCTATAACGATGTGTTCATGCTGATCGCCGTGATTGCGGTGCTGACCATGATCTGGCTGTCCATTCGTGCGCTGTGGCTGATGAGCACCACCAAAGCCGTCGACCCAGCGCCTTCCGTACCTCCTAGCGGTGCCTCCAATTCATGACCGAACCGACCACCACAACTACCAATGCCATCGCTGCCACCCCGGAAGGCGTGGCGCCGCCGTCCTCGCCGAACACCGAGCCACGCTCGTTGCGGGTGCGGGTCATCTCGTCGCTGGGCTTTGCCGCGATTGCCATCGTCGGCGTGCTGATCGTGCTGTACGCCTGGCAGTTGCCGCCGTTCAGCAGCGCGGTCGAGACCACCGAAAACGCTTTGGTGCGCGGCCAAGTGACGATCATCGGCCCGCAACTCAGCGGTTACGTGTTTGAAGTGCCGGTGCAGGACTTCCAGTACGTGAAGGCCGGCGATTTGCTGGTGCGCCTGGACGACCGGATTTATCAGCAGCACCTCGACCAGGCACTGGCGCAACTGGCAGTGCAGAAGGCCTCGCTGGCCAATGTGGTGCAGCAACGCAACAGCGCCGAAGCGACGATCAAGCTGCGTCAGGCGGTGGTGGCCGACAGTGAAGCGCAGTTGCGCAAAAGCGAGGCGGATCTGCGTCGTAACAAGGAGCTGGTGAGCGACGGTTCGGTGTCCAAGCGCGAAATGGACGTGGCCCTGGCGGCCAACGCGCAGGGCATTGCGGCGGTGGCGCAGGCCAAGGCCAATCTGGAAATCGCCCGTCAGGACCTGCAAACGGTGATCGTCAATCGCGGCTCGCTGGAAGCAGCAGTTGCCAGCGCTGAAGCGGCGGTGCAACTGGCGCGGATCGATTTGTCGAACACCCGCATCGTCGCCCCGCGTGACGGCCAGCTCGGACAGATTGGCGTGCGCCTGGGCGCTTACGTCAACTCCGGGGCGCAACTGATGGCGTTGGTGCCGAACCAGAAATGGGTGATCGCCAACATGAAGGAAACCCAGATGGACAACGTGCGGGTCGGGCAGCCGGTGCGCTTCACCGTCGATGCACTGAACCACCGCAGATTCACTGGCCATGTGCAGCACATCTCACCGGCAACCGGCTCTGAATTCGCGTTGTTGCAGGCAGACAATGCCACCGGCAACTTCGTGAAAATCGCCCAGCGAGTGCCGGTGCGGATCACCATTGATGAGGGCCAGCAGGAAGAGGAACGCCTGCGACCGGGGATGTCGGTGGTGGTCAGCATCGATACTGCAGCGGGCGACACACAACCGCATTGACCTCCACAGATCAAAATGTGGGAGCGGGCTTGCTCGCGAAGGCGGTGTGTCAGTTGATATTTCCGTATCTGACGCGCCGCCTTCGCGAGCAAGCCCGCTCCCACAAGAGGATCGGGTTTATCCAGCAATCATCGGCGGCAGGGTGCCGAGTAGCGACACGGCGGCAACCGCACCGATCCCCAACAACCACTCCAGCACCACACTGCGCTTGAGCGCGCCCATCCGCTGTTCGCAATCATCAATCCGCAAGCGGTTGAACAGCGCCAGGGCGAGCATGCCTGCCACCAGCAACGCCTTGATCAGCAGAATCAACGCAAACCCTGCAAACAACGGCGTCGGCCACCATTGGCCAGTCAGCACGCGCACGTTGATCAGCCCGGTGATCAGCAGACCCCCAACGATCGCGTAACCGACACCGCTGAAGCGTTGCAGGATCCGGCTCATCGCTTCGCCAGGTTGACGCAGGATCAACACCAGCAACAACAACCCGCCGAGCCATGCGGCCACACACGTCAGATGAACGATCTGGTTGAGAATCAGCAGTTGCCCGCTCAGACCATCGAGCATCGCACCGTGACCGACCGGTGCCAGCGTCGCCAGCAACAATCCGCTCAAGCCCAGGCGCAACGGCACGCTCGATCGCCAAGGTGTAAATAACAACGCCAGCAACAGCGCGTTGATCAGCAGATGCCAGCGCCAGACCTGCCCGAAAAAGGTATTGCCGAGCACTACTTCAATGGTGTCCGGCTCGAACGCGGCCGCCGCCGAGCCGGCCATGCTTGCGGTGATCAACAGCGCCCAGGTGACACCGCTGAGCAGCGCAATCGCCGTCAGCCAGCGCGCCAGTTGCGCCAGATGCCGATCCAGTGTCGGCACGGGCGCCTTGAGCAGCAGCGGCCGGAACAGCCAGGCGCCGAACACCATCAATACCGCGCTGAAATGCACAAAGCGACACAGCACCAGCGCTTCACTCATGAATTACTGGCCGATCTTGAACTGATAGGCGCCTTCGCTCTTGTGTGTATCGACCGACACCGCGTGCCATTCGACTTTGTATGCACCGGCGCCGAGTGGTGCGGCGGGAGTGACGATCAGGGTTTTCTTTTCGTTCTCGGTGGTCAGCGCTTTGATCGCCACCGGGGCGCCATCGTGGGTCAGGCTGACTTTGGTAAAGCTGGCTTCGACGCCTTCGGAAAAGGTCAGGCGCAGATCGGCCGGTGCGGCGACGGTGCTGTCGGCGGCCGGCGTTGCACTTTTCAGGTGGGCGTGGGCGAAAACCGAAGATGCGGCGAACAGCGAAGCGAGCAGGGCCGTGGTGGTCAGGACATTCTTGAACAGCATCGCGGATACCTCTGAGGCAGGACAAAGAAGCCTCAGTTTAGCCATCCGCAGACTTGCGCACGAAGTTTTATTTACAGCGGTCGCCCCCAGAGCAGAGCGGATGCTAGTCTTCAACAACGTCGTTGTCAGGGAGCCCTCATGGGCAATCACAAGATCGAGATTCGTCGCAGTAACGTCGAGAAAATCCTGCTCGCGGCGGAAAAAGTCTTCGCCGAAAAAGGCTTCGGCGGCACCGCCATGGCCGACATCGCCGCCGAAGTGCAACTGCCGCGTTCCAACCTGCATTACTACTTCTCGACCAAAAGCGAACTGTACAGCGCAGTGCTGTTCGACCTGCTGGAGGTGTGGAAACAGGACGCGCTGTGCTTCGAGATGTTCGATGACCCGCGGGTGGTGCTCAGCAGCTACATCCGCGCCAAGATGAACCATTCGCGCAGCCGGCCGTACGGCTCGAAAGTCTGGGCCAACGAGATCATCCACGGCGCGCCGACCCTCGGTGAGGCGCTGGATGTCAGCCTGTACGACTGGGCGAAAATGAAGGAAGCGAAGATCCGCCAGTGGGTCGAAGACAAGCGGATTCTGCCGGTGGAACCGTCGGGCCTGCTGTACATGATCTGGGCCTCGACCCAGCATTACGCCGACTTCGACCATCAGGTAAATATTTTGAACGAGCATCAGCCGCTGTCGGACATGCAGTTCGAGCGGGCGGTGCAGACGGTGACCAGTGTGATTTTGCGCGGGATCGGGTTGGAACCTTGATTGATGGGTTGAAGCTGATGAACCCTTCGCGAGCAAGCCCGCTCCCACATTTTGAAATGCATTCTTAATGTGGGAGCGGGCTTGCTCGCGAAGGCGTCAATTCAGACGCCGCCGACCTTAAGGGGAGACATGGTACGGATTGCGCGGATCATGATTCCAGTCCAGAAACGGCTTGCCGGTTTCCATCGGCACCATCTCGATGCAGTCCGCCACCGGGCAGGTGATCTGGCACAGATTGCAGCCCACACACTCATCATCGATCACTTCATATTTATGCGTGCCGTCAGCCAGCTTGAGGTTGCTGATCGCCTGGTGTGAAGTGTCTTCGCAAGCAATGTGGCAGCGCCCGCAACCGATGCACGCGTCCTGGTCGATCTTCGCGATCACCTGATAGTTGATGTCGAGGTACTTCCAGTCCGTGGTATTGCCCACCGCGCGGCCGGAAAACTCACGGATGCTGGCGTAACCCTGACTGTCCATCCAGCGCGACAGCCCGTCCTTCATCTCCTCGACAATCCGGAAACCATGCAGCATCGCCGCCGTGCACACCTGCACCGCGCCGCTGCCCAGCGCCATGAATTCCGCCGCATCACGCCAACTGCCGATGCCGCCAATGCCGCAGATCGGCAGGCCTTGGGTCTGCGGATCACGAGCGATCTCGGCGACCATGTTCAGTGCAATCGGCTTGACCGCCGAGCCGCAATAACCACCGTGGGTGCTCTTGCTGCCGACGGTGGGCAGGGCGACCATGTGTTCCAGATCGACGCTGGTGATCGAGTTGATGGTGTTGATCAGCGACACCGCATCGGCGCCACCGCGATGCGCCGCGCGGGCGGCGACGCGGATGTCGGTAATGTTCGGCGTCAGCTTGACGATCACCGGCAGCGAGCAATAGGTCTTGCACCAGCGGGTGACCTGCTCGACGTATTCCGGCACCTGACCGACCGCCGCGCCCATGCCGCGTTCGGGCATGCCGTGCGGGCAACCGAAATTCAGCTCGATACCGTCGGCGCCGGTGGCTTCCACCAGCGGCAGGATGTGTTTCCACGATTCCTCGACACACGGCACCATCAGCGAGACGATCAGTGCGCGATCCGGCCAGTCCTTCTTGACTTGGGTGATCTCGCGCAGGTTGATTTCCAGCGAGCGGTCGGTGATCAGTTCGATGTTGTTGATCCCCAGCACTTCGCGGTTGTTGCCGTAATGTGCCGAGTAGCGCGACGAGACGTTGACCGCTGCCGGGTCCTCGCCAAGGGTTTTCCAGACCACGCCACCCCAACCGGCCTCGAAGGCGCGCACCACGTTGTAGGCCTTGTCGGTCGGCGGCGCGGAGGCCAGCCAGAACGGGTTGGGGGCTTTGATGCCGGCGAAGACTATCGAGAGATCGGCCATTTACGCAGCCTCCACGTTGAGCATCAGTTGCGCGTTGATCGCCTCGGCGGCGAGTTTGCCGTGCTGCACGGCTTGCACGGTGAGGTCCTGATCGAGGCTGGTGCAGTCGCCGCCGGCATACACGCCGGGAATGCTCGTGCGAAGATTTTCATCGACCTGAATCCGTTCGCCTTGACGCTTGAGTTCGCGGGCCAGCGGGTCGGCGAGGGCGCTGCTGTCGAAGGCCTGGCCGATGGCTTTGAAAATCGCATCGGCGGCCAGCTCGAAGGTTTCGCCAGTGGTTTGCAGACGACCGTCGACCAGTTCGGTACGGGCGAAACGCATACCGCGCACATGGCCCTGATCGTCGAGCAAGACTTCCTCCGGTTGTGCCCAGGTCAGCAGGCGCACCTGATTGGCCTTGGCGATGTCTTGTTCGTGACCGGTGGCGCCCATGTCCGCCGCACCGCGGCGATACACCAGATTCACGTCACGGGCACCGAGGCGGGCCATCTGCACGGCCATGTCGATCGCGGTGTTGCCGGCGCCGAGGACGATGCAGCGCTCGGCCAGTGGCAGTTGCGTCAGGTCATCGGCCTGGCGCAGTTCACGGATGTAGTCGGTGGCGGCGAGCAGGCCGGGCGCGTCCTCGTGGGGCAGGCCGAGCTGTTTGCTGGCATTGAGGCCGAGGCCGAGGAACACCGCGTCGAACTGCTGATGCAGCTCGCTGAGGGTCAGGTTGTCGCCGAGTTTCTGCCCGTGACGGATTTCGATGCCGCCGATCTGCAGGAGGAAATCCAGTTCCTTCTGCGCATAGTCGTCGACCAGTTTGTACTTGGCGATCCCGTATTCATTAAGGCCGCCAGCCTTCTCCCGGGCTTCGAAAATCACCACGTCATGCCCGTGCATCGCGCTGCGGTGGGCGCAGGACAACCCCGCTGGCCCGGCGCCGACCACGGCGATGCGTTTGCCGGTAGCGGCGTTGCGCTGAAACGGGTGTTCAGTGAAGTGCGCGTTGTCCACGGCGTAGCGCTGCAGCAGGCCGATCAGCACCGGCGCGCATTCCTGCGCATTGTTGCGTACGCAGGCTTGCTGGCAGAGGATTTCCGTGGGGCATACCCGCGCGCAACTGCCGCCGAGGATGTTCGCCGAAAGAATTTTCTGCGCCGCACCGGGCACGTTGTCCTGATGGATATTGCGGATAAACGACGGAATGTCGATCTCGCTGGGGCACGCGTTGACGCACGGGGCGTCGTAGCAATACAGGCAGCGCGAGGCTTCCAGATGCGCCTGCCGGGCGTTGAGCGGTGGCGCCAGATCAGTGAAATGGCCGGCGAGGGCGGCCGCGCTTTCGTGCGGATGCGGGAGATGGTTCAGGGTCTCGATCACGGTTTTTTGCCTCACGGTTATTGAGGTTCTCTGCCTCTGATGGGCAGTGGTTTTTGTGTTGTCTGGACGGGCCCCTTCGCGAGCAAGCCCGCTCCCACATTTTGGAATGCGTACACCCTGTGGGAGCGAGCTTGCTCGCGAAGGCCGAAGGCCTGGATTTCAGCGTTTCACCGCAGTCGGCTTTTGTAATTCAGCCCGCTTGCTCAGCAAATCAAACACCGCCGGATACGCCGGCCGTTCGATGTACCGCCCGGCCCCGCGCTCGGCGCGCAGGTCGCCATCGGCCCAAACCACTTTGCCCTGGCTGACGGTATGGCTCGGCACGCCGCGCACGGTCTTGCCTTCGAAGATATTGAAGTCCACCTGCTGATGGTGGGTCTTGGCGGAGATGGTGCGGGTGCCTTGCGGATCCCACAGCACCAGGTCGGCATCGGCGCCGACGCGGATCGCGCCTTTGCGCGGGTAGAGGTTGAAGATTTTCGCGGTGTTGGTGGAGGTGAGGGCGACGAAGTCCTGCATCGACAAACGTCCGCTGTTGACCCCTTCATCCCACAGTACCGCCATGCGGTCTTCGATGCCGGCGGTGCCGTTGGGGATCTTGCTGAAGTCGTCGCGCCCGGCGGCTTTCTGCTCGGCGCAGAAGCAGCAGTGGTCAGTGGCGGTGGTGTGCAGATTGCCGCTTTGCAGGCCATGCCACAGCGCTTCCTGATGCCCGCGCGGGCGGAACGGCGGGCTCATCACGTAACCAGCGGCGGTCTGCCAGTCCGGGTGCTGGTAGACGCTGTCGTCGAGCAGCAAATGCCCGGCCAGCACTTCGCCGTACACCGGTTGACCCTTGCTGCGGGCATAGGTGATTTCGTCCAGCGCTTCCTTGGTCGAGACGTGCACCAGGTACAAAGGCGTGCCGATGGTTTCAGCGATGCGAATCGCCCGGCTCGCCGCTTCGCCTTCCACCTGCGATGGCCGCGACAATGGATGCGCCTCCGGCCCGGTGATGCCCTGGGCCATCAACTTGCGTTGCAGGTGATAGACCAGCTCGCCGTTTTCCGCGTGCACGGTCGGCACCGCGCCGAGTTCCAGACAGCGCTCGAAACTCGCCACCAGCGTGTCGTCGGCGGCCATGATCGCGTTCTTGTAGGCCATGAAATGCTTGAAGCTGTTGATCCCGTGATGGCTGACCAGCTCGGCCATTTCCTCACGCACCTGTTCGCTCCACCAGGTGATCGCGACGTGGAAGCCATAGTCGGACGCAGACTTCTCGGCCCAGCCGCGCCACTGGTGAAACGCTTCCATCAGTGACTGCTGCGGATTGGGAATCACGAAGTCGATGATCGATGTGGTGCCCCCGGCCAGACCCGCCGCAGTGCCGCTGTAAAAGTCTTCGCTGGCCACGGTGCCCATGAAGGGCAGTTGCATGTGGGTGTGTGGATCGATGCCGCCGGGCATCAGGTATTGGCCGCTGCCGTCGAGCACTTCGGCGCCGGCGGGAATATCCAGGTTTTGACCAATGGCTTTGATCACGCCGTCGGCGCAGTAGACGTCGGCGCGATAACTTTCATCATGGGTAACAACGGTGGCGCCACGGATCAACAGAGACATTCCGAGTTCCTCGCAGGCATGACCGACTTGTGCCGGTTCTAAATGTTTTATTGATGTACAACGCTGATCGACGTATTCCTGTCAGCGCTGTCAGGAATAGAAGCTAGTCGCAGTTCTGCAATTGATCAAGATTATTTTTTATAAGCTTATTGCTGTTTTAACTGCATGAAAAATAACGATAAAAAACGTAAATCACCAAAATGGTGAGGCTGTTCACCATTTTGACGCACTTGACAGGATGGAAATATGAGCAAGATTTCCTATGTGAAATCAGCTGCTTGAAGTTGAGCTGCGGCTGAGCGCCGGTGATGAAAAAAAGTGCAGTGCACCAGATTGAGTCCTGACCGTTCGAACAACTTGGCAAACGTTTAGCCTGAGCGTGCAGACAAGTTTTCGAGGACGCTTCCGGTGAATAATTAAAACCGTGACATATCAGAAAGTTGCAATGCGTTTGAACCACGGCCCGATGCGTAAGCGGGGCGTCCGGCACGTTTATTGATGCCGCCGCTGACACCCTGGCCGGTGCAAGAAAGTTGTCAGTTCCTCCGGCCATCGTCCGGTTCGCACCTTGGTGTGCAGCCGTCTGATGAGCAAAAAAAATAATCAGAAGAACAGTGGAGCGGCCATGCAACAGAACAGATCGCAAGTGACCGAGCGCGACGGCTTGTTCGAACTCGAAGCCGGCAGCGACGTCCTCGACAGTCCCCGTTACAACCACGACATGGCACCGACCAAGGTGCGCGAACGAACCTGGAACAAATGGCACATCACCGCGCTGTGGATCGGCATGTCGGTGTGCGTGCCGACCTACACCCTCGGCGGGGTGCTCACCGCCTATTTCGGCCTCACCGTTGGTGAAGCGCTGATGGCGATTCTGCTGGCCAACGTCATCGTGCTGATCCCGTTGACGCTCAATGCCTTTCCCGGCACCAAGTACG
This sequence comes from Pseudomonas sp. RSB 5.4, assembly GCF_037126175.1. Lineage (NCBI taxonomy): Bacteria > Pseudomonadati > Pseudomonadota > Gammaproteobacteria > Pseudomonadales > Pseudomonadaceae > Pseudomonas > Pseudomonas sp. RSB 5.4. Next base: position 855,660 of record NZ_CP146986.1, read on the forward strand.
GCATTCCATTCCCGGTGCTGCTGCGCTCGTCGTTCGGCGTGCTTGGCTCCAACGTGCCGTGTCTGATTCGCGCGCTGGTGGCGTGCGGCTGGTTCGGGATTCAAACGATGTTTGGCGGATTGGCGATTCACCTGTTTCTCGGCTCGATCTTCGACGGCTGGAAATCCCTCGGCGGAACCGGCGAGGTGATCGGTTTCATGATTTTCTGGTCGTTGAACCTGTGGGTGGTGATCCGCGGCGCCGAGTCGATCAAGTGGCTGGAAACCCTGTCGGCACCGCTGTTGGTGGCGGTCGGCATCGGGTTGCTGGTGTGGGCCATGCCCAATGTGTCGATGACCGAGTTGCTGGCGATTCCACCGAAACGCCCGGAAGGCGCCAGTGTGGTCAGTTACTTCGCTGCCGGGCTGACCGCGATGGTTGGTTTCTGGGCCACGCTGTCGCTGAACATTCCCGACTTCAGCCGCTACGCCAAAAGCCAGAAGGATCAGATCCTCGGGCAGATTTTCGGCCTGCCGCTGACCATGTTCCTCTTCGCCTCACTCGGTGTGGTGATGACCGCCGCTTCGGTGAAACTGGTCGGCGTTACGGTGTCGGATCCGGTCAGTCTGATCGGCCATATCCAGAGCCCGATGTGGGTTGCGTTAGCCATGGCGCTGATCATCATCGCCACGCTGTCGACCAACACAGCGGCGAACATCGTTTCGCCGACCAATGATTTCCAGAACATCGCACCCAAGGTGATCAATCGCACCAAAGCGGTGTTGCTCACGGGCTTCGTCGGGTTGGCGTTGATGGCACACGAGCTGCTGAAAAAGCTGGGCCTGATCGTGTCCGATGTCAGCCTGGAAACCGTGTATTCCAACTGGCTGCTGGGCTATTCGAGCCTGCTCGGGCCGATTGCCGGGATCATGGTGGTGGACTATTTCCTGATCAAGAAACAGCAACTGGACCTCGCCGGGTTGTACCGGGACGACGTGTATCCGGCGTGGAACTGGGCCGGTTTTACCGCGTTTGGCGTGCCGGTGGTGCTGACCTTGCTGTCGTTGGGCAGCGATGCGTTCAGCTGGTTTTACAGCTATGGCTGGTTTACCGGCTCGGCGCTGGGTGGGCTGATTTATTACGGGTTGTGTTCGATGCGAAGCAGCCCGTCTGTTGTGAAATCTTCGGTGTGAGGGATGGCCCCTTCGCGAGCAGGCTCGCTCCCACATTTTGGAATGCGTTCACTTGTGGGAGCGGGCTTGCTCGCGAAGGCGGCCTCAAACCCACCAAAGAATTACCTGAAGACACTCATAAGAACTGCCTGAGGAGATCAACATGAACGCAGCCGTAGACGTTCTGCAATCCACCCATCAGCACATCAACCGCGACCGCCTCTGGGCCTCGCTCATGGAACTGGCCAAGCTCGGTGCCACGGTCAAGGGCGGGGTCTGTCGCCTGGCCCTGACCGACCTCGACCGCCAGGCCCGCGACCTGTTTGTGCAGTGGTGCAAGGACGCCGGGTGCAGCGTCACGGTCGATGAAGTCGGCAACATCTTCGCCCGCCGCCCCGGCCGCAATCCAAACCTGCCGCCAGTAATGACCGGCAGCCACATCGACACCCAGCCTACCGGCGGCAAGTTCGACGGCTGCTTCGGCGTGCTCGCCGGCGTCGAAGTGCTGCGCACTCTCAATGACCTCGGCGTGGAGACCGAAGCACCGCTGGAAGTGGTGGTCTGGACCAACGAAGAAGGCTCGCGCTTCGCCCCGTGCATGATGGGCTCCGGGGTGTTCGCGGAAAAATTCACCCTCGAAGAAACCCTGGCCAAGGTCGATGCCGATGGCGTCACCGTCGGCGAAGCCCTGAACGCCATCGGCTATGCCGGACAACGCAAAGTCAGCGGGCACAAGGTGGGTGCCTATTTCGAAGCACACATCGAGCAAGGCCCGATCCTCGAAGACGAGCAGAAAACCATCGGCGTGGTACTCGGCGCCCTCGGGCAAAAATGGTTCGACCTGAAACTGCGCGGCGTCGAAGCCCACGCCGGGCCAACCCCGATGCACCTGCGCAAGGACGCCCTGGTCGGCGCTTCGGTGATCGTCGGCGCGGTCAACCGCGCGGCCCTCGGCCACCAACCCCATGCGTGCGGCACCGTCGGTTGCCTGCAAGCCTATCCCGGCTCGCGCAACGTCATCCCCGGCGAAGTGCGCATGACCCTCGACTTCCGGCATCTGCAACCGGAGCGGCTGGACTCAATGATCGCCGAGGTCAAGCAAGTCATCGATACCACCTGCGAAGAACACGGCCTGACCTACGAACTGACCCCGACCGCCGACTTCCCGCCGCTGTACTTCGAAAAAGGCTGCGTCGAAGCCGTGCGCGGTGCGGCGCAAGGCCTGGGCCTGTCACACATGGACATCGTCAGTGGCGCGGGACACGACGCAATCTTCCTCGCCGAACTCGGCCCGGCGGGAATGATCTTCGTACCGTGCGAGGGCGGGATCAGCCACAACGAAATCGAGAATGCCGCGCCGGATGATCTGGCGGCCGGGTGCGCGGTGTTGCTGCGGGCGATGCTCGCGGCTTCGGCGATGGTGGCCGCTGGTAAAGCCGCGGCCTGAAGATCAAAAGATCGCAGCCTGCGGCAGCTCCTACAGTTGGATTGCATTCAACCTGTAGGAGCTGCCGAAGGCTGCGATCTTTTTATGTCACCCCAATGTCATGGAAATGTGCGACGTTTGCGCCCCATGAAAATCATCACCTCCGGCGCGTCCTATCTGGACATCGACGCCTACGCCTGTTGCATCGCCTACGCAGAATTGCTCAACCTGCAAGGCAGTCCCGCCCGCGCGGTCAGCAGCGCAAAACCCAACAGCAGCGTGTCGCCGACCGTTCTGAGTTGGGGCGCTGCTTTTCAGCGTTACACGCCGCAAGCAAACGACGAATTCGTGTTGGTCGATGTGTCCGACTATCACCACTTCGACCCGCTGGTGGTGCTCGACCAAGTGGTCGAGGTCATCGATCATCATCCCGGTTACGAGCCGTACTGGGCAGAGCGACTGGGTTCCGCCGCCGACATCCTCCCGATTGGTGCAGCGGCGACGCTGGTTTTTCAGCGTTGGCAAGCTGCTGGTCTGCTCCCGCGAATCAGCGAGCAAAGCGCGAAATTGCTGGCCACGGCAATCCTCGATAACACGCTTAACCTCACCGGGCAGATGACCTCTGAGGCGGATATTGAGGCTTATGAGGCATTAATGCAGCGGGCGAATCTGCCGGCAAACTGGCCCGAGCAGTATTTCCTCGAATGTCAGGCCGCCATCGAAGCAGACCTGCAGACCGCGTTGGCGGCGGATCTGAAACGCTTCAAACCGGACAGCAATCTGCCCCAGGTCTGCGCACAGATGACGGTGTGGGACGCCGATGCGTTGCTTCACAAACATCGCAACGAGATCGGCGGCTGGATGGTCGGGCAGGGCGATGACTGGTTGCTGAACGTCATCAGCATCCGTGACGGCAAGAGTTGTTTGCTGGCTGAGCCGCTGCTCAGCCAGCAGAAGCTGGATCGGTTGTTGCCGCTGCAGTGGCAGGCGGGCATGGCTGTTGTGAAACCGTCGATGCTGCGCAAGGAACTGCTGAAACTGGGGTTGAACCTCAACCCGGTCTGACGCTGTGATCAGCCGGGCCGGTCATTCTTGCCCGCTGTGCCCTGGCGTCTGTCGGGGCCGTTGGGGTTGCCGACATCCAGCAACCTTCGTTCGACCAAAACATTCTCCAGTGCCTGACGCTCGACCGGCGCCATTTGGTGTTCGCGCTTTTTCAACTCCAGCAGGATGGGGCTGGACCAGGTGCGATAAGTCTGTTCGATGTTGCGACGCGACGTCATCAGTCTCTCCTTGATCAAGAGCCCGGTGGAGCTGGCAGGGGCTCAATCCGATGAGGGAGTAACCTTAGTCGAGAATCCCCGAGTCCGCGAATGCGCCGTTGTTCCCTGTAGGAGTGAGCTTGCTCGCGATAGCGGTGTGTCAGCTGACATTTGCGCTACTGACACACCGCTATCGCGAGCAGGCTCACTCCTACAGGTATTGCATCGCCTGCGGATCAATCGTCGATATTCATCATCGCCTGCACTCCTTCCCACGCCTCGGCGCGCATCCGTTCGATATCCAGTCCCGGAATCACGCCGTTATCGACCACGATCCGGCCGCCCACCAGGCTGTATTTCACCGTGATCGGTTCACCGGCCACCACTGGGGCAACCGCGCGATCGTGGAAGCCGAAGAAGCGTGGGTGATCAAGGCTGTAGATCACCAGATCCGCCGCTTGCCCGACCTCCAGCGTACCGACCGCGCCCAATCCCAATACCTGCGCACCGCCCGCCGTGCCCCAGTGGATCACGTCTTCGGCGGTGGTGGCCGAGGCGCCCTGTTCGGCGCGGTGGATCAGCCACGCGGTGTTGGTTTCGCCGACCATGCTCCCGGATTCGTTGGACGCCACGCCGTCGACGCCGAGGGAGATCGGCACGCCGGCCTCGTACATTTGCGGCACTGGCGCGACGCCGCTGCCGAGGCGAGCATTACTCACCGGGCAGTGCGAGACGCCGGTGCCGGTCTGGGCGAGCATGCGGATTTCGCCGGGTTGCAGGTGCACGGCATGGGCAAACCAGACGTCCGGGCCGAGCCATTCGTGTTCGGCGACGAATTCCACCGGCAGGCAGTTGTACTTGTCGCGGCAGAAATTCACGTAGTTCTGCGTTTCCGACAAATGCGTGTGCAGACGCAAACCGAGGCCGCGCGCGGTGTGCGCCAGTTCGCGCAGCAGGGTCGGCGGCAGCGAAAAGGTTGGCGTGGTGGGGGCGACGACCACCCGGCGCAGGGCGTCCGGGGTGTCCTGGTGATACAGCGATTTCAGCCGTTCGATGTCGCCGACCATTTGTTCGAGGCTTTCCGGTTGCAGCGCGGTTTTCGAGAAGCCCGGGTGGGCGCTGGCGGACTCCAGTGCGCCACCGCGACACAACACAAAGCGCAGGCCGAATTCGTCCGCCAGATCGAACAGCAAATCCCCGGTCTCGGTGCTGCCATGGGCGTGGTAGAGGTAGTGGTGATCGGCGCACGTCGTCACCCCAGACAGGAGCAACTCGACCATGCCCAGACGGGCGGCGATCCGCGCCAGTTGCGGGGTAAAGCGGTTCAATCGTGGATAGGGCACGCTCGCCAGCCAGCCTTGCAGATCCTGATTCAAGCCTTCGGGCACGGCTTTGAGCAGGTTCTGGAACAGGTGATGGTGGGTGTTGATCCAGCCTGGATAGACCACCGAATTGCGCGCGTCGATCACCCGCTCACCGGGTTGTGGCTCGAGGTCGGCGGCCATTTCGGCGATGCGTCCGTTGACCACACGAATGTCCACTGCGCCGGCCCGGGCACGCGGGCCGCGCAGGCCGGTCATCACCGCGACCGGGTTTTTGATCAGGATGTTTTGAAGTCGAGTCATGGGCAGGCTCCAGTCAGAGAATGTGCGAGGCGGATTTGCCGGGTGTGGTTTCTGGCACGCTGACGCCGTTGAGCGCCGCGTTGAGCAGCACCGACACCAGGCAGGCGATGACCACGCTGCTGTGCAGGAACGGCTGTGACCACTCGGGCATTTGTTTGAACAGGGTGGGCGCGAGCACCGGTACCAGCGCGGCGGCGATGGTGAAACCGACGATCAGCACGTTGAAGCGATTGCGCTCGTAATCGACCTTGGCCAGGGTCTGGATGCCCGCCGCCGCGACCACGCCGAACATCGCAATGCCGGCGCCGCCCAACGCCGCGGTCGGCATCGAAGCGATGATCGCCCCGGCCTTGGGCACCAGCGCAATCGAACACATCAGCAGGCCACTGACGGCGACCACCCAGCGGCTGCGCACACCGGTCAGGATCACCAGGCCGACGTTTTCCATGAAGGCGATGAACGGGAATGCGGCGAACATCCCGGCGATGGTGCTGGCCAGGCCATTGGCGCGCAGGCCGTTGATTACCTGCTTGTCTTCCACCGGTTTGTCGACGATGTCGCCGATGGCCACGAACAGCCCCATCGACTCGACCATCTGCACGATCATCACCACCACCATGGTCGCGATGGGGATCAGGCTGAAAGTCGGCAAACCGAAGTAGAACGGGTAGGGCACGGTCAGCCACGGCGCCTCTTCGACGCTGTGGAAATTGCCCATGCCCAGACCGTAAGCCAGACCGGCGCCGACCAGCATCCCCACCAGCACCGCCATGTTGCGCAGCAGCGGACTGCCATAGCGATTGACCAGCAGAATGGTCAGCAGCACCACCACCGCCACCGCGAGAAATGCCGGGGCGCCGAAGTTGCTCGCGTTGCGTCCGCCACCGACCCATTCATAGGCGATCGGGAACAGCTGCAAACCAATCACCGTGACGATGCAGCCGGTGACCACCGGCGGGAAAAACCGCCGCAATCGGCCCACGAACGGCGCCATCAGCATGGTGAAGATCCCGGCACCGATCACCGCCCCACAGACCCCGGCAAACCCCACGTCGGGGTTGCTGCCGATGGCAATCACCGGGCCGACGCTGCTGAACGCCACGCCTTGCAGAATCGGCAGACGCACGCCGAATTTCCAGAAGCCAACGGTTTGCAAAAGGGTGGCGATGCCGGAGCAGAACAGCGTGGTGCTGATCAGCACCACGGTATCGGCGTGGGACATTTTCAGGGCACTGGCGACAATCAACGGCACGGCGATGGCGCCGATGTACGAGACGGCCATGTGTTGCAGGCCGAGGGTGAGCATCTGTCGCACCGGCAGAACGCGGTCGACGGGGTGCACGGTGGAGGAAGGAGTGGCTGACGACATGGGGAATCACCTCTAGCTGTTGTTATTCGGTACAGAGGGGTATTCGTCTGATGCTGTCTTAGAGGCACCGCAATCCTTGTGGGAGCGGGCTTGCTCGCGAAAGCGGAGTGTCAGTTGACATCATTGTTCAATGACCCACCGCTTTCGCGAGCAAGCCCGCTCCCACAGGTTTTGTGTTGTGCAAAAAATCTGGCATCAGTCATTCGTGCCCGAAGCCGCCATCCACCGGCTCCGATGCCTTGTTCAGCCTGCCAGGCAGGCGGCAAAGCCCTGATTCAGCGCCGCGCGGTCCAGGTCGCGGCCGATGAACACGATCTTGCTCGAACGTGGCTCCGTGCCCCATGCGGTGGAGGCGCGGAACTCCACCAGGCTGTGCACGCCTTGCAGCACGTAGCGCTGGTCCTCGTTGGCCACGGCGAGCACGCCTTTCATGCGATAGAGGTTGTCGGCCTGGGACGAGCGCAGCTCGCTGATCCAGCGATGGAACGCCATCAAGTCGACCGCGCCGTCCACGGCGATGCCCACCGATGACACGCTCGGGTCGTGTTCGTGGTCGGGTTCTGCATGATCGTGGTGTGCGTGGTCGTGATGCTCGGGCTCGGCGCCGATTTCCATGAGCTTCTGCGTGCACTCGAACGCGCCGATGCCGAGGATTTTCGTCAGGTCGATCTGCGCATGAGTGGAGGTCACCAGATCTGCGGTGGCGTTCAAACCCCGGATCTTGCCGCGCAGGATTTCCACCTCGTCGCTGCTGACCAGATCAACCTTGTTGATGACGATGCGATCGGCGCAGACGATCTGATCCACCGCCTGATTATCAACGCCGTCCAGTTGCAGATCCTCCAGGTGCTGGGCGATGTGCTTGGCGTCGACCATGGTCACGATCGCATCGAGTTCGACTTCCTCGGCAATCGGGTCATTGATGAAAAAGCTCTGCGCCACCGGGTACGGATCGGCCAGACCGCTGGTCTCGATCAGGATGTGATCGAGACGCACCGGGCGCGCCACCAGCTCGCGGACGATGCGCACCAGATCCTCACGAACCTCGGCGGTGCAGCACACGCAGCCGTTGACCATCTCGTAGATTTCTTCGGTCTCGGAGCTGAGCACCAGATCGCCATCGATCCCGACCTCGCCGAACTCGTTTTCGATCACGGCAATCTTGCGCCCGTGGTTTTCCTTGAGGATGTAGTTGAGCAGGGTGGTTTTGCCGGCACCGAGGAAGCCGGTGAGGATGGTCACGGGGATTTTGGTATTGGGGGTTGGGGCGTTGAAGGGGGTGTTCATCTGGAGCTCCTTTGATTGGCGTTTGTGGCGAGGGGATTTATCCCCGATGGGTCGCGAAGCGGCCCCAAAATCTGCAATTGCGCTATGTCAGGAAAACCTCATTCACAGGTTTTGCGACTGCTGCGCAGTCGGTCGGGGATAAATCCCCTCACCACAGGTATTCATTTCCACATTGGGTTCTTGGTGTTCTTTCCAGCGGGTGGCAACCCCGGCATCCAGGCCGAACAGGTCGAGCACTCTGCCGAGGCTGTGATCGACCATCTGCGCAAGGCTCTCGGGCCGGGCATAAAACGCCGGCACCGGCGGGGCGATGATCCCGCCCATCTCGGTGACGGCGGTCATGTTGCGCAGGTGGGCGAGGGTCAGCGGCGTTTCGCGGGCCATCAGCACCAGGGTGCGGCGTTCCTTGAGGGTGACGTCGGCGGCGCGGCCGATCAGCCCGGACGAAGTGCCGGTGGCGATCTCCGCCAGCGTGCGCATCGAACACGGCGCGACCACCATGCCCAGGCAGCGAAACGAGCCACTGGCGATCCCGGCGGCGACATCATCGGCGCGGTGGTACTGGCTGGCGAGTGCGGTGACCTCGGCCAGTTTGTAGTCGGTTTCATGGGCCATGGTCAGCAGCGCGGCGCGGCTTATGATCAGGTGGCTTTCGATGTCCAGTTCGGCGAGCAATTGCAGCAGGCGCACGCCGTAGATAAAGCCGGATGCGCCGCTGATGCCCACCACCAGCCGCTGGCGGTTCACGATGCCAGCCCTTTGAGCAGTTGCCTGGCACGTTCGAGCACGTCCTGATCGAGCTGCGCCTTGATCCCGTCGAAGCCCGAGCCACGGGTGGCGTCCAGGCCCATGCGCGAAGTGGTGCCGTTGACCGAGGACGACGGATCCAGCGGGCTGCCGGGCAAGCCGTCGATCACGAAAATATCCAGATGCGGCTGGAAATGCGTGGCCAGCGCCCACAACACCTGGCTGTCGTCAGTGATGTCGATATCGCTGTCCACCGCGATCACGCTTTTCAGATACGGGTCCCAGCCGAGCAGGGCCAGCATGATCTGCCGCGCTTCGCCGTCGCGGCTCTGATCCAGCGCCACGTAGCAATGAAAGTGCGTGCCGGAATTCGGGTAATGCACGGCGGTGACGGCGGGGAAGCGCGCCTTGAGTTTTTCGCTCATCTCCGCTTCGCGCGGTAGCCGGGCGAGGGTCAGGTGTTCGGCGTAACGGCCGCCCATCACGTCTACCAGCCAGGCGTCCTTGCGCCGCAACAGGGTATCGACGCGCAACACGTTGTTGGTCGAACGATCCGAGGAATAACCGCTGAACTCGCCGAACGGGCCTTCTTCGGCGTAGGCCGCCGGGTCGATGGCGCCTTCGAGGACGAACTCCGCGTATGCCGGTACACCGATGCCGTAGCGCGGGGTCTTGACCAGTTCCAGCGGTGCACCGAACAAGCCGCCGGCGACGGCGCGTTCATCGCTGCCGTAGGGCAAACGCGCCGCCGCCGCGAGCATGAACAGCGGGTGCGCGCCGACCACCATTGCCACGCGCAATTCTTCGCCGCGTTCACGGGCGGTCTGCAGCATCCGCCACAGGTGTCCGCGCGAGTGCAGGCTGGTCGCCAAGGACTGGCGGGCGTGGCGCATCGAGCGGTGGTAACTCATGTTGGCGATGCCGGTCAGCGGGTCCTCGGCGATGATGATCGCGTTGGTGATGTACGGGCCGCGGTCGCTGTCGAAGTGCTTGAGCATCGGCAGCAGCGCCAGATCCACGGCTTCGCCTTCGAACACTTCATCAAGCACCGGGCCGGTTGCCACGTAGCGCGGGGCGATGGGCTGGTTGGCGCGGCTCTGGAAGGTTTCGTGCAATTGCGCCGGGGTGACACCGAACAACCGGGCAATACGGGTGCGGGAGGCGAACAGATTGGTCGCCACCGGCACCTTGAGGCCGCCGACGTTTTCGCAGATCAGTAACGGATCGCGGCCCTGTGCGGCGAGGGCATCGACCAGGGCAGTGACGTCCTGATCGGCAGAAAGCGCTTGGGTGATGGTCAGCACATCGTCCGGGTACTCACGGCGATAGGCGTCGATGAAAACGTGAAAATCCTGCGTGTCGCCGAGCGTCGAACGGGTCATGGTTTCACCTCGTAAAAAGCAGGCACGCAGGGGTGAGAGGGCGTTCGATCGAGCAGCCGTTGGCCTGCCGGTCGAGGGAACGCCGGGTCATCTTCGTGCCTGTAAAGTCGCTGTGTTGCCTCTACTGTTCACTTAGGTGCTGAGGAGATCCCTGTGGCGAGGGAGCTTGCTCCCGCTGGACTGCGCAGCAGGCCTTCGTCTTTGGGGCGGCTTCGCCACCCAGCGGGAGCAAGCTCCCTCGCCACAAGGGTTCAGCATGGCTTCAGCGAACTGCGGTGTCAGAGGTACGTGGTGGTCAGGCGTATGTCGGCCTCAACCAGGTCTTTGGGCGGTGGCGTCGGCTCGATCCCGCACAACCGGGCGATGTTGTTGCCCAGGTAGTCCTCCAGATGATCCTCATCGATGCCCAGCCCTTGCGGTGCCGGTGAGCACAGCACCTCAAGCTCCCTTAGCCACATGCCCGGTTCGTTCGGCGGCGAGTCGGTGCCGAATACGATCTTGTTGCGCGGCAGTTCCTTGGCGAATTCGACGATCCGCGACTGGAAGCACCAGCCGGATTCGCAGTACACGTTCGGCGTGTCCATCGCCATCCAGAACGCCTCGAACGAGTAGTTGCCGCCGGTCTGGATACCGAAGTGGCCGATGATGAAATTGACCATCGGGAACTCGCGGATGATCGGGTAAAACATCGTCGGAATGGTGTACGGGCCATCGCCCGTATGGATCAGCACCACGATGTTGTACTTGGCGCAGACTTTCATCGCCGGACGCAACCAGTCCAGCGCCCGGTCCGGGCGATAGCCGTGCATGTTGGCGTGCAGCTTGAGCATCTTGAAGCCGTATTCCTTGATGTGGAATTCCAGCTCCGCCGCACCGTTTTCCGGTCCCCAGCGCGGGTTGAAGTTGAAGTTGCCGATGAAGCGATCCGGGTACTTCACACAGAGTTCGGCGACGTACGACATGTAGTCACGCACGCCCTCGCGGCCACGGCGGTTACCGTCGCGATAACCGGTGTTGCCCGGTGGCGGCTGGATGAAACCCATGTCGATGCGGCGCGGTTTGCCGTTGATCATGTACGGGCCGTCCATCAGTTTGAGCATGCGCTCGCCGGTGAACGGTTCGCCGGTGTGGCGCCAGGCCTCGTCGACCAGGTTGGTGGGGTGCAGATGGGTGTCGATGATCATCGGTTCAGCTCCTGGCCAGTTGCGTGGTGACGGGGCGCTTGAGTTGCGCCTCTGCTTCGGAAACGGAACGCGGCGGTGCGGTTGGTTCGAGGCCGATCATCCGCGCGGTGTTGTTGCCCAGGTACTCCTCGAGGGTGTCTTCGTCGAGGTTGAGGCCCTGCGGCGGCTCGTGGCACAACACTTCGAGCAGGCGCAGCCACATGCCCGGTTCGTTCGGCGGGGTGTCGGTGCCGAAGAGGATCTTGTGCGTCGGCAGGACCTTGGCGAACTCGACGATCCGCGATTGCAGGCACCAGCCGGATTCGCAGTAGACGTTGGGCAGTTCCATCGCCCATTGCATCGGTTCGAACACGTAGACCCCGCCGGTCTGCACGCCGAAGTGGGCCATGATGAAATTCACGTTGGGGAATTCCTTGATCATCGGCACCCATTCCGACGGGATGCTGTACGGCCCGTCACCGGTGTGCAGCTTGACCGGGATGCCCAGTTCGGCGCATTTCTCGAAGCACGGGCGCACCCAGTCCAGTGCACGATCAGGCCGGTAGGCGTGCATGTTGGCCTGCATCTGCACCATCTTGAAGCCGTGTTCCTTGACGTAGCGCTCGATCGCCTCGACGCCGTTTTCCACGCCGCAGCGCGGGTTGTAGACGAAGCAGCCGATGAAACGATCGGGGTAGGTCTGCACCATTTTCAGGGTGTAGGCCATGTAGGCGTCGATGGATTCACGGCCCGAGAGTTCGCCGTCGGTCCAGGTGTAAATGGTGTTGCCCTGCGGCGGCTGGATGAAGGCTTTGTCGATACGGCGAGGTTTGCCGTTGACCATGTACGGGCCATCCATCATCTCCAGCAGACGCTCGCCGGTGAACGGGTCACCGTCATGCCTCCAGGCGAGGTCCACGAGATCCGTGGGATAGCAACTGATATCGATGATCATTGAAGTCGATCTCCTGATAGCGGGGAAGGGAGCCTTGCGGCTCTCGGCAACCGCGCCCCGGGCTATCGGCCATTTCTATGCGCAGCACTCGCGCATTCCCTCGCCTGTTCGCATCCGGCCCGGGTGGGTGGTTGCTGAGGGCGAGTATTGGAAAGGGCGGAGGGGTTCGTACAATATTAATTGGGCGCGCTGGTGATACTTGGGCGATATGGTTTTGGTTTTTACTTCTGTGGAAACTGTACCGGCGCTATCGCGAGCAGGCTCACTCCTACAGGGGGGGCACATTCCAATTGCAGGAGCGAGCCTGCTCGCGATGGCGGAGTTTCATTCAACAGTGATGTGACTGATGGAGCCTCTTCGCGAGCAAGCCCGCTCCCACAGGGGGAATGCATTTCAGCGGAGGAATGCGCTCGAAATGTGGGAGTGAGCCTGCTCGCGAAGGCGGAGTGTCATTCAACAGTGATGTGACTGATGGGGCCTCTTCGCGAGCAAGCCCGCTCCCACAGGGGGAATGCATTTCAGCGGAGGAATGCGCTCGAAATGTGGGAGTGAGCCTGCTCGCGATGGCGGAGTGTCATTCAACAGTGATGTGACTGATGGGGCCTCTTCGCGAGCAAGCCCGCTCCCACAGGGGGAATGCGTTTCAGCGGGAGGAATGCGCTCGAAATGTGGGAGCGGGCTTGCTCGCGAAGGCGTCAGGACTGTGTACGCGCAGCCAACTGCCTGATCACCTCAACCACCGGCGCCACGCGCTCGGCCTGCCCATGCGGCCACACCGCGTAGAGGTTGTAATGCGCAGCAATCTGCGCCTCGTTCAACGCCACCAGCCGCCCACTGCGCAACGCATCGGCGGCGAGTAAGCCGCGTACCAGTCCGGCGCCCACCCCGGCTTCGGCAGCCGCAATCAGGTTCGCCGCATTATCGAAGATCACCCGCGCCGCTGGCTCTACCGGCGGCATCCCGGCCGCATCCAGCCACGGAATCCACGACCTTCGCGTATACCCCAACAGCGGCAACTGCAGAATCTGCTCCGGGCTCAGCGGTAACTGCAGACCATAGCGCTCAAGCAGCGCCGGCGAAGCCACGGCCAACACCCGATCGCCGCAGATCTGCGTCATCTCGCAGTCATCCCAATCGCCATAGCCGTAACGCAACGCCAGATCGACCCGCTCGAAGCTGCCGCGATCACTGCGCGGCATCGATAGCAGCGTCACCTCGTAATCCGGCAGTCCGTCGAGCAATTCCGGCAGGCGCGGATTGAGCCAGCTCTGCGCCAGTTCGCTGTCGACGTCCAACGTCAGGCGCTGCGCCACGCTGCGGTTTTTCACCGAGGACAATGCCCGGTCGATCTGCGCCAGACCATCCGCCAGCACGCTGGCAAACAACTGCCCGGCATCGGTCAGGTTGCTCCCGCCGCCTTCACGCACGAACAGCGGCTGGCCGATGAATTCTTCGAGCGCGCGGATTTGCTGGCTGATCGCGCTGTGCGTCAAGTCGAGCTTGCGCGCCGCGCTGGAGAAACTGCCACTGCGCGCTGCGTGGATAAATGCACTCATGGACTGCACCGACGGGTATCGCTTGTACATGTTGTTAGTCCTGCTTACACCGGTTGGCAGAAATCGTCGCTGGCCGCGTGTTGCGTGGGCTTCCAATAATCGGTCACCAGGCCCGCACAAAGACGGGCCGCTCTTTTGGAGCCTGACAATGATCGCATTCACGGTAAACGGCGAACGACGCGAGCTGGATGAAGCGTCCCCCTCCATGCCCTTGTTATGGGTACTGCGTGATCAACTGAAACTCACCGGCACCAAATTCGGCTGCGGCATGGGCCTGTGCGGTGCCTGCACCGTGCACCTGGACGGCGTCGCGGTGCGTTCCTGCCAGTTGCCGCTGGCCGCCGTTGCGGGCCACAGCATCACCACCATCGAAGGCTTGTCGCCGACGCAAAGCCATCCGTTGCAACTGGCCTGGGTCGCCGAAGATGTGCCGCAATGCGGCTACTGTCAATCCGGGCAGATCATGTCGGCGGCAGCCTTGCTCAACACGGGAGCGGCGGTGACCGACGATTCGATCCGCAATGCGATGTCGGGGAATATCTGCCGTTGCGGCACTTACGGGCGGATCAACAAAGCGATCAAACGTGCGGCGAACGCGCCGAAGGAGGCGTAATGAGCCTGCGCGACGACACCTTGATCGAACCGTCACGCCGGGTGTTTCTCAAGCAGGCAGCGACGGTCGCTTCGGGCCTGGCGATTGCCTTGTACCTGCCCTCCGGCAGCGCCGCCAGCGATCCGAAAGCCCCGGCGCCGGCCAGCGAATTCGAGCCCAACGCCTGGGTGCGGATCTTCCCCGACGGCACGGTAAAACTGGTGGTGCACAAGCACGATTCCGGCACCGGCACGCAAACCGCACTGGCTGCGTGTGTGGCCGAAGAACTGGATGTGAACCCGATGACGGTGCAGGTGATCACCCCGGAAGATCCGTTCTTCGAGGCCTACATTCACCCGATCTGGAAAGTCTTCTCTACCGGCGGCAGCACCAGTGTTTCGCTGGAATACGAGCGCTTGCGCATGGCCGGGGCCACAGCGCGGGCGTTGTTGATCGCCGCTGCGGCGAAGCACTGGACAGTCAGCCCCGACAGCTGCAGCACCGAAGAAGGTCGGGTGGTTCATCTGTCCAGCAAACGCAGCCTCGGCTACGGCGACCTGGTCGGGGTGGCAGCGCGTCTGCCGGCACCGGCCCACGTCACGCTGAAGGATCCGGCGCACTTCAAATACATCGGCAAACTGCGCCACAAGCGGGATGCCGCGGCCAAGGTCTGCGGGCGCTTCAAGTACAGCATCGACGTGCAGTTGCCGGGGATGCTGGTGGCGGTGATTCAGCGGGCGCCGGTGGTCGGGGCGAAAGTCGTCAGCGTGGATTCGGCGGCGGCATTGCAGGTGCCGGGCGTGCGCAAGGTGATTGCAGTCCCCGGGCGCCCGGACGTGCTCGGCGGCAATCTGGAAGGCGTCGCGGTGCTGGCCGACACGTTCTGGGCGGCGCAGCAGGGCCGTAAAGTGTTGGAGATCAAATGGAGCGACTCGCCACTGGCCGGGTTCGACAGCGAGGAACTGGCCAAGGCTCAAACGGCTGCTATTACCGATCCGAAAAGCCAAACCATCAAGGCCATGACGCATGGCGATGTCGGCGCGCAATGGCCGCACGCGGCGAAGCTGATCGAAGCCGATTACCGCATGCCGTACAAGGTGCAGAACCCGCTGGAACCGATCTGCATCACCGCGCACGTGCAGGACAGCGCAATCACCTATTGGGGCGGCGTGCAGGTGCCGTCGTCAGCGCTGGAAGCCGCGCAAACCGTGTGTGGCATCGCCAAGGACAAAGTCACCATCAACGAACTGGTATCCGGCGGCAGTTTCGGTGCACGGGAGGCCAAATACTGGTTGTTCGAGGTGGCGTATCTGGCGCAGCAAACCGGGGTACCGGTGAAGTTGCTCAACAGTCGTGAAGACGAGATGCACGCACTGTTCAATCACCCGGCCACACTGCACCGGGTCAAAGGCGCGTTGGATGCCCAGGGCAACCTCGCTGCGCTGCAACTGCACGCGGTATCACCCGCCTCGCCGGAGCAGTGGGAGCCGGGCTATTTCGAGCGCCCGGATCACATGGATTACAGCACCACCGAAGCGATCACCGCGTGGGACTTCGCCTACCGTCCGCCGCACCTGGAGTTGAACTGGGTCAAGCACGAAAGCCATGTGCCCAGCGGCTGGTATCGCTCGGTGAGCTTCATCCCCAACGTATTCGCCGTCGAGAGCTTCATGGACGAGTTGGCGCATGCGGCAGGCGCGGATCCGCTGGCGTTCCGTCTGGCCAACATGCAGGAGCGGCCACGGCATGTGGCGGTGCTCAAACAGGCTGCCGAACGCGCCGGATGGGGCCAGCCGTTACCGCCCGGCACTGCGTTGGGCATTGCGACCCATCAGGGTTACACCAGTTTTATCGCGGTGGTGGCGCGGGTCGCTACGGTCGATGGCAAACCGAAAGTCGAGAAGCTGACCTGTGTGGTCGATTGCGGTCTGGCGGTGTCGCCGAGCGGGGTCGAGGAGCAGATCTACGGCGGACTGATGTGGGGCTTGGGTCATGCACTGTTTGACCGGCTCGATATCCAACAGGGCAGGGTGGTGCAGAGCAATTTCCACGACTACCGCGTGACCCGGATGTCGGACATGCCGGCCACCGACATCGTGGTGCTCGATGGCGAACCCGGCAAACCCGGTGGCGTCGGTGAGTTGGGCAGTCCGTCGGTGGCGCCAGCGATTGCCAACGCCTTGTTTGCGCTGACCGGCGTGCGCCAGCGTTCGACACCGCTGAGTCTGGGGTAGGCGCCATGGACCTGCGCCTGCTGCGGTATTTCATGGCCTTGGCCGATGAGCTGCATTTCGGTCGGGCGGCGGAGCGTTTGCACATCTGCCAGCCGCCGCTGAGCCAGCAGATTCGCCTGCTGGAGGAGGAGCTGGGCACGCCGTTGTTCGAGCGCAGCCATCACCGGGTCGAGCTGACAGCGGCGGGGCAGATGCTCAAGGAGCAGGCGCCGCTGGTGTTCGAACAACTGGAACGGGCGCTGGACCTGACGCGCCAGACCGGGCGCGGGCAGCTCGGTGAGCTGGAAATCGGCATGATCAGCTCGGTGATGGTGGGCGTGCTGCCCAAGGCCTTGCACCTGTTTCGTGAGCGCTATCCGCAGGTGAACTGGCGGCTGCATGAAATGACTCCGGCGGCACAGGTCAAGGCGTTGAAGGAGAAGCGTATCGACGCCTGCGTGTTTCGCGTCGGTTATGACGATCCGTTGCTGCGCAATGAGTTGCTGATCTACGAGCCGATCCATGTGGTGATGCCGGCCGATCATCCGTTGGCCAGCCGCGAGGTGCTGGCCCCGGCGGATCTGGCGTTGGAACCGTTTGTCGCGCTGGAACTGAAGCAGTCGCGGTTCGCCAATTTCCTTTATCAGTGCTGCATTCAGGCCGGGTTCACCCCGCAGATCCGCCAGCAGGTGATTGAGGTGCAGACCTTGCTCAGCCTGGTGCGCGCGGGTTTCGGGGTGGCGCTGCTACCGGCCTCGATCGAGCAGTTGGCCCCGGCGGGGCTGGTGTTCCGCAAGCTGACGCCGGCGCTGCCGGAGGTGCCTTTGTATGCGACTTACCGTGCGGATGATGCTTCGCCGGTGCTCAGGCTGTTTCTCGATACGTTGCGGGAGTTGGTGGAAACCTCCGGCCAACGCTAATCCCCCCTGTGGGAGCGGGCTTGCTCGCGAAGGCGGAGTGTCAGTTAAAAATCAGTTGAATGACACACCGCCTTCGCGAGCAAGCCCGCTCCCACAGGGGGATTGTGGTGGTGCGGGAATTTATGTTCGGCACGATCACGAACGCCTGCGGTCGTAATCTTCACACGCGCATTCCCTGTGGAGATCCAATGAGCCAGGAAGTCCTGACCCGCGAAACCAATCGTCGCCAGTTGCAGCAGATCATTGCCGGGCTGTCCGACGGGGTGATTCTGTTGGAGCTCGATCAGAGCATCCTCTGGGCCAACGAGGCGGCGCTGGCCATGCACGGTGTCAGCCGGATCGGTGAGCTGGGCACTAATGCCGATGAATATGCCAAGCGTTTCACTCTGCGGTATCGCAATAATCATCTGTTGCCGCCGGAGAGCTATCCGATCAGCCGCGTTGCCCGCTGTGAGGTCTTTAGTGATCTGTTGATCGAGCTGAGTGCCGTGGATGACCCCGAGCATGTCTGGGTGCACAGCGTGCGCAGCATGGTGCTCACCGACCGTGAGGGTCAGCCGGAGTCGCTGGTGCTGATCATGAGCGACGTCACCGATTGGGCCAATGCCGAGCAGCGCTTTGAAAAAACTTTCAATGCCAACCCGGCGCCGGCGGTGATCTGCCGCCTCAGCGATTTGCGCTACATCAAGGTCAATCCGGGGTTCCTGGAGATGACCGGTTATACCCGCGACCAGGTGATCGGCACCTCGGCCTATGAGATCGATATTTTCGAACAGGCCGAGCAAAGGGATCTGGCGATTCAGCGCCTGCGCGATGTGGCGACCATTCCGCAAATGCAGGCGCAACTGCGTCTGCCCGATGGCGGCAGCAAGCAAGTGATCGTTGCCGGGCAGCCGTTGGTGCTCAATGATGAGGATTGCATGCTGTTTTCCTTCGTCGACATGGAGCTGCGCCACAAGGCGGAAGTCGCGCTGCGTCAGAGTGAGGAACGCTTCGCCAAGGCGTTCCGCCTGACCCCTGTGCCGATTCTGATCTGCACGGCCGAGGAGCAGCAGGTGATCGATGTCAATCAGGCGTTCCTCGACACCCTCGCCTATGACAGCGATGAGGTGGTGGGCAAAACCGTGACCCAACTGCATTTCATCGACGACGATGGCGCGCGGGCCCGGCTGCTGACCGCCTTGGCGAAAAGCGGTCGGATCGATCGGGTCGACGTCCGGGTGCGCAAGAAGGATGCAGAGCTGCTGGAGTGCGCGGTGTCCGCCGACACCGTGAATATTCAGGACACGCCGTGCTATCTGCTGGTGCTGATGGACATCACCGAGCGCAAGCGCACTGAATTGGAGTTGGTGGCGGCGATTGAAGAGGTGATGAAAGACGCTTCCTGGTTCAGCCGGACGCTGATCGAAAAACTGGCCAATGTGAAGAAGGTCAACTCGCCGCAACTGCCGAGCGTGTCGTTCACTGACCTGACGGCGCGCGAGCGCGATGTGCTGGGGTTGATCTGCGAAGGGTTGGCCGACAAGGAGATTGCCGCACGCCTGAAACTGGCGCCGAATACCGTGCGCAATCATGTGGCGACGGTGTATTCCAAGCTCGATGTGCACAGCCGCAGCGAGGCGATTGTCTGGGCGCGGGAGCGTGGTCTGTTTTCTGGCGAGCGGGGCACGAAGGGGCAGCGGTAGGTGCAAATGCACTATCCGATACGGTGCAAATGCAGGTTCTGGTGCGGTGGGGCAGTTCTTAGTCTGTTGGGGTGCGATACGAGCCTGTCGGCTTGGGATCGTCTCCCTTCGAAACAGCTAAAGGAACAGGCTCCATGATGAATCTTGCGCAGTTGCGCGCCAGCCTCGAACAGAGTTTTTCGCCATTGGCGTGCGAGTGTTCAGTGGATGGGGATCATTCGCTGACGGTGAAGTTGTATCACCCGGATTCGGGGCAGGTGGATCTGGTGATCAGCGGGTTGAAGCTCGATGCGTTGCGTACGCCTGAGTCGGTGGCGGCGCTGGTGGATGAGTTGCGGTATGAGTTGGAGAGTAACTCTTTGCGGGCTGCTCGGGATCCGGATATGGCTTAGGGGTTGGGGTTGTTTTGGGTGTATATCCGGTGCTGCGGTAACGGCCACTTAGGGTTCCGCCCTTACGGCGGGTCACTTTTTCCAGACGCCGAAAAAGTAACCAAAAAGGCTTTACCCTGACGTTCGGCCCTCGCCTGGGCTCGGGTTCCTTCGCTGCGGGATTCATCCGGGGGGCAGCGCCTACGGTTTGCTTCGCTGCACCTCCTCTCGCTGTGTTTGGCTGCGCCAAACGGTCGCTGCGCTCCCACCCCCGGATAAATCCCTCCACTCAGCCTGCCGACGGGCCCTCAGATCAAAAGCGGTACTCGAGCTAACGCTCATTGTGTTGAGTGGGGCGGCTTCGCCGCATGGGGCTGCACGCAATCTAGATTGTAGGGGCCAGCCTGCTGGCGATGGCGGCCTGACAGCCGGCCAATCTCAAACTGAATGCACTCAATCCAAATGTGGGAGCGGGCTTGCTCGCGAAGGCGGCCTGACAGCTGACCCATTTCAGTCAGGAATACTCAACCCCTGTGGGAGCTGGCTTGCCAGCGATGGCGGCCTTCCAGTCAAAAAAATTCTTGTTGATGTACCCCTCCCACACAGATTTTCCTCCCCGCAAAATCGACAGCCAATTCCCTTATCCCCCTCCATTTCACTGGCGCTTACAGGGTGGTCGGCTATAAAGAATGAGTGGTCAGGTCTTCCGTCATGCGCGGTATTCGTGCGCGATTGCGGAAGTGGCTCTTCCATTCATCGCGGGTCGTCCTATGAATAATCCTGGGAAACGCGTGTATCTGCCGTTGTCGCTGGCTTTCTCTGTCGCGCTGTTAAGCGGCTGTGCCAGTCCTCCGCCACCGCCTCCTGCTGCACCGCCGCCACCGCCGGTGCGTACTTGTCAGACTCTGGAAAACACTCAGGTGTCTGGCGATATGTACGTTGACGAGCAGGTTACTCGCCATATCACCACCACCCGGTGTGTCACGCAGTAGTGCTGTGGGGGTGCTTGCCGGTGCACTTTGTCAGGCAATTACCCAAGGTCACTGTCTTACAGATAACCCCTGTGGGAGCGGGCTTGCTCGCGAAGGCGGTGTGTCATTCAAGGCAATGCTGCCTGACACTCCGCCTTCGCGAGCAAGCCCGCTCCCACAGGGTTAATCATTTGTCAGAGAGATCAGGACAGGAACCCACCGTCCACATTCAGCGAAACCCCGGTGGTGTAGCTTGATGCGTCGCTCGCCAGGTACAGCACCGCACCAGCCATTTCACTCGGGTCGGCCACGCGCTTGAGCGGGATCTGCGTCAGCGCCTGCTTGAGGATTGCGTCGTTCTTCACCAGTGCCGAAGCGAACTTGGTGTCGGTCAGGCCCGGCAGCAGGGCGTTGCAGCGGATGCCGAATTGCGCGCATTCCTTGGCGAAGACCTTGGTCATGTTGATCACCGCTGCTTTGGTCACCGAATAGATGCCCTGGAACACGCCCGGTGAAATCCCGTTGATCGAGGCGACGTTGATGATGCTGCCGCCACCGTTTTCGCGCATCAGCTTGCCGGCTTCCACCGACATGAAGAAGTAGCCACGAATGTTCACATCGACGGTCTTCTGGAATGCGCTCAGATCGGTGTCCAGCACGTTGCAGAACTGCGGGTTGGTCGCAGCGTTGTTGACCAGAATATCGAGGCGGCCGAACTGTTCCTTGATCCCGGCGAACACCTGGCTGATCTGTTCCATTTCACCGATATGGCAAGCCACGGCGGTGGCTTTGCCGCCGGCGGCGATGATGGCGTCGGCGACGTGCTGGCAGCCTTCGAGCTTGCGGCTCGAGACGATCACGTGGGCGCCTTGCTGGGCCAGCAGTTTGGCGATGGCTTCACCGATGCCACGGCTGGCGCCGGAGACGAATGCGATTTTGCCGTCGAGGTCGAACAACTGAGTCTTGGACATAAGGGTTCCTTGGTGTGGGCCGTCAGAGGCTCGATTTCGCAATGACCTGCAGGCTCATGTGCTCCAGCAGTTTGTTCATGTGAATGAACTGCGCGAAGCGTTTGTCCTGAGTCTGGCCGTGGTAGAAGCGGTAGTAGATCTGCTGCACGATGCCGGCCAGACGGAACAGGCCGTAGGTGTAGTAGAAATCGAAGTTGTCGATCTGGATGCCCGAGCGTTCGGCGTAGTAATCGACGAACTCGCGGCGGGTCAGCATGCCCGGGGCGTGGCTCGGCTGGCGGCGCATCAGTTGCACGGGCGCCGGATCATCTGCCTGAATCCAGTAGGCGAGGGTGTTGCCCAGGTCCATCAGCGGATCGCCGAGGGTGGTCAGTTCCCAGTCGAGCACGCCGATGATCTGCATCGGGTTGTTTGGGTCGAGGATCACGTTGTCGAAGCGATAGTCGTTGTGGACGATGCTCGACGTCGGATGGTCGGCCGGCATCTTGTCGTTGAGCCAGGCTTTGACATTCTCCCAGTGCGGCGCGTCCGGGGTCAGGGCTTTTTCGTAGCGCTCGCTCCAGCCCTTGATCTGGCGGGCGACGTAGCCTTCCGGCTTGCCCAGATCGCCGAGGCCGCAGGCGTTGTAGTCAACTCGATGCAGCTCAACGAAACGGTCGATGAAGCTCTTGCACAGTGCTTCGGTTTTCGCCGCATCGAGGCCCAGTTCCGGCGGCAGGTCGGAGCGCAGGATGATGCCCTTTACCCGCTCCATCACATAGAACTCGGCACCGATCACCGACTCGTCGGTGCAGTGCACGTAGGCTTTCGGGCAGTACGGAAAACCGTCGCGCAGTTGATTGAGGATGCGGAATTCGCGGCCCATGTCGTGGGCGGATTTGGCCTTGTGCCCGAACGGCGGCCGGCGCAGGACGAATTCCTGCAGCGGGTATTCCAGAAGGTAGGTCAGGTTCGACGCACCGCCAGGAAACTGGCTGATCTGCGGTGTGCCGGTCAGGCCCGGAATGTGCGCCTTGAGGTACGGATCGATCAGGCTGGCATCGAGTTCTTCGCCATCGCGGATCCGGGTGGACTGGTCAGTAAGCGCCATGCTTATCCCTTCTGCTTATTTTGGAGGCCAGACATCATTGGCTAATCTAATGGTGCGCTCGGGTGCTCACAAGCGCGGGTCGGTCTTATAGGTTAGCGTGTTGCAGGATAATCACCTTTGGGAATGTGCGCGGCGGGCTGTGGGCGACTAAGGTTGAGCGGGTATGCCGTGTCCAGCAAGGAGCTTTGAAATGGGCTGCCCGCAAGTCTGTGCCAGTGCCACCCTGCAATGCAGTTTCGGCGCCGCGCCGGCGGTGCTTAACGTGCTGCCGGTCAACCGCACGCTGACCGGCGGGATGCCGGCGGCAAACATCATGGATCACATCCCGCTGGTCAATATCATGCCGTTCGGTGTGTGCATGAGCATGGCCAATCCGATGGTGGCGGCCGCGACCGCCGCCGCACTGGGCGTTTTGACGCCGATGCCGTGTATTCCGGCAACGGCCACACCGTGGATTCCCGGCGGTGCACCGACCCTGTTGCTCGGCGGGATGCCGGCGATCGATGCCAACAGCACCCTGATGTGCAACTGGGCGGGGGTGATCAAGATTGCGATGCCGGGGCAGATGCAGATGCTCATTCCTTGAGTTTTGTGCTGGATGTGCCGGCCTCTTCGCGAGCAAGCCCGCTCCCACAGTGGCCGGTGGTGTTCACACGATTCTAATCACAACACAAAACCCTGTGGGAGCGGGCTTGCTCGCGAAGAGGCCAGTCCTGGCAAAAGAACACCTTCAAGCCTGCTGCGGATCCATCCACCGCTGATACCACCAGCGCACCCGCGAAATCGGCTTGCCATCCGCCCCCAGCGGCCGGCCATCCTCGGCGAACCCGGTTTCTGGCTCCATCAGTTGACCATTCAGATACCGCGCCTCAGCCGCCGGTTTGCCGTTCGGGTGAAAGCGCTGATAACGCCCCTCTCGCACGCCATCGCGGTAAAACTCGGCCTCGGCCACCTGCCCATCGGAAAAGTAGTTGAACGCCTCGCCATGCAACAACCCGCGCCGATACGTCGCCTTGCGCTGCAACCAACCCTCGGCCGAATAGAAATTCGCGACCCCTTGCAGCTTGTCCTGTACGAACGGCATCTGCGCCGAGACCTTGCCGTTGGGGTGATAGAGCAGTGACATGCCCTGCAGCTCTCCCTGGTGGTAATTCAGATCGGCCTGCTTACGTCCGTCATCCTTGAGCTGCAGCGCGCCGTCGAGCTGACCGTCCTGCAAGCGGCCCTTGAGCTGTTTGTCATCCTCCTGCAAATCCAGCGGTGTGATCGCCATGACGGCTCCTTGTCAGTTGACCTGCACCAGCCCGCCCTTGATGGTCAGCATGCCGCCACCGTCCACGGTCTGTGAAGCGGCGCCCTTGTTGGTCAGGCTGATCCCGGCGTCGTTGGTCAGCGTGGTTCCGGCCTTGTTGTCCAGCGACGTACCGGCCTGATTGGTCATGGCCGTGCCGGCCTTTTGCGTGATCGAGGTGCTGGCCGAGGTCGCCAGGTCAGCGCCGCTCTTGATGGTGAAACTGCCACCGCTTTGCAGGGTGAGGGTGCCGCTGACTTTGATCGTCAGGTTGCCGTCCACCGTCAGGCTGTAGTCGCCGGTGACCTTGTCGGTGTAGTTGCCGCCGGTGCTGTGGTTTTGATCGGCACCGACCTTCACCGTGCGGCTGTCCTTCACATCGAGGCTGTCGCTGCCGGTCTGAATCGTGACGCTGCGCTTGCCTTTTTCCAGGGTCACGGTTTCGTCGCCGTCCTTGACCGTGCGGGTGCGGGCGTTTTGTACGGTGAGGGTTTCGTCATGGCCGACGGTGGCGGTGGTGTCGTTGAGCACATTGATCTTCAAGTCTTTCTGCGCCTGCAGAAACACTTCTTCGGCATCCTTCTTGTCCTCGAAGCGCAGCTCGTTGAAACCGCCACCACCCTTGGACGATTGAGTCTTGATCCCCGACTGCGTCTGATTGGCCGGCAACGCATAGGGTAGGGCGTTGTCGCCGTTGTACACGCAACCGGTGACCAGTGGCCGATCCGGGTCGCCGTCGATAAAGGTCACGATGACTTCCTGGCCGATGCGCGGCACGAACTGCATGCCGAAGCCCTTGCCGCTCCACGGCAACACCACGCGCACCCAGCAGGAACTGGTTTCGTCATTCTTGCCGTCGCGGTCCCACGGAAACTGCAACTTGATCCGGCCGTATTCGTCCGTCCAGATCTCCTCGCCGGACTTGCCCACCACCATCGCGGTCTGCGGGTGCATGCGCGGTTTCGGTGTGCTGCGTTGTGGACGAAACGGCGTGGTTTTGGGGATTGCCTCGAAGCGATTGCAATAGCTTTCGTGGCTGGCGTCATGGGTGACCCGCGTTACCACCCAATCGATGTTCAGGCTCGCATCATCGTGTCCATCGAGGGTGAACCAATGGCCCGGGATCAGCCAGTGGCAGTCGCTTTCACCGACGAAGCGTTTCTCCTCACTGCGAAGCCCGTCGACCCGTTGTTTGGTCAGCGCATCACCCCGAGCCTTGGCGTTGTAACCACCGGGATGCTCATAGATCGACAGCGGCCCGGCCACGGCTTCGGCCTGGCCGAAGAGCGAAGTGGTCGGCGTGGTGAATTCGTAATCCGTTGCCTTGTAAACGCCCGCCACGGCTTGTAGGCAGACCTGGCCTGAGCGGATGCCATGCAACTCACGCTCACCCATTTGCTGGCCCAGATACTTGACTTTCGGGCCGTTGGGGATCTGTACGAAGGCGTCATTGCTGTCGCCCAGCACCAGCGTGTGCTTGCCCTCGTCGTGGGTGAAAAACCAGAAGATGCCTTCCTCTTCCAGCAGGCGAGAGACGAAGGCGAAATCGGTTTCGCCGTACTGCACGCAGTATTCGCGGGGGGTGTAGCTGCCGGTCAGAGAGAGTTTGAAATCGGTGAAGCCGTGGGCCTTGAAGATCGTGGTGACGATGTCCGAGGTGGTGAGGTTCTGGAATACCCGGTTGTTGCTGGCCAGGGTCAGCCACCAGAGCCACGGACGCAATACGAGTTGATAGCGCTCGGCGGTGGCGTCAGCAGGGAGTTGGCGGATTTCGGCGACCAAGGCATCGAACGGGCGCAACTTAGCGTCGTTGTGCAATGTGGTGGTGACGTGAGTGGCGACGGCGCTGGTCAGGGTGAGGGGGGGGCCGTCGTTGAGGCCGTTGAGGGTTTGCGAACAGAGCGAGTTGAGGGCTTCTTCACCGGACAACCACTCAGGGTAAAGCGCCGACAGTGCGGCGGCGGTCAACGAAAGCGTTGCGTTACTGTCGGTGGCACGAGGCATTGGGCGGCCTTGATGAGGTGGTTGCAGCGTTCATGAAGCGGATTCGGTTCTAAAGAGAATTAAAGTTCAAATTGGGCATCATCGACATCACTGCCTCCATGTCACTTTGTTTTCGGAACTGCTTCCATAACCCAGGGAAATGGTCGTTGGCAGGCTGTAGCCAATTAAACAGAGGGCTTTTATAAAAGCAGGTACCGTCACTGACGGCTTGTTGCGGCAGATCCCGAGTCGTGCCCCATACAATGGCGTTGGGCCTTAGGTTCGCCAAGCCTTGAGCAATAGGTTGAAGTTCACCAATACTAATATGTGTTTCTCCAACTTCGCAGGCTGCGAGCACAATAAAGCAACTACCGCAATTGCCGATCATGTTGTGCAAGCCGGTATGTCTGTCCATTTTTACCATGGTGCTGCCGTGGCCAATAATAATTAGCATTCCTCCAAAGGCATCTCTCCAGCCGAGACTCGTCGGGGCAATCAGATCGCAAATGCCAGAGTATTTTGCCCACAGCTTTTTTGCTGCTTTCTTTCCGTCCTCATCGATGTAAGTCAGTAGTGTGTCTTTCATGTTTGCTGGCTCATTGAGTTTAATCGCGGGCTGCCATGCTGTTTTAATAGATGGCGTTTTTATGGTCGCTCATACGGTGGTTCTTTTTTTAGTTCGATAAAAGCCAGATTGGCTCGGTCACCCGAGAGTGTTTTCAATGTTCTCTGTGGGGTGTCATTGCCATCCAGTGTTCCGAATTTTTTAAGAAAAACGATGGAGAAAAAGTACTCCGGATGGTTGGCTGCCAGCGTTGCGAATTTGGCAGTGCAACTCAAAGGCCAGCCATGTAGCGAATGACTTGGCTTTCTGTCAGTCGTCGTACATGGGCTGTGTGTGAGGTAAACGGTTACATACTTGACGTCTTCGGCGATGGCGACGGCTGTATCAAAATAATCGATAAGAAACTCTTCCGCGTGTCCTTCGGGCACAACGCCAAGTTCTGCGGGGTCTCCCTCTGCGAGTTCCGCGTTGATAGCGACTTGCCGAGCATCAATGGCTGCCTGCATTTCGTTTCGGGGCACATTGCTGATTTGAAGTTGGACGTAAGCCTTTATCAGTTGCGCGCCAGCGTCCTCCTTTGACTCAAACAGAAAACACGTTTTGCACATTTTGTGGTTGTTGTGCTGGAACGTCAGGAGCGCGTGGACTTTTTTATTTCCAGTGTTGCGTTTGTGCAGCTCTGCAATACCTTCTTGAACGGAATTAAACTGTTCCATGGTCTTCAATCCTCGAAAAGGGGGGCGAAAAAGGGCACGAATCTATTTTTTTCATAAATAAATCTGTCCCCTTTGATTTCGTTCCCTTTGATTCATTGATGTGCCCTCTGTTGGAAAATGCGGGTGAGATTATTTGTGGTAGTTGGTTATAAAGTTGAAAGGTGCAGAAAGTTGTTTTGAGCGATCGATGGGCAGTCCGTGTGGGTACGTGTCAATGTTGCACAGGTAAGCCTTGAATTGACCCTCCACATCTCGAGACCATGAGTCCCCGCGATTCAAGGTGAGATCAAGCAGTTCGCAATTTTTTTGGCTGGTGGCTATGACCACGACCCATCTGTGATCAGCAACAAACCCGCCTAATTTGTAAACGTCACGGGTGATCGATTCCTGTAAGTTTGCGCCGCCGAATAAGCCGTTCGTGCTTTCTACTTTTATTTCAATGGCGTAGGTCTCATCTTGCAGTTCGAAATAGAAATCGACCTTTTCGCTGGAGTAAGGCTCTGGGTAACTGATTTCGCGAATTTTCGTTGTGATGCCGTAACCACGTCGTAGATGGTGAGCTATCTCAACTTGCGCAGCGCTCTCCCAAGGACCTTCAGAAACCCAGCTCTTCGTAAATTGACTTGGTTC
The DNA here is from genome assembly GCF_037126175.1 of Pseudomonas sp. RSB 5.4. Taxonomy (NCBI): domain Bacteria; kingdom Pseudomonadati; phylum Pseudomonadota; class Gammaproteobacteria; order Pseudomonadales; family Pseudomonadaceae; genus Pseudomonas; species Pseudomonas sp. RSB 5.4. The sequence continues at coordinate 883,581 of NZ_CP146986.1, forward strand.
ATCGGTATCTTGCAGCTTTGGGTGTACACCTGCTGCCTGCAGCACCGCATTCAAAAAATCCGCTTCTGTCATTACTCCGTCTCCTGCGCGGGTGCCATTTTTGTGTTTCGTCAATTCTCGTTGGCGGCGGTCATTCCAACACCCACTCCGCCAACTTCCCCGTCACCTGCGTCATCAACACATTCTCGACATCCCGCGCACCCGCCGCGCTGCACTTGGCGAGCACCGCTTTCACAATTCCCGAATCAAACTCGAACTGTTTGCCCGTCGCCGCCTTGTAGCGGCCACGCAGTTTTTCCAGCTTCGCCAGCACAATACCTTCCAGCGTCGCCTCATCCAGCGGCCGATACGCAACCACCGTCATGCGCGCCAGAAACGCCGGGCGGAAGGCTTGCAAAAGGACTTTGTGCAGCGCTTCGTTGAAAGCTTCAGAGCCGATCTGTGACGCGGGAGTGTCGAGCAACAGTTCAGCGCCGACATTGCTGGTGGCGAGCATCACGGTGTTTTTGAAGTCCACCACCAAACCGGTGCCGTCCTCCATCAAGCCTTTGTCGAACACGTTGTAAAACGCTTCCAGCACATCCGGATGCGCCTTCTCGATTTCATCCAGCAACACCACGGAATACGGTTTGCGCCTGACCGCTTCGGTAAGCACGCCGCCACTGCCATAACCGACATAACCGGGCGGCGCGCCTTTGAGCTGGCTGACGGTATGGGCTTCCTGATATTCGGAAAGGTTGATGCTGATCAGGTTGCGTTCGCCGCCGTACAACGCATCGGCCAGCGCATACGCGGTTTCGGTTTTGCCCACGCCGGTGGGGCCGACCAACAGGAACACACCCACCGGTTTTTGCGGATCAGTGAGCCCGGCGCGATAGGCCTGCAAACGTTGGGCGATGGTGTTGAGCGCAGTGCTCTGGCCCATGACGCGCTGGCCCATGCGGGTGCCGAGGGTGCGTACGGCATGGGCTTCGTCGGCGAGCATTTTGCCGACGGGGATGCCGGTCCATCCGGCTATGACGGCAGCGACGGTTTTCGCGTCGACCTGTTCGGGCACCAGCGGATCGTCCTGGCGGATCGCATCCAGTCCGGCTTCCAGGCGCAGCAGTTCGGCAGCCAGATGATCGATGCGACTGTCGGTGGCTTCATCGGGTTTGTCACTGTCGGCGCGTTCGCTGAGGTCGAGCAGTTCGCGGCGGGTGTCGAGCAGCTCGCGCACCGCTACGCGTTCTTCGCTCCAACGGGTTTCCAGTTCGCGGATGGCTTGCACGTTGCCGCCAGATTCGCTTTCCAGCAGAGTGATGCGCTCACGGTGATCCAGCCCCGTGGCTTGCTCACGCCGCAAACGTTCGACTTCGTCCTTGAGGCTGTTCTGCCGGTGGCGCAGGCTTTCCAGCGGCGGTGGCACGTCGTGCTGGCCGAGGGCGACCCGGGCGCAGGCGGTGTCGAGGACGCTGATGGCTTTGTCCGGCAATTGGCGGCCAGAGATGTAGCGGTGCGAGAGTTTCACCGCTTCATGGATCGCCGCGTCGAGCACCTGCACGCCGTGGTGCTGTTCGAGTTTGGCGGCGACGCCACGGAGCATTTCCACGGCGGTAATTTCGTCTGGCTCCTCAACCTGCACCAGTTGAAAGCGGCGGGCGAGGGCGGGGTCTTTTTCGAAGTATTTTTTATATTCCATCCACGTGGTGGCGGCGAGCGTGCGCAACTCGCCGCGGGCCAGTGCCGGTTTCAAAAGATTGGCCGCATCGCTGCCGCCCTCGGCACCGCCGGCACCGATCAGGGTGTGGGCTTCGTCGATGAACAGGATGATCGGTTTGTCGGCACTGCGCACCGCGTCGATCACGCCTTTGAGCCGCTGTTCGAATTCGCCTTTGACCCCGGCGCCGGCCTGCAGCAAACCGAGGTCGAGCACGCGCAAACTGACTTCCTGCAATGACGGCGGCACGTCGCCGGCAGCGATGCGCAGAGCCAGACCTTCGACCACGGCGGTTTTGCCCACGCCTGGGGCGCCAACCAGAATCGGATTGTTCTGCCGGCGCCGCAGCAGAATGTCGATGCACTGACGGATCTCGCCGTCTCGGCCAACGATCGGGTCGATGCGTCCGGCATGTGCATCGGCGGTCAGATCCTGGGTGTATTGATCGAGCACCGAGTCCTGCCGTGGCGCGGCACTTCCCGTTGAAGTGGTTCGTGGACCGACATGCTCACGAGAGTTCTCCGTCCACTCTAATAAATTGGTCCGCAGCGCTTCCTTGGGAATCCGCAGCAACGATGAGGCACTGTTGAGCAACAGACTGCGGCGCTCGTCGCGATCAATCAACGCCAGCAACAACAGCCCGGATCGAATACTGTCGAGGCCCAGCAGGCTGGCCTGCACCACCGCGTCTTCCAGCAAGCCCAAGGTGTGCGACGACAACGCCGGCGTACGCGTGCTACCCGCCTTGAACAGATCCAGCGCCCTGTTGATTTCCGCGGTCAGCGCATCCCGCTCCAGGCCGAAGCGTGGCAGCAGAAACGCAAAATCGCCGCTCTCGATGTCGAGCAGTTCCAGCAACAGATGCTCGATCTCGACAAAGTGATGCCCGCGCTGCAAACAGCGCTGGGCGGCGCGTTCGAGGGCGCGGCGGTTTTCCGGGTTGAGGCGTCCGATCAGGCTGGCGAGTTCCATGTCAGGTGATCTCCAACTGACGAAGACGGGTTTCGATGCGCTGCACGGCAAGGCTGGCCTGACGCTGCAAACCACCGTTCCAGCTGAGCAGGGGTGGTGCCTGGCGCCCGAGCTTCAGCGGCCCGGCACCGCGCACCAGCAGCACCAGGGTCACGTCCAGATCCGGGCCGAAGTACAACGCCGCAAGGCTGGCCAATGCCGGGTGCGCTTCGCCGTCCGGCAGAAATCGGCTCGCCTGCGTTGAGGGCAGTGGCCCGAGGGTCAGGCGAATACCGGCGTGCTCATCCCAGACTCGTTTGCCGGCAACGGCCGTGCGTCCGAGTTGCAGATTGCGCCCACCAGGCTTGATGACGCTGCGGCTGGCAGGCGGAATTTCGCGCCAGGCGCCTTCATAGGCACTGAGTTCCACCGGCATGGCGAACTGCTCGCGGACAATCGCTGCGAACCCGGCCAGCGAGCGCCGGCCATCGGCGAACAACGCGGTGCAGGCCAGCACTGCACAATCGGGAACCGCCTGACGCTCCTGCAAGGCCTTGGGCAACAGACCGGTAAGGGCGCGCAATTGCGCCTGTACCGGCGAGGCGCCCGGTGTGACAAAGCCAAGCGCGATGCGGTGCTTGCGCATCACCTTGTAGAGCAGGCTGAGCAGGCGATGCTGGAACAGATCAAGGAACTCGGCCGGGGCGTGATCCTTGGCCCGCGCCCGTTGTTGCAGCCACTCCTGATAGGCGTAGGGCAACGGGCCGTCGGGGCCGCCGAGGCCGAACATCGGGGTGTCGAGGATTAACGGCTGGCCCGGTTCTTCGCGCAGGTTTTCGATCTGGCTGGTGGGAAACAGCGGTGTCAGCGGTCCGCGCAATTTCAACGCTTCGGCCTGGGGCGAGGTGCCGCTGCCCAGGGATTCGGCTTGCGGTTGTTCGCGCTCGAGCAGTAACAATGCCTGCAACAGTTCGAACGCCTGCGGATCGCGGCGCAGTCGTTGGCTCAGGGTCAGAGCGACAGGGGCATGCCGGCTTGGGGTTGCCATGCCTTGATCTCCTTGTCGGACTGCATCAACACCGTGCGCACGAAGCGATTGGCTGTGGCGTACACCGAAAAGAACTGCGCCAGCACGGCAGAAAACAACACTGCGCTGCTACCGACGAAGTGCTGCGGATCGAGCTGCAACTGCACCTCCAGCCCATTGCGCCAGCCGCGCCAGGCATCGACGCCGACATGGCCGATCACCCGTTCGCAACGCAGGCTCAGCAGGCCCTCGATCTGGCGCAGCGCACTGGCTTCATCGCGCAGGTTGTGCAGGTGCAGAATTTCTTTCAAGGCGTCGAGTGCCTGCGGGCCTTCGACCAGAGACAAGTGATTGAGGGTCAGTTGCGACACCAGTCGCCAGCGTGAATCACCGTCCAGACGCGGCAGGCTTTGCGGGCTCGGCGGGTTGCGCAGGCGTGCCCAGGCGATTGGCCCGGGACGTTCGAAACCCAGCGGTGTGCCGGCGGGCAGGCTCTGCGCCAGATGCCGGTTGGTACACAGCAGTTCGGCGGTGAGGCTGTAATCCGGCAGTTCGCTCAACGGGTCGAAACGGGTGTCAACCACGCTCACCAACAGGTCGCTGCCGAGCCGGTTCGGGGTCATGCTGCTGACCCGTCGCGCATGCCAGTAGCGTTGCTGATCGCCACCGCTATGCTGGCTGCCGTAATACGCTGGCAGCCGTTGCACGCCGTTGCCGAAGCTGGCGCGCAGGCTGCGAATGCTATGGATCTCGACGCTGTTCTCGCGGTGACTGTCAGCAATCAAACGGTACTCGCTGCGGGTGCCGTCCGGGCGCAGTGGCTCGGAGGTCCGCGGGAACAGGTTGATCGCCGGAGCGCAGCCCAGGGCGATATCACTGGCCTGTAAATGCAGGCGGCTGGCCGGAGCGCAGTCGAAAACGATGTACAGGTACAGCGTCTGGCTGTCGCTGCTGGCGCCGCTCAACGGCAGATCGAAGAACTGAAATTTGTCCGGGAAAGCAAAGTATTCCGCCAGCAGGCGCATGCCCGGGTGCACACCGTCCTCATCCGGCAGCAGGACTTCCTCATCGCTGAAACCGACGATCGTCGGCAAACCGTTCACCGGGGTCGGAATACTTCCTGGCGAACCGGCCAGCACCTGTACCGCGTGAGCGCCGAGCAGGTCATACAGACAGGCATTGATCACCGGCGAAGCGGTGAGATGAATGCGCAGTTGGCCGATGCCCAGTTCCGTCCATTGACTCTCGCCCAGGCAACGCAAGCTCAGGCGCAATGCCGAACGCGCCTGCACGACACCGGTCAGCGCCTGGGCTTCATCGCCGCCGAGCAATAACGCTTCGCTGACCTCTATCGGCCACAAATGCACGGCGGCCGAGGTGCGAAAGTGGATGCTCTCACCCTTGCTGGTGGTGACGAACAATGGGGTGTCACGGGGCAGGGGATAGCCCTCGTCGAGGTTGCCCTTGCTCGGGTCCGGCTCGAACTGCACGATGGCGCAGGAGGGCAATGGCCGCACAGCCAATGGATAAAGCTGTTCAAGCAAGGCATCACTGAACTCTGCATAGTCGTCGTCGAGTCTGCGTTGCAGACGTGCGGCGAGCAGGGCAAAGCCTTCGAGCAAGCGTTCGACATGCGGGTCGGGACACTCGCCCGGTGACAGCTCAAGGCGCCGCGCGACTTTCGGATAACGCTCGGCAAACTGGCTGCCGGCATGGCGCAGCCAGGTCAGTTCGCGCTGGTAATAGTCGAGCAGTTGCGGGTCAATCGAGTCGCTCATGGCGCACCTCCAACCCTTGGCTGCCAGGTTCGATGACAAACGCCACCGGCCAATATTGCAGACCGCTGCGCAGCTCGCCGAGCAGACGGATGCTTAAACGTTGCGGCTGGTCGGGCAGGGGATTGACCTGGACCTCGCCCAGTTTCAGGCGCGGCTCGAAATGGTTGATGGCTTCGCGGATCTCCCGCGCCAGTCGACGACGGTCATCACTGCGCTGTTGTTGCAGGGCGCTCCAATCCGCAATGCCGTAGTCGATAACGCTCGGTGGCTGGGTGAGGGCGCGCGGGCCACGACGTGTGTTGAACAGGCGCGCCAACTCGGCATGCACCGAGTCGAGCAAACCCTGGCGATCGAACGCCTGCACGCTGTCGGCCTCGCCGGATGCGAGGCGTTCGAACAGCGGCGGGAGCATGCCGGTGCCTGCCATGACCAAGGCGCCGGGTTAGCTGACGAGCTTGTTGGCGGCCATGTCCCACGTCGACGCGGCAGTGCCTTCCTTGGTGCCATCGTCTTTCTGTGCGGTGAGTTCCCATTTGATTTTGGTGAAGTTCAGCGACAGGGTTTCTACCGGTTTGCCCCCGGTACCGCCGCTGACACTGACGTTGGAAATCACTACGTTGGTCAGGGTGTAGATGATGAACGGCAACAGTTGCCCGCTGCCTTCGGCGGCGTTGCGGCCGATGGTGATCTTGGCTTCCGGAATCGGTTTGCCGGCACAGCAGTATTCGTTGAGGGACGGCGTCGAGGTATCGACGAATTTGGTCAGGGTGAACTCACCGACGTGGGGTTTGCCCGAGGTTCGCTCCGAGTTGCTGACGTCGTTGGTCACTTGCATGGCCACGTTGTGGCTGTAGGACATGACTTCGATTTTGTCCGTGTAACCTTCGAGCAGGCTGTCACCTTTGATGTCGCCGCCAAGGTCGAGAATGATTGCATCCATCGCTTGAAACTCCTGAAGAAATTCACAAATAGACTGAGCTCAGAACCTGTGGCGAGGGAGCAAGCTCCCTCGCCACAGAGGTTTCATCAACTTCAAGCCGCTACCGGTGGCGGCAGGGTCGCCACCAGACGGATCGATGCAGTCAACTCCTCCAGCTGGAAGTGCGGCCGCAGGAACACCGTCGCCCGGTAGGCGCCCGGCTTGCCGGCCACTTCGGTAACGTCCACCCGCGCTTCACGCAACGGGTACTGCGCCTTGATTTCCTGCGGCGCGTTGTCGTTGATCAGCACGTAGTCGGCGATCCAGTTGTTGAGGTAGGTCTGCACGTTGTCGCGGGTCATGAAGCTGCCGACCTTGTCGCGCATGATGACCTTCAGGTAGTGAGCGAAACGCGAGGCCGCCAGCACGTACGGCAACATTGCCGAGATCCGCGCGTTGGCGTTGGCCTCGTTGGTGTTGTAGACCTTGGATTTGTTGGTGGTCTGACCGCCGAAGAACACGGCGACATCGCTGTTCTTCTTGTGGCACAGCGCGATGAAACCGAGGTCGTTGAGCTCTTTTTCGCGGCGGTCGGTGATTGCCACTTCGGTCGGGCACTTCAGTGACAGGTCGCCGGAACTGGTGCGGAAAGTGTGCGCCGGCAGGCCCTCGACCGCGCCGCCGCCTTCAGCGCCACGGATCGCCGCGCACCAGCCGTACTTGGCAAAGGCTTCGGTGATGCGTTGCGACAGCGCCCACGCCGCATTACCCCACAGGTATTTGCTGTGGTCGGTGCCGTTGACGTCTTCAACGTAGGTGATGCCTTCCACGGGGGAGGTGTCCGGGCCGTAAGGCAGGCGCAGCAGGAAGTGCGGCAGCACCAGCGACACGTAGCGCGAGTCTTCACTTTCGCGGAACGAGCGCCACTTGATCAGCTCCTGGCTCTCGAAGACTTTCGACAGGTCACGTGGCACCGCCAGTTCGGTGAAGCTGTTCATGTCGAACAGGCGAGGGCTGGCGGCGGCAATGAACGGCGCGTGCGCGGCAGCGGCGACGTTCGACAGTTTTTCCAGCAGGCCAATGTCCTGCGGGTGTCGACCGAAGGTGTAGTCGCCCACCAGCAGGCTGAACGGATGGCCACCGAAGGTGCCGTATTCCTCTTCGTAGATCTTTTTGAACAGCGCGCTCTGGTCGAATTCGACGGCTTTTTCCAGGTCGTTCTGCAGTTCTTTCTGTGTGACGTTGAGCAGGCGCAATTTCAGCCGGGTGCTGGTTTCAGTGTTCTGCACCAGCATGTGCAGGCCGCGCCACGAGGCTTCGAGTTTCTGAAAGTCGGTGTGGTGCAGCACCTCGTTGAGCTGGGCACTGATCAGTTGGTCGATCTGGCTGATGCGGTCATTGATCATCGCCACAGTGTCCTTGTCGATGGCCATGCCTTCGTCAAGCACCTGGGTGGCGAACTCCGCGAGCATGTCGCGGGCGTAATCCTGCTGACTGTCATCGTGAGCCATGCGGCCCTCGGCGATGATCCGGTCGAGCAGGGATAAGGTTTCGGCTGCAGCATTCTCGCTGGCTTGATTCTGGGCGGCGGCGGGCATGACGGATGCTCCCTCGGTTAAATGGATGATCAGGCTTGCGGTTCGGCCGGGGCCTCGGCGTCAGCGGCCGGGGTAGCGGTGTCTGGGCGGGCCGATTTGATCTCTTGCAAGCCTTCGGTGTTGGCGATGACGTCGCGCAACAGCTTGTCCAGATCATCATTGCCATCGAGTTTGGTCAGCAGGTCGCGCAGACGCTGGCGAGCCTCGAACAGGCGGCGCAGGGGAGTGATTTGTTCCACCACCTTGACCGGATCGAAGTCGTCGATGTGTTTGAAGTTCAGCTCGATATTGAGCTTGCTGTCGTCGCCGGTGATGGTGTTGTTGACCTGCAGGGTGGCGCGGGGAGCGATCGAGGCGAGCACTTCGTTGAAGTTGTCGCGGTCGATTTCGGTAAAACGCCGTTCAGTCAGTTTTGCCAATGGTTTAAGTGGCTTGCCGGAGAGGTCAGCCAGAATTCCGACCACCAGAGGCAATTCCTTTTTTTCGATGGCGTTGCCGATTTCGACGTCGTAGGTAATTTGCACTCGGGGCGGGCGGACCCGGTCGAGCTTGTGCTGAGTACTTTCTGCCATGGTGGCTGACTCCGATGCGAAGGCGGGCGCAATGCATCGGGGAGGCCCGTTCATCGCTTTCCCTTACTGGACCGTAGGTTAGAAAGGGTGGCAGATGACCTGTCGTTCCTTTGACAAACCTTCCTCATTCGGCTCTGGGAACCGAACTACCCAAGACGCTAGAACAGGTCTATAAAAATGCAAGCGAAAAGCTTTTTTGGACTGTCTCGGGAAAAGGAAAATTCATTTTGTGCAGACGATTTTTGAGTGTTGTTTTGTTTGCGCTGCTCGCCGGTTGTTCTTTTTTCGGGCCGAAAGTCGATCTGGACAGCCTGACCCTCGACGTCGCGCCCAAGGCCAATGACGACACGCCCATTGCCGTGGATTTCGTTGCAGTCAACGATCCGGATCTGCTCAAGCAGCTGTCGGGCATCAGTGCCAGCCAGTGGTTTGCCGGGCGCGACCAGTACCAACGCGACTATCGTCAGCTGATGAGCGTGTGGGGGCTGGAGCTGGTGCCGGGGCAATTCATCGACCGCCAGACCTTCCCGCTGGGGGGCAAGAAGGCGGCTGGACTTTTGGTCTTCGCCAGCTATAACACACCCGGAGCGCACCGCTTGCGGCTCGACGATCAGCGCGAAGCGTGGCTCAAGTTCGACAGCCGCGAGATGAGCCTGGTCAGCAAGGAAAACTGAAACACACCGCTCGCCGCCGGGTTGCGGCATGGTCGAAGGGAGTCGTATGAGTCTGCTACCTGACGCGGTCTGCTGGCATGAAGGCATGCAATTGCTGCCGCAGCATTTTCAGTTGCAGGGCCTGCGTGCCGAAGCCCTCGGTGCGCATATGGCGCAAGCGTGCAACCCGTGGTTCTGGGGCGTCAGTCGCATGGAGTTCGATCCCTCGGCGTTGAGCGCCGGGGTGGTTCGCGTGCTGGCGTTGCAAGGCACCATGCCTGATGGTCTGCCGGTGGATCTGCAAGCCGGTATCGGCCCGATTCTGGAACTCGATATTGGCCCGGCCATCAACGCCACCGACGATGCCACCGTCACCGTTTACCTGGCGATCAGTCCGTTGTGGCGCGCCGGGCAACTGCTGCCGCTGAAGGGACGCCTGCAATCTGTGGTCGGTGAAGCGCTGCCGGATCTGACCAGTGGCGAGTTTCCGGAATCGATCACCGTGTGGCGACCCAACCCACGCCTGTGCACGCAATTGAACAAGGCCGATTCGATCTGCCTGCCGCTGCTGAGAATCCGCAAGGAAGGCGGAGGTTTTCTGCCGCTGGCCTATACGCCGCCGACTCCGATCCTGTTGCCCGATTCGCCGCTGGGCCGGCGCGTCGCCGGATTGTGTGCACGGGCGCGGGAAAAGTGCATGTTCCTCGGCGGTCGATTGCGTCAGGCGCAACAGGCCGGCAATCAGGACGATGCGCTGGAGATTCGCCGGCAATTGACCGCGTTGTGGGCACGGCTGCCGGAAGTCGAAGGCACACTCAACAGTCGCATCGCCCATCCGCAGAGTTTGTATGTGCAGCTACTCGGACTGGCCGGCGCCTGGTCGGCACTCGATCCGCTGGCCGGGGTGCCGGCGTTCGCGCCGCTGGATTTTCTGGAGTTGCAGCGCGGTTACGACGCGGTGCTGCAATGGCTGGAAATCACCCTCGAACTGATCCGCGCCGGCTATCGCAGCCTGCCGTTCGAGCGCGGCGAGCAGAGCTTTTCAATTCAGTTGCCCGATGAGCAACCGAGCCAGCGGCTGGTCATCGGCCTGCGCATGCCCAACGGGGCCAGCGAGCAGGCGGCCAGTGAATGGCTGCGCAGTGCAATCATCGCCTCGGCGCCGCACGTTGCCTTGCTCAGCCGCCAGCGCATGAGCGGATTGAGCCACCAGGCCATGAGCCGCAGTGAACAGGTGGCCTACAGCGTCGGCGATGACACGCGGCTGTTTGTGGTCACGGCCGAAGGCGCGTGGTTTGACGCACAACTGCCGCTGATGATCGCCGCGCCAGCAGCGAAGTTGACCAGCAGTCCGTGGCAGGTGGTGCTGTTTGTTGCGCAGACGAGTGAAAGTGCCTGATCACACAAGGAACGCAGCATGTCGGAAGGGACTGCCGGGGCCGGAACGAGAAATCTGAGTTTGCAGGACGCGCCGCTCAGCAGCGCATTTCGGCAGACGTGGCAGCAATGGTCGCTGGACTGGAGCCAGTTGCCCAAGGACCGCGAGGACGAGGCGGCTCTGGTCGAAACCGTGGTCGAGCTCTCGACTCAGGCCTCGCAACGATTGTGGCGCACGGCGTACTCACGGGTGGGGGATTCGGCCACTGAGCAAGTCAAGGCGCTGGTCTATGCCTTTGTCGCGCTGGTTGATGAAACCCTGTTGTTCAGCCCGTGGCCGGGGCAATCGGCCTGGCAGAGCAAACCTCTGGAGTCGCGTCTGTATTCGACGCGCCAGGCCGGCGAGCAACTGCCGGCGGCGATTCAAACAGTGCTCGATGAACAACAACCGACCGCCCGCGATCTGGCCAACGTCTACCTGCAGTGCCTGATCCTCGGTTTTCATGGGCGACTGCGTGGCGAACACAGCCAGGCGCAGTTGGAGAAGTGGCGGTTGGCGTTGTTCAACTTCGCCTGGCAAGACGAGGCCGACTATGCCGATGTCAGTCAGCGCCTGGTACAACCCTCGCAGGTACCGCCGTTGCAGCTACCGGTACGCACGGCGTTGCCGGACGGCTTTCGCCTGGCGCTGGGGATTGTGGCGATGGTTCTGTTGCTGACCGGGATCGGCCAGTTTCTGTGGCGTGACATTCGTTCGGAACTGGAGCCGGTGCTGCAGATGAGCGATTCAGTGGCGGCCCCGGAGCAAGACTCATGAGCACTTTGACGATTGTCGCGTGGGTGGTCGCGCTGTTGTTGCTGCTGGTGATCATCGCGGTTGCGGTGTGGTGGCTGCGCACTCAGAGCGGCGCGGCGATCCGCAGTTTCTACGCTTCGGTGCGGCACATGGAGCAAGAGCAGGGCACCCATGATCGTTATCAAATGCCGTGGTTGTTGATGCTCGGGGACGAAATCCAGGGCACGCAACTGGTCAACGAATGGCACCTGCAACCCACCGACAAACCGGCGTGGTTCGGCCGCTGGTGGTCGGACCCCGAGGGCGCGGTGCTGGTGGTGCCGCAAGCATTGTTCTTGCCCGAGGACGGCATGCACCTGCAACGCGGCGGCTGGTGGCGTCTGCTCGGGCTGATTTTACGCCTGCGCAGCAAACGTCCGCTGGACGGGGTGATCTGGACGGTGCCGGTCAGTCGTCTGGACAACCTGGAGCAGGCCACCCAACTCGGTCTGGCGGCGCGTCGGCGCTTCATCGATCTGCTGCAACGGTTCGGTTTGAGTGTGCCGGTGTATGTGATCGTCACGGGTCTTGAAGAACTGCCCGGGTTTCAGGAACTGATCAGTGCACTGCCGGATGAAGCCCGTGATCGCACTCTGGGCTGGTCATCGCCCTACGCGCGCGATGCGGTCTGGCAGGGGCAATGGAGCGACCAGGCGCTGGACAGCTTGCACCGGGCTCTGGCCGAAGCGGTGATCGAAATCGGTACTTTGTCCGGGCACCTGAGCGCGGACCTGTACGCGTTGCCGGAACGTCTGGAAAGCCTGCGCCGTGGCTTGCAGAACGTATTGGAGCCGGTATTTCAGGGCAACGCGCAGGGTGAGGCGCCGTGTTTTCGCGGCGTGTATTTCAGCGCGAATCAGCCGGCCGATGATGCGCTCGACGGATTTTCCGCCGATGACAGCGGCTTGCAGCGCAGTGCGTTCGTGCGCCAGTTGTGGCGCCAGCGCCTGGTCGGCGAACGAGGCCTGGCCCAGGGTGTGCCGCGCCTGTTGCGCTTGCGTCAGCGCTGGCAACGGATCACTGCCGGCGTCGCGCTGGTGGTCGGAGTGCTGTGGGCGGTGGCGATGATCTGGGTCTGGCGCGACTCGGTTCGCGATGCCCACGAACTGGCGCGGCTGATGCAGGGTGCGCAGAAGAGCTATGTCGCCGTCACCGACGAAGCGCATCGCATCGAGCCGACCCGGCGCAATGTGCAGAGCTTCTGGCGCGTGCTGGAAAAAGCGCCGCACTGGCACTACGTGTCGTTGGTGTTTCCGACCTCGTGGTTCTCCTCTTTCGATACCCGGATCGAACAGGAACTGTTCCGCTCGACCCAGCGCCATATGCTGGTGCCGCTGCACGATCTGCTGGTGGCGGAGCTGGCGAAAATCAAGGCGATTCGCAGCACTGATCGGCGCACCAGCGTCGAAAGCGAAGACCCGGCGCAATGGCAGAACTACCAGAAGGCCACGGATCTGGTGGATCGCGCATTGCGTCTGGAGCAACAGAATCAGTTGTTCGGTGAAGTGCAGAACAACCAGCGAGTGCCACTCGATGACCTGGTGCAACTGAGCAACAGCGCGCTGTCACTGAACCTCAACGCCGCCACCTTGCCCCATGCCGCTTATTACAATCGACTGCTGGCGGCAGGGGATGGCGGTGATTTGCAGGCGCTGGACCTGAGCGTCGAGCGGCCGCTGATTGTCAGCAACTTCACCGGGCTGATGGAGCGCTGGCTCGATCAGTATTTCCTCGCTGACAACTTTGTCAGCAAGGCCGGTTACCTCAAGCTGCATCTGGAGCAACTGGAGGCGGGCAGCGGCAACAGCTTGAGCGAGCTGGAAGATCTGCGGGCACTGATTGATGATCTGCAAGCGGCGATCGCCCTGACCAACTCGACCTGGAGTCGCGGCAAGGGCCAGGAACTGGTACCGGGCTACCGCGACTTTCTCGACAAGGTACGCAAGAGCACATTGCTCGGGCCTGCCGTTGAACAACAACTCGACGCCCAGGCGAGCAAGTTGCAGCAGAGTTTTCGCGATCAGTGGATCGCCCAGGTCGGTTCTCGCGGCAATCTGCTGGTGCAGCAGGGCAGCGGGCAACTGGCGTTGCAGGATCAGGTGGTGAAACTCAACAACGCCGTGCAGGCGCTGTTCAGGCGCGACTTCGTTTCGATCGCGATGCGCGCCACGCAGGACAACGTCAATATGCAGGGTCAGACCGTCGACGGCGATGACCTTAATACCTCGTTGAGCTACTTCGCCAGCTACAAAAGTTATGTCGCCGAAGAGCTGCCGCGCATCCCGCCGGTGTATCGCGATGCCTTGCTGCAAGCGGCCGAAACTGCCGCCGCCCAGGCGATGTGGCTGAGCCTCAAGGATCACAACGACCAGACTCATCCGTACGCGGTATTCAACGTTCAGGCCGAACAGGCGATGGCCCTGCAAAAAGCCTTTGTCGAGGTGCACCGCAGCGACCTCGCCGCGCGTCTGCAAGGCGCATTGAATCGGCGGGCGCTGGCGCAGATCGTCAGCGGTCTTGAAGAAATCACCGCGCAACCGTTGTTCGGTGGTCGTACCGAAATCAGTCAGTGGGACGGTTCGAAAAACCTCGGCCTGCAGCTGTACGGTGCCAGTGATGTGCAGGATCTGAAACTGAGTCTCAAACAGCAGTTCAACACCATGCTTGGCATCACCGAACGTCGCGCGCCGGCCCTGCAGTGGCTGATGACCCAGCAGGGCAACCTGTCGGCGCTGGATTACGAGCGAGTGACCCAGTTCAGCGCGCTCAACGATGAATTGCTCAAGTACAAGGACGCCAACCCGGCGAGTTCCCCGGCGCAGATCGAGCAACTGGTCAGTCGTGATTTCATCGAGATGGACACCGGTTCCTGCCTGCAGGTTCTGCAAACGGCCAACCTGGCGGGTGGGCGTGGCACGCTGGCGATGCGTGCGGTGGAGTTGCAACAATCGGCGATGCAGCGTTGCCAGTTCCTGCAACAGCAAGAAGCGGCCACGGCCTGGAATGAACTGGCCAACTATTTCAATCAATTCCTGGCCGATCGTTTCCCGTTTGCCAACGGGGTGCAGGCGCAGGACGCCGATCCGTCACGGGTCCAGCATTTTCTGGAAATCATCGACAAGCGCCTGCCGGTGGCGCAGGCCGGACTTGTCTTGAGCCAGACCCCGGAGCGCCTGGCCGCCGAAGACTTTCTCAACCGCCTGAAGCAGGCCAGCGTGTGGCTGACTCCGCTGTTCGTGCGCGACAAAAGCGGCATCCTCGGGGTGGAACTCGACGTGCGCTGGCGCACCGACCGCGAGGAAGAGAGAGGCGCCGATCAGGTGATTGCCTGGGGCTTGCTGGCGGGTAATCAGCAGATCAACTACCCCGGCGCCGAACAGCCGAACCTGCGCTGGATGGTCGGCCAACCGATCCGCCTGACCCTGCGCTGGGCACGCAACGGCAAGGAGCGCCCGGTCAACGATCCGCTGCAACCGAACCTGGTGGTGCGCGACATGGAGGCCGGTTGGGAGTACGGCGGGCCGTGGTCGCTGCTGCGCTTGATGCGTGCGCACTTCTCGGTGCAGCGTCAGCCGAATATGGATTACACCGATTTTCCGCTGGCGTTGCGCCTGCCGGTTACGGCGGCGACCGACAGCGTCACCAGCGAATTCACGCGGATGTTCGTGCGCCTGTCGCTGATGAGCCAGGGCTCGAAATTGCCGCTGTCGATCTCGCCATTGCCTACCCGCGCACCGCGTTCACCCTTTCAGATGACCAACACGACCGCTGCCCTCGAAGCCTCCAAGGAGAATCTGTGAGCCTGCCTTTGACAACCTTGCCAGAGCTGATCGACCAGTTGCTCGCGCCGATCAGCGCCGAGGCGCCGTGTGGTGTCGATCTGCGTTATGAACGCGAGTTCGACCAGTTGCGCGATCTGCGCCGCGAAGACGATGCGAGCCTGCCGACCGGGGTCTGGCAATCGACGCTCAAGCGCGCGAACTGGCCGGAAGTGGAGAAACTGACCACTTGCTTGCTGCTGGAGCGCAGCAAGGATTTGATGCTCAGCGCCTGGCTCGGTGAAGCGTGGCTGCACCTGCAAGCGCTGGACGGGTTGCCCGGCAGTCTGGCGCTGATCGCCGGATTGTGTGAACGTTTTCCCGAGCACCTGCACCCGCAGGCCGAGGACGGCGATCAGTCGTGGCGGGTGATTCCGCTGGAATGGCTGGTGCGCCGTTACTGTGAAATTTTGCTGACCCGGGTGCCGTTGTTCGGCGCGAACAACAGTGATTTCGAGGTTTACACCCTTGAAGTCTGGCGTCGCCTGAAAGTGCAGCAGGTTCAGGTCAATGACAGTAAAGGCGCAAAGACTTCGGCGGAAAATGCGCGCAACGAACAGAAACGGCTCAGTGAGCAGATCCGCGCGACGCCGCTGGCATTCTGGCTGCGCACGCAGGGCAGTCTGCTGTTGAGTCTGCAACACCTGCAACGTCTCGATGCGTGGAGCGATGCTTATCTGGGCGGTCAAGGGCCGGGCTTCGGGCCATTGCAGCAAACCATCGAGGCGTTACTGACGCTGGTTCAGGAGTTCATCGCCATGCACCCACAACAACCGACGCCCGCGCCTGCACCACTCGAGACGCCTGTCGCCGTGGCGCAGTTTGTCGAAGAGGCGCCGGTGGCTCAGGTGTTACGCGAGCCGGCCAGTCGTGAAGAGGCTTACCGCCAATTGCTGCTGATCGCCGAATACCTGGCGCGCACCGAGCCTCACAGCCCGGTGCCGTACCTGATTCGACGCGGAGTCGAGTGGGGTAATAAACCACTGAGCGAATTGCTCGGCGAGCTGATCAGCGCCGACGCTGAATCGCGGCGTTTGTGGACGTTGCTCGGGGTGCTTTAGCGCAAGCGTTGATGGCCTGTTTTCGGCGGCAACTGAATCGGCGTCAGCACGGGTTGACCCGAGAAGAATGCCGTAAGGTTTTTCCCCACCAATTCGACTGTGCCTTGCGTGGCCTCCGGCGACAGACCGGCG